>NZ_LHQS01000002.1:0-301876 GCF_004102725.1 Methanoculleus taiwanensis | reverse complement strand
CTTGGGGAGGCAGTCCCGGCAGTAGACGGGGCGACCCTCGGTCGGCTTGAAGGGAACTTCGCACTCGACGCCGCAGTCGGAACAGGTTGTTTTGTGGAACTCGCGGGGACGGTCGTCGTAGGAACGGGGACCCCGGCTCTGGTATCGATTATCCATTTTAACTCACTCACTTGGTATGGTTTTACTCAAAAGAGGACTTAGAACCTCGGTTTTCTGTACTTGGGGAGGCAATCCCGGCAGTAAACCGGACGGCCCTCGGTGGGCTTGAAGGGAACTTCGCACTCGGCGCCGCAGTCGGAACAGACTGTTTTATGAAACTCGCGGGGACGGTCGTCGTAGGAACGGGGACCCCGACTCTGATATCTCTCATTCATGGATTCAACCATGCAGATAATCTGCATACATAGAGGTACGCACAAGTTTAAATAGATATGCTCAATAGGGGGTGGGACTTCTCCCGGACGGATTCAGCGGATTGTACACCAGGGATCTCCATTCTCCGTCCGAGCCATCGAGCAGATCCGAGCAGTATCACCGGGAGAGAGAAGAACGCCGTGGGATGAAACACCTTCGTGCAGTATGCCGCCGATCAGCTCCCGAATAAAAGCCGCCTTGAGCGGCAGATCTCCCCCTCCCGGGAACCAGGGGAGGAACTCACCGTCCCAATCCCGTAATGGAGAAGTGCATTCAGAAGAGAGGATCCAAATCCCGCCGATAGACAGGGACTCTTTCTTCGCCCCTGCTCCATCAGCACCCGGGTCGCAGCCACGAACCGCTTGCTGCTGCGGCGAAGGTATGCGAGTGGCAACGTTCGGGAAGTGTAACGGAGCAAAATCCGGCGGCGCTGTCCGGTATAGCACTCCCTGACAATAGAATGCTTTATATCCATACTCTCTGACTCATTGATCTGCAACGCATGCCAATCTCAAGACCGATCTCTTCTTACACCGGCCATCCTGCCGATATCTCCCCAAACTACCGAGTGAACCGAGGGGCAACGAATGCGCAAAGAAATTTCAACAGAAGAACCTCCCGATAGCAGACGCCGCATGCGGCAGAAAAGCCGCTCGGTAGGTCCCGTGCATGATCTCGAAGAACACGTCAAACCCGACTGGTGGCGGGGGATCTTCAATCACCTGTACCTGAAGACCGACGGCGATGTCGTCGGAGATCGCCGGATCACGGAGCGGGAGATCGACCGCATCACCGAGATCCTTGCCCTTTCACCGGAGAGCGACATCCTCGATCTCTGCTGCGGCCAGGGACGGCATACCCTGGAGCTGGTGCGTCGGGGCTACGCTGCCGAGGGGCTTGACCGCTCTCACTACCTGATCCAGAAAGCCCGAGCGACAGCGAAGCGTGAAGGGTTGAAAGTCAGGTTCAAAGAGGGCGACGCACGGGAACTCCCGTATAAACCCGATACATTCGAGACGGCCCTGATCCTCGGGAACAGCTTCGGATACTTCGACTCAGTAGAGGAAGATGTCCGGGTTCTTCGGGAAGTCCGGCGCGTGCTCAAACCGTGGGGCAGGATACTCCTCGATGTTACCGACGGAGAATACGTAAAAGAAAACTTCCAGCCGCGCTCCTGGGAGTGGATCGATGAGCAGATGTTCGTCTGCCGTGAGCGTTCGCTCTCGGTCGACGAAGAGCGGCTGGTCTCGCGTGAAGTCATCACGCACGTCGAGAAAGGCGTCGTCGCGGATCAGTTCTACGCAGAACGGCTCTACACCAGGGACGCCCTTCAGGAGCTCCTCGACCTTGCCGGTTTCTCCGATATCGCCTTCCACGATATCCGAACCGAGTCGGTGCGAAACCAGGATCTCGGCATGATGGAGCGGCGTCACATCGTGACCGCCGTCATCAGGAAGGACTGGACACGGGTGAAGGCAAAGCAGGCGAGATCGGTAAGAAACGTCACGGTGATACTCGGAGATACTTCGCAGCCGGACAGGATCAAGCCCTCCTGCGTCTTTGACGAGGACGATTTTTATACCATCGACCGGATGAAAACCGCCCTTGCAGGGTTGAAAGACTACCGGTTCACCTTCGTCCAGAAACACGATGCGCTGATCAGGGATCTTGCAAAAGCGAAGGGTACGGCCGACTACGCCTTCAACCTCTGCGATGAGGGGCTCGGGAACGACCCGCGGAAAGAACTGCACGTGCCGGCGCTGCTCGATATCCTCGGCATCCCATATACCGGTGCGGGAGCACAGTCGCTCGCCTTCTGCTATGACAAGTCCCTTGTCCGGGGAGTTGCACGGGAGACCGGCATTCCCGTACCCGATGCATCCTTCATCGCGCCGGGAGACCGGGTTTACAACATCGGCGTTCCATTCCCGGTCATCGTGAAACCAAATGCAGGCGATTCGAGCTTCGGGATCACGCAAAAGAGCATCGCTCACTCCGTCGAAGAACTCTCGACGGTGATCGCGACGATGCGCTCGACGCTCGGGTACGGCACATCGTTCCTCGTCGAAGAGTTTCTGACCGGCAAGGATATCAGCGTCGGGATAATCGGAAACCCCTCCGGAACGTATACCGTGCTTCCCATCATCGAAGAGGACTACTCGGCGCTCCCCCCGGGACTCCCAAGGATCTGCGGATACGAAGCCAAATGGCTCCCGGAATCCCCGTACTGGAATATCACGTCAAAGCCCGCGGAGCTCGATCCGGATACCGAAAAGACGGTCGTACGCTGCTGCCTCACGCTCTTCGAAAGGCTCGAATGCAGGGATTACTGCCGGTTCGACTGGAGGCTCGACGCCGCCGGCAAGCCGAAACTGCTCGAAGTGAACCCGAACCCAGGATGGTGCTGGGACGGACACCTCGCCAGGATGGCCGGCCTTGCAGGGATCTCGTATGCCGGTATGCTCGGGCGGATCCTGCGGGCGGCGGAGGAGCGGCTAGGCCTCGATGCCGATCCCCGCACACCCCCGGCAGAGCACGAAGCAGGAACCGTGCCTCCCACCGAAACGGCATGATGCCGGGAGATACCTACCGCCACATAAGACTTCTCAACCGGGTACTGCGGGACACGGACGGGCGGCAGCGGGAGCCGGAGAGCAGGGGGCCGTTATTGCCCCCATAGGCAGCGGTTTTTATCAGGGAATGTATTTATGACGCCGACCACCAATAATCCGTACAGGTGATGCCGCTGCCGGAGATGGCGACTGAAGAGATGTACTTCAAAGAGCTCGAGGCCGTTCGCAGCAGCGTTTCTGAAGATATCGCTTCTGAAGAGCAGAAACAGACCACGCTGCTTGCATATAATGAGAAACTTCACTATACCGGCCTGTTCATCCTTGCGGCGCTGCTCATCAATATCATCTTCCTGATATTTCTCCCCCGCTACATGCTCTACTGGATCATCTCAAGTTTCATCCTCTACATGGTAAACCCGTTCATCCTGATGATCCCGACCAACCGAACGAAAGCGACGCTCCCCGACATGAAGACGATCACGGAGTTCGCCGGCGTCCTGCGGGATATCGGGGTCGCGAAGGAGTCCCGGACGGACATGACAAAGACGATCGGCAAGGTGCTCTGGGATGCATTCTTCATCAACAGCCAGCCCCTCGCGATAGGGTTTGGGATCATCTACGGGCTCGACATACTCTTCTCGCTCCACAGCGGGTTTATCGGAGGAAACCTCGACCGGGTCGCCGCCGTACTGATAACTCTCCAGTCACTCGCAATAATCATCTTTTACGCCGTGATCTGGCATATCAAACCATATAACCCCCGGTTCTTCAACTCCCTCGTCGGCATGGGTCAGGACGCACGCAAGAAGATCCGAACAGGCTGGCGCCAGGGGCTTCGGGTCGTCCTGTTCATCGGTGCTCTTGCGGCAGTATCAGGGATTCTGGTCATCTCAGCGATGCTCCTTCCCGGGATGACACTGAACACCTTCCTCGACTCAATAGACTACTCGCTCGGGTGGAACCTCTTACCGATTATCCTGATCTTCCTCTCACAGGTGGTCATCGCCCGTTACCTGCAGGGGGCGTACAGCAAGGAGCTGCTCCTCCAGATAGGGGATAATAAGATTCATATCTTCCGTGACCGGATCCTGCACCGCCTCACGGAGCTTCCGCAGACACCACAGGAGATCGAAAATCCCGGTCACCTCGACACCCTTATGACGGAGATTGAGTCGCTCAGCGTCGCGTACCTCCGGATGAAGGTCTATAAGGCCGATTACCACGACCTCTTCGGACTCTTCCCGGTCTACCTCGTCGTACCCGACCTGCACCTGATCCTCGACCGTGATGCCGTCACCGTTACGAAAAGCACCCGGATGACCGGACAGCAGCAGAAGCTCACGGCGGAGCTCTCTGACCAGCCCCCAATCCGATCGAACCAGTAGTCAGGAAGTGCATTTCCCCCAAGATTATATAGTTTTTCAGCGTGCATACTAGATCAGATATGTCCGCCGAAGAATTCCCCACAACGACGGTCCACGGCAGAGAAGTTCCGTACGACCCGGAACAACTGCGGAAGATCGCTGAGCACCCCTGCTACTCCGAAAAGGCATGCCACACCTTCGGCAGGTGCCACCTTCCGGTCGCTCCGAAGTGCAACATCCAGTGCAACTACTGCATCCGGGACTTCGACTGCGTCAACGAGAGCCGTCCGGGCGTGACGAGCAAGGTTCTCTCCCCCGGGGAATCACTCGACCTCGTCCGGCGGGTCGTCAGGGAATATCCGTACGTCAAGGTTATCGGTATCGCAGGCCCGGGAGAACCGCTCGCGAACAGTGATACCTTCGAGACGCTCAGACTGGTGCACGAGGAGTTCCCAAAACTCATCATGTGCATCAGCACGAATGGCCTTCTGCTCCCGGAGTCGATCGACGAGCTCGACCGCTATGGTGTCGGGACTATCACGGTGACCTTAAACGCGATCGATCCCGCCATAGGCGAGAAGATCTACTCGCACGTCACCTATGAGGGGAAGACGTACCATGGCCGGGAAGCGGCGGAGATCCTTCTCTCCCAGCAGCTGAAAGGCATCGAGATGGCGGTTGCAAAGAAGATGTTCGTCAAGATCAACACCGTCTACATCCCGGGCATCAATGACGAACATATCGTGGATATCGCAAAGAAAGTGAGCGAGATGGGAGCCTACACCTTCAACGTCATCCCGCTCATCCCGCAGTACAAGTTCGCCGATATCGTACCGCCGACACCGAAAGAGAAGAAGGAGATGCAGGACGCCTGCGCACGCTACATCAAGCAGATGCGCCACTGCGCACGCTGCAGGTCGGACGCAATCGGAAAACTCGGTCAGGACGTCCAGTCCTGCATCTACAGAAAAGACGAGACAGAATAATCCCACCCCCGAACTTTTTTCTCGTGCGATGCACTGCGATACCGATCACGCGATGACGACGATTACCCTCAGGCCCGACGAACCGCTCGATCTTAACCGGACACTCGGCTGCGGCCAGGCGTTCCGCTGGGAGGCCGCCGACGGCTGGTGGCAGGGCGTCGTCGGCGATCACGCGATCCGGATACGGCAGGACGGCGACCTGCTGACGTTTTACGGGGCAGACGCGCCGTTCGTCCGCGACTACTTCCGGCTCGACCAGAATCTCCCCGAAGTTCTCGCCTCGATCGATCGCGATCCGGTGATCCACGACGCAATCCGGTGCTGCTACGGCCTCCGGCTCGTCCGGCAGCAGCCTTGGGAGTGCCTTATCTCCTACATCTGTGCGACGAACACGAACATTCCGGCGGTGAAGCGGAGGGTTTCCTCTATGGCGGAGCGCTACGGCGAGGCGATCGAGAGCCCTTTCGGAACGGCATACACGTTCCCGCGCCCTGCGGTGCTCGCCGGCGTCTGCCATGCCGACCTGTGGGACTGTAAACTCGGCTACCGGACCGACTATGTCTGCGATGCGGCAGCCTTCGCGGTGGAGCACTCTGGCTGGGCGGAACGTCTCGCATCGCTGCCGTTCGAGGAGGCCAGGTATGAACTGATGCGGCTGCGCGGTGTCGGCCCGAAGGCGGCCGACTGTGTGCTGCTCTTTGCGTTCGGCTTTTTTGAAGCGTTCCCGGTGGACGTCTGGATCCGGCGGATCATGGCGGAGGCATACATGCCCGAACTTACCGGAAAGAACTGCACCCCGGCGGAGTACGACAGGATACGCCGGTTTGCCCGGGAGTATTTCGGCGAGTACGCCGGGTATGCCCAGGAGTATCTCTACTGCGTCCGGGAGGGGTGAACGGCGGCAGAATCAGCCGCGTTTTGTCGCTGTTTTCACCGGCCGGAAGGGCTACCGATATGTAAGGAAATATGTGCGTTAGATTTAGAAACGAGGGGAGAATCTTAGACCTATAGCAGCCGTATGAGCGGCGGTGATACCGGGAGGATGGATATCCTTACCGAAGGTGAGATCGGCCGTCTGCGGGCTTCTGTGAGGGTGGTAATTTCAGCGCATTCAGCCGGCAATACTACTATTTAAGCATTCCCTGACGCTGACCGTCCGTCCGGCCGGTGATGCGTGGAGATCATGATCCATCGCCGGCGAAGTGCCGGCAACCGCAGGAGAAGCTCGCGATGAACCCGTTCTCCCGCGACTGTAGCACCTCCTCCGGCGTCCCCTCGATGACCATCTTCCCTTCTTCGAGAAGGCAGACCCGATCGCCGAGCTCGAGAGCGTCTTTGTGCGTATGGGTGACAATGACGCATGGAATACCCGCCTGCCGGATCCGGTCTCGGAGCTCGCGCCGCATCTCGCCCTGTGCCCGGACGTCGACGGCGGCGAGGGGTTCGTCGAGGAGGAGGAGATCGGGCTCTAAGACGAGCGAGCGGGCGAGGGCGACCCGCTGCCGCTGCCCACCCGAGAGTCTCCCGACATTTACATCCGCAAGATCGGTAAGGTGCATCGCCGCAAGCTGCCCGGCGACACGGTCGGCGATCCCGGCTTTCGGCATCTTCCGGCACCGAAGGCCAAAGGCCACGTTCTCGAAGACAGAGAGATGCGGAAAGAGGGCATAGGACTGGAAAAGGTGGCCTATCTTCCGCTCCTCGGTCGGGACGTTAATCCGGGGCAGATCGGAGAAGAGCGTTCGCCCGGCCAGGGTGATCTCCCCGCGATCGGGGGAAAGAAGCCCCGATACGAGGTTTAAGACGGTCGATTTACCCGCCCCGTTCTCACCGATGAGGACGAGCGTCTCGGCGTTCCGGACAGTAAGAGAGACGTCGAGCTCGTAATCGCGGAGGCGTTTCGCGACTGTTATCGAGAGCATCAGATCCTCCTCCGGGTTACGAACGTGACCGCCAGGATGACGGCAAACGAGATGATCACGAGGACGATCGAAAGGCTGATGGCATCGTAGATGTCGCCCTGCATCGTTGTGTAGATGGCAAGCGGCATCGTCTGGGTTCTCCCCTGGAAGTTGCCGGCGAACATGATCGTTGCCCCGAACTCGCCGAGCGCCCGGGCGAAGGTCAGGATCGCCCCGGAGACGAGACCGGTCCAGGCGATGGGCACAGTGACGCGGAGGAGCACTCGCAGACGGGACGCCCCGAGTGTCCGTGCGGCGTCCTCGTAGATCCGGTCGACCGCCTCGAAACTCGCCCGTGCCTGCCGGATATAGAAGGGCGAGGCGACGAAGACCTGCGCCAGGATCACGGCAAGGGTGGTAAAGGCGATCTGGATTCCGAAGGCGTCCAGGTACTCTCCGACGACGCCACGCCGCCCGAAAGCCATCAGGAGGGCGATACCCGCCACCGCCGGAGGAAGGACAATAGGAAGATCGGTAAGGGTATCGACGATATCCTTGCCCCGGTACTCCGTCCGCGCGTTGATGTAGGAGAGCGGAGTTCCGAAGAGGATAACGATCACCGTGCTGACCGTCGCGGTGAGGAGCGAGAGCACCAGAGCATCGACGACCACCGGCTCTGCAAGCGACCGGAAGAACGCCTCGGGGGTGATCCGGAGGAAGAGCGAGGCTATCGGTACGGTGACGAAGAGGAGAAAGGAGGACAGGAGAATGCCGAGGAGAAGGGTGAGTCCCGCTCCCCGTGCTTTCGTCCAGGACACGTTCCTGACAGCGTTACCGGCCTTACGGTATCGGATCGAAACCATACTCCGTCAGAATGGCGCTGCCGTCAGTGCCGCGCACGAACGCGATGAACGCTGCAGCGGCATCTTTCTGCTGTGATTCGGCAAGGATGCCGAGCGGATACTGCGCGACGACGTTGTACACGGCCGGGATATCGATCCGGGTGAGTTTGTCGCGATCCTCCTGCTTGACATCGGACTTGTAGACAAAGGCGGCATCCGCTTCTCCGAGCGTCAGCTTCGGCACGACCGAGCTCACCGCCGTCTCCTCGGAGATGACATTGCCCATCACGGCCTCTTTGTACGCAGGGCCGTAGGCAGAGCTGTTCGCCATCTTGTCGAGCACCTGGCGGGTGTACGAGCCGAACGGCACGTCTTTGGTGCCGATGACAAGCTTCACGCCGGGTTTTGTAAGGTCGGCAAGAGTCGCGATCTTCGCCGGATTATCGACAGGGACGATGACGGCGAGGGAGTTTTCAACGAAGAGCTCCACGGTACCGTTCTCCATAAACCCGGCATCCTCGAGCGCCTTCATGTGCTTGACGTTCGCGGAGACGAAGACATCGGGGGATGCTCCCTGCTCGATCTGCGTTCGAAGCGCCTGCGAACCGTCGAAGACGAGATCGATCTTCACATTCCGATTCTCTGCCTCATAGGCCTTCCCGATATCGGTGAAGGCACCCGTGAGCGAGGCAGCGGTAAAGACGGTCAGCGTCGTCTGTTCTTTGGAGGGTGGCGCCTCCGTCGTGCCGGTGCATCCCGCCACCGCGATTACTGCAGCGATAAGGAGAAGTGGCCCCAGCAGGGTAATGTTGCGGTGAGATTTCATTGTATACCTCGGTTTATGATAGTTTAATAATGATAAATATAAATTATAATTATTTAAATTGCTATACAATGGCCCAGAGTGAACATGAATGAGTTTACTTTTGGCATGCGTGCCAAAGAGCTTCTCACCGGGCAGCAGTATCCTTCGTCAACCGCACACTGATCTCATGCTTTCCACGGGACTCGGTAGCGATGGAGAAACCTCGCCGTTCCGCCTCCATCTCGATCCAGGGAGGCACGTGGTCACAGATCACTTCGAGCACGCTGAAACCTCCCAGGGAGATGAACTCCTGAAGAATCTGCTTGCTGCTGATAGAGGGCGCCTTTCCCTGAGCCTCCTTGATCGAGATGAAGTAGCTCCCGGGCGAGACCTCGACGGGCACCGGGATCTCCACAGCCTCTGCTGCCGTTGCGCTCTCCGCATCCTCCTCGCCCTGCAGCACACTGTCGAGAAACTCGTCGGGTCTGCCGGAGACCTCCCAGACGCTGCATCCTGCCTTCTCGAGTTCGAAGTACACGGCGCCGCTCGCCGACTTCGCGACGAAGATCGTGCATGGGCCGAGGAACTGCAGGAGTTCGTCCATCTTCGAGCGCAGTTCCGCGAGCCCGCTGCTCCGGTCAAACGCGAGATCCATCGCGCGTTCGGCCGTAAAGGAGGGGCCGCATCGTTTGTACACGACGGCCTTTCCGGGTTCGGTAAACCGGCCGGAGAAACCGTCTGCATCGAGGAGGACTGCGATCTCCCCGACGCCGCCGTGATCTTCACATCTGTTGCACATGCCTTAGATCACCAGACGTTCCACGACATTGCCGCCTTCGATATGCTCATCGAGGATCTCCTCGACGTCGCCCGGCGTGACCGACCCGTACCAGACGTTCTCCGGGTACACCACGACGATCGGCCCCTTTTCACAGATGCCGAAACAGCCGGTGTTGCTGATGAACACCTCGCCGCCGAGCTCGCGTTCTTCAATCTCTTCCACGAACTTCATCATGACGGCCACACCGTCCTTGGAATGGCAGAATCCCTTCTGCTGACCGTTCGGACGCGAACTTGTGCAGATGAAAATGTGACGTTCAGGCTTTTGCATTGGATACACCTCTTTCGCTGAGTAACTCTTCTTTCCGGAGTCTGCGGTAGGAGCTATGCTTTGCTTCCAGCAGAGTGTTGGTAAAACGGTCGAGAAAGGCAAGGCTGCCCGTATAGCCGACCGACAGGATTCTCTGTCCGCCCACCCGGTCGTGGACGGGGTAGCCCACCCGAAGTCCGGGGATCCCCTGCCGTTCGGTCAGGTACCTGCCGCCCGAGTGGCCGACGGCAAGGTTCGCCGACGTCCGCACTGCTGCATCCTCGATCGTCACGAAGTCCGCTTCTTCGAGGACGACCGTTTCTTCCAGCGCGCCCTCGAGCAGCGGCTGCAGTAACCCGGCAAGGCCGCTGTTCTGTGTTCCGCTGGCAATGACGGCAGGAACCGAACCGTTTTCCAGACAGAGTTTTGCCAGGGCATAGACCAGTTCGGGTTCGCCGTAGATGACCGGTCGCGCCGACGCGTTGATCTTATGGGCGTCGGCCATCGCGTCGCAGAGCCATCCCCGCTCGAGCCTGATGCTCCCGGGCACGGCCTGCTCGCTGATCTCCCTCAAAGTCCTGACAAACAAGTCAGTGCCGTCGAGGCCGACGGGGAGCGGGAGGTTGATCAGCGGGACGCCGAACCGCTGCTCCAGGAAGTGGCCGGGGGAGAACTTCTCCGGGCAGGTGAACCCGAACTGGATGGTGGCCCGTGCCCCGCTCATGCGTGCAATCTCGGCGGCCGGAGTGCCGCCCGGTGCGATCTTTTTGTAGCGTCCCCCGAAAGGGCGGTCCAGCGTCAGGGAGTAGTCGGGCAGCAGCGTATACTCAAGCCCCATCAGGTCGAGGAGGCGCTTAATCTCCCTGATATCGGCCGGACTGATGTTGGGGACGATGACGTTGACTCCCTGGTGGCGCTCGGTCGGTCGGGCATAGTAGGCAATGACCGCCCGCATCGTCGCCCAGAACCCCTCGGTGTGCGTGCCGCTGTAACTCGGCGTGGAGATGGGGATGATGTCAAGCCCCCTGATCTCCCGGTCAGTTTTGTAAGTCTCGACGAACCTCCCGATATCGTCGCCCATGGTCTCGGCGAGGCAACTCGTCAGGATGCCGATGACCTTCGGCCGGTAGACCCGGATAACGTTGTCCAGCGCCTTTCTCAGGTTCGCCTCCCCTCCGAAGATCGCCTGCTTCTCGTTCAAGGACGAGGAAGCGATGTCTATCGGCTCGTTGAAATGCTCTACGTTCGCGAGACGCATGTAGGTGCTGCACCCCTGGGAACCGTGCACCAGTGCGATGGAGTCTTCGACGCCCCGGAGAGCAAGGACACCGCCGAGAGGCATGCACATGTGGCACTGGTTCTCGTTGACCTGCCTTACCCGTGACGTGATCTTCCATTCCGTCATTCCTGTGCCTCCTCAAAGGGGTCTTGCTTCACCCGTTCCCAGACCGGGGAGCAGGTGGTGGCATAGACCTCGCGGGCGAACCGGATCGCTCCGTCGAACCCGGCAAGACCGTCTTTTCGGTCGTGATTGTGGTCGACGAAGCCAACACCCAGTTTGTGCGCAAGGAAACGCTCCTTCACGCCACCGGCCATCATATCGACATCTTTTTCGAGCAGGAACTTCTCGATCTCGGCGGGGTTCGCGTCGTCGATCACGACCGTCCCCTCGCTGACGATGGTGCCGATCTGCTCGTAGTCTTCCGGCTTGCCGGTCTGCGTGCCGGTGAACATGACCTCCATGCCGAGTTCCTGCATCTGGCGGATGATGGCGAGCGCCTTGAAGGCGCCGCCCACATAGATCGCCGCCCGCTTACCGGCCAGTTTCTTCCGGTACTTCTCTATGACCGGCCTGACCCTCTCCATCTCTCGTTCGATGAGCGCCTCCGTCCGGTGCACGATCTCTTCGTCTCCGTAGAACCGGGCGATCTTTCGGAGGCTCTCAGCGGTGTTCTCCGCGCCGAAGAAGTTCACGTCGATGTACGGGATGCCGTACTCTTTCTCCAGACTCATCGCCACCCAGTGCATGGAACCGCTGCACTGCACCAGGTTTAAGCATGCTCCGGGCGCCCTCTTCAGGGCTGCAACGGTCGAGTCCCCGGTGAAGGCCACATTGATCTCGATGCCCATCTCCCGGAGGTAGCGCTCGACGAGCCACTTCTCGCCGCCCAGGTTGTATTCCCCAAGGAAATTGATCTTGCGCGTTTTTTCCACGACCGCTCCGTCTTTCGGGCGGATCAACGTGAGCAGGGCTTCCCCTGCCGCCCGATAGCCGACGATCTTGTTTCCCGAGATAAAGCCGCTGGACTCCACCGGGATAACGTCAATGCCGTGTCTCTGCGACGCTTCCTTGCAGACGGCAACGATGTCGTCGCCGATCAATCCGACGACGCAGGTTGCGTAGACGAATATCGCCGGAGGATTATACTTCTCGACGGCTTCGTCGATACAGGCGATAAGTTTCGCCTCTCCACCAAAGACCACGTCCCTCTCTTTCAAGTCGGTGGAAAAACTCTGCCGAAACATCTCCGAGCCACTGGACAGACTGCCGCGGATATCCCACGTGTACGCCGCACACCCGATAGGCCCGTGGACGAGGTGGACCGCATCCGTCACCGGATTTAAGACCACCCTCGCCCCGGAATATACGCAGGCACGCTGGCTCACGGCCCCGGCCAGACTGTCATCAGCGCAGTGAATGCGGCTTTTGTTTTTTCCCGTGGTCATGATGGAGAACTGTCTTTCGTCAATGCATGCCGTAGGCTCGGCAGGCATTGGACATCCGCTCTCCATGTCTTTTCACCAATCTTACAGTATCAGTTCGTAGTCTTCGTCGAGGCAGTCGCGGTCACGGCGATCGAGCAGCACGTTACTGATCATCTCAATCAGCCGGAGACACCCCCGGTAGCCGACGATCGGCATCAACGGGTGCACAGCCCGGTCGAATACGGGAAAGCCGACCCGAACCAGGGGGATATCCTCGGCGCGTGCGATGTACTTGCCGTGTGCGTTGCCGATGAGGAGGTCCACCGATTCTTCCTTGATCCACTGGTGGAGATCGAAGAGGTCTCCCTCGGCTTTGACCCTGCTTCCTTCGATACCCGCTTCTTCGAGCATACCGTTTACGATCTTCTCGAACTTGCCGCCCGGCGTTCCCGTCAGGACGTACTTCGGTATCATGCCCATCGTGATGAGGAACTCTACGAGCGGGATCACGATGTCCGGGTCCCCGAATACCGCTACTGTCTTCCCTTCGTACTGGTAGTGGATGTCGATCAGGGTGTCGATGACCTGCCCTCTCTCGACTTCGAGGGGTTCGGGCACGTCTACCCCGAACCCTTTCTTCACCGCCATGATCAGGTCGTCGGTCGCCTTGACCCCGATCGGGATCCTGAGGGGGACGCCAGGCACTCCGCACTTCGACTGGAGAGTTGCCGCCGCCTCATCCGACGACCATGCGCCGAGCGAGAGGGTCATCTTCGAATTGCCCGAGTCTTGTATCGCCTCGATCGTCGCACCGCCCCGGGGGAACATCTCGTAGGTCTTGCGCACCGGCGAGTCCATCACGCCCGTGGTGTCGGGATACATGATCGAGGGGACACCCATCTCGGTTACGATCCTCTTGATCTCCCGCATATCCCCGGGGTTCGTAAATCCCGGGAATATGTTCGCCCGCTCCTTCTTCGGATTGCCGTCCGACTCTGCAAGGTAGGATACGATCCCCTTGCACATGTTCGAAAACCCGGTGACGTGCGAACCATGGTAACTCGGTGTGTTGGCGTGGATGACGTACTTCCCTTCGGGGATCTCCGACTGCTTGATGATGGTCGGCATGTCGTCCCCGATGGTCTCGCTGAGGCACGTGGTGTGGACTGCGATGATCTCCGGATTGTAGATCGCGAACACATTCTTTATCGAGGTCTTCAGGTTTGCAGCGCCGCCGAATACTGACGCCCCTTCGGTGAAGGAACTCGTCGAGGCCATCGCAGGCTCGTGGAAGTGCCTGGACAACGCCATCCGGTGGTACGAACAGCACCCCTGCGACCCGTGGCTGTGCGGGAGACAACCGTGGATGCCGAGGGCTGCATACAGTGCACCGACCGGCTGACACGTCTTTATCGGGTTGATACTTCCTGTCGTGCGTGCATCTTTGGGGAGAGGCTCTTTTGGTGTGCATTCGAGCATCGCTCTGTCACCTCTGTTCGGTTATGCTCTGTTCCCAGGGCGGGGTGATCATCTTCCATGCGGGTGTGGAGAGCGAATGCGCTACGTCCTTTGCAAAGGTTACCGCACCTCTAAAGCAGGTGTAAGGACCGCTGTAATCGTACGAGTGTATCTGCTTTGAGGGGAGGCCCATCTTGTGCGTGACGTACTTGTCCTTGATGCCGGTGAATATGAGATCCGGCTTGAAGACCTTGACCAGTTCTTCGGTCTCGAAGTGGTTGGCGTCGTCGATCATGATCCCGCCGTTTACCATGTCCGGGTACATTCCCCTGTACTCGTTGAGGACGCCGGATGCGACCAGCTCGTCGTACTTCTCCTGCGACATCTTCAGGCGCAGGTGGGGCGGCCTGTACATCTCGGTGTCCGGTTTGACATGGAGCTCGGGGATGTTCTTCGAGTCCGCATCGCTCTTGATGGTCGGTATGACCTCGCGCCCCTCGTAGTCGTCACGGTGGGCGAACTCGTACCCCGCAACCATCACTTCCATACCGAGATTCCGAAGCAAGAACTGGTAGTGGTGGCTGCGCGACCCGCCGACGAAGATAAAGGCAGTCTTGCCCCTGCAGATCTTTTGGTATCGCTCGATCTCCGGTGTGACTGCAGCAAGTTCGCGCTCAATGACGAGTTCGGTTCTCGCTATCAGTTCTTTGTCGCCGAAACACTGTGCGATATCGCGGAGCGTATCAATCGTCGCATCGATACCGATGAAGTTCACCTTCAGCCAGGGAATGCCGTACTTCGTCTCCATCATCTCGGCGATGTAGTTGATCGAACGGTGGCACTGGACGAGGTTTAAGTGGGCCGTATGCATGTTCTTGATGGTTGCATAGGCCGAATCGCCGGTAAGGGTCGAACCTACTGTATATCCGATCTCCTCGAGGACTCTCTCGATCTCCCATGCGTCTCCACCGATGTTGTACTCCCCAAGGAAGTTGAGGACGTATTTCCCGTCCACCTTCTCGGTACCGGTCCCGATCATGCGTTCCATGATCTGATTGTTGGCGATATGGTGGCCGGCCGACTGGCTGACTCCCTTATAGCCCTCGCAGTTATAATGGATTATCGGAATCCCGTGCCGCTCCTCTGCCGCTTTTGAAACGGCACCGAGATCATCGCCGATAAGCCCGATCGGGCATGTCGCACAGATGTTGATGGCCCTCGGGTGGAAGATCTCCACGACCTCGTCGATCATCTTCGCAAGCTTCTTCTCGCCGCCAAAGACGATGTCGCTCTCCTGCATGTCGGTCGAGAAGCACATCGTCGAGTAGATCTGATCCGGAGGAGTACTGTCGTCGGTCCGTGCCTTGTTCCGCCGTGTTCCCCAGCTGTAGTACGCGCACCCGATCGGGCCGTGGGTGATCGTGAGCATATCCTTGATCGGCCCGACGACCACGCCCTTGCACCCGGCATAGCTGCATCCCCGCTGCGTTATGATACCGGGAACCGTCCTTGTGTTTGCCTCGATCTGTGGGCGGCAACCGGCGGATGCATCCTTTTTGACGATGTGTTTCCTCCGGTTCTTTTTTACTTTGTCCGGCATTGGCGCCAGTATCTCGTCGATGTTTACGTCCGTCATCGTCATGTGTTGTAGCTCCTGAAAGTTCTCACCAGATTGCAGCGTCACCGGATTCGCCCGTGCGGACACGGACTACATCATTTACGGGCGTTACGAAGATCTTCCCGTCGCCTGCACCGCGCTCCGTGCGGTTGGCTTTGATTATCGCTTCAACAATCCGCGGTACGTCCTCGTCGTAGGCGAGGATGGTGAACAACCGCCGCGGAAACATCGTTTTATCGTCGAGGAACGCGACGACCTGCTCTTCGGATTCCTCCCTGTCGATGACGTCAGTAGCGGCCATCCCCATGAGTTTCTCCTTGCAGGGGATGTTTATCTCCTCATCCGGCAGCAGTTTTCCTCTGCCCATCGCTTTGACGGCGGTAAAACCAGCGACGCCTGCCTCGATCAGGGCCCGTTTCGTCGCACCGGTCTTTTTCATCCGCACGATGGCCATAATCTCTTTCATTTCAGCACCACCGGTTCACAGGCCTTTGCTCCCCGTCGACACGGTGTACGCCTCTGCCACGGGACTGATGAAGATCTTTCCGTCGCCGAAGTTGCCGCTCTGGCCGGTTTTGGCAGTCTTCAGGATTATGTCCACGATCCTGTCTCGATCCCCGTCCTCTATCGCGACGAGAATGAGGGATTTCGGGATCTCGTCGTAGTAGACGTCCCCCATCCTGATGCCCTTCTGCTTGCCGCGGCCTACGACGTCGACAACCGTCGCGGCGTTGAATCCTCCTGCAGACAGGTTTTCAAGGACTTCGTCCTTCTTTTCCGGCCGGACTATCGCTCGTACGAACTGCATCTACTTCACATCCTATCTGGTATTACAGGCCCAGGAACCCGTGTTCCATCATCAGTTCTTCAAGGCGATCCTGCGTCATGGGCTTTGGAATGACAAACATCGTGTTCCCATCGATGGCCTTTGCGAGATTCCGGTACTCGTTCGCCTGATTGGCGTCCGGGTCGAAGTCGACGACCGTCTTTTTGTTGATCTCGGCACGCTGCACCAGATTGTCCCGCGGGACGAAGTAGATCAGCTGTGATCCGAGCTCTTCTGCGAACGCCTTTAACAGGGCGAGTTCGTTATCCACCTTCCGGCTGTTGCAGATGATGCCGCCGAGCCTGACTTTGCCGTTCTGGGCGTACTTCTGAATGCCTTTCGCGATGTTGTTCGCAGCATACAGCGCCATCAGTTCGCCCGAAGCCACGATGTAGATCTCCTCCGCCTTTCCTTCACGGATGGGCATCGCGAAACCACCGCAGACGACGTCGCCGAGAACGTCGTAAAAGACGTAGTCAAGGTCAGCGGTGTATGCTCCAAGTGATTCCAGAAGGTTGATGGACGTGATGATCCCCCTGCCGGCGCACCCCACCCCGGGTTCAGGCCCGCCCGATTCGACACAGCGAGTATCCCCGAATCCGGGCTTCAGGATCTCCTCGAGCTCGATATCGTCACCTTCATCCCGCAGGGTGTCGAGCACCGTCTTCTGGCACAATCCGTGGAGCAGGAGCCGGGTAGAGTCAGCTTTTGGGTCGCAGCCCACTACCATGATCTGTTTACCGCCCTCCGCGAGCGCTGCCACCGTATTCTGGGTTGTCGTCGATTTGCCGATACCGCCTTTTCCATAGATTGCCACTTGTCTCATACAGTTTCCTCGTTCTGTTGCCACCTCAAGGTGAGAGGCAATAATATTTACTTTTTACGGAAGGAAACTTCCTTCCAACAATATATAAATTTAACTTAAGTGCAGAGAGATGAAACCCGCCAGGCATAAAGCGGACGAAGGTGGCGGAGCAGAACAACTATTCAGGGAAGGTGGTGGGGGGATACGACACTAAAAAACAGGAAAAGGGTTATATCCTAAAACGGGCTGAGGACAGTATCATTACGTGCCGATATCCCAGCTCGTCATATAGGTGACCTGCTCCTCGGTCAGGGTATCGATCGTGATCCCGAGTGCGGCCAGTTTGAGGCTTGCGATCCGTTCGTCCATCTCGTTCGGCACGTCGTAGACGCCGCCGGGGAGGGTGCTGCCGATTTTGGCGATATATTCGGCGCTGAGTGCCTGAACGGCAAAACTTAAGTCCATAACCTCGATGGGGTGTCCCATCCCCTTCGGGACGGCGAGATTGACGAGCCGCCCCTCGGCGAGGACGTGAATGGTCTTGCCGCCGATCGTGTAGGAGTCGATACCGTCCCGCCGCTCGACCGCATCCGCATGCTCCTCGAGCCAGTCGACCTCAAGTTCGACGTTGAAGTGGCCGGCGTTCGAGAGGATTGCACCGCTCTTCATCGTCGGGAAGTGGCGGTGCGTAATGATGCCCGCATTCCCGGTCGTGGTGACGAAGATGTCGCCGAGCGCTGCCGCCTCGTCCATCGTCATGACGGCAAACCCGTCCATATGCGCCTGCAGTGCCCGCCGCGGGTCGACCTCGGTGACGATGACCCGCGCTCCAAGGCCGCTCGCCTTCTCTGCAAGACCACGCCCGCAGTAGCCGTAACCCGCGACGACGAGGTGCTTGCCCGCAATCAGGACGTTCGTCGTCGTCATGATGGCGGTGAGCGAGCTCTCGCCGGTGCCGTGGACATTGTCGAAGAACCGCTTCATCGGCGTGTCGTTGACGGCGATAACGGGAAACTCGAGTTTGCCCTCATTTGCCATCGCCCGGAGGCGGTGGATACCGGTCGTCGTCTCCTCGCAACCGCCGACGATCGACTCCAGGAGTTCCCGCCGTCCCGTGTGAATGCGGTGGATGAGATCCATCCCGTCGTCGATGGTGACAGCGGGCTTTGCATCGAGCACCCGGTCGATGGCGGCGTAGTACTCCTCGACACTGCACGCCCTCTTTGCATAGCAGTGAATATTCGGCCGTTCGTTGAGCGCAGCCGCGACGTCGTCCTGGGTCGAGAGGGGATTACAACCGGTGATGTGCACCTCCGCACCGCCGGCCGCCAGCGTCTCGACGAGCACCGCCGTCTTTGCCTCGACGTGAAGCGCCATGCCGATCGTCATGCCGGCGAAGGGTTGTTCACGCTCGAACCGCTCCCTGATGGATGAGAGCACCGGCATGTACTGCCGTGCCCACGTTATCTTCTTGTCTCCCGAGTTCATGAAAAGCACCTGTAACGATGGGGTGAAAAGCACCCCATCCGATCGTCCATAAAGGTTCCCCGTCGCAGTACTTAAATCCCCATCCATCGGAAGCCCCGCGTTTCGGAAACCATCAAGACGTCCCTCATCCCACCAGTATCCATGGTTCTGACAAAGCGGATCATCCCCTGCCTGGATCTCAAGGACGGCCGTGTGGTCAAGGGCACCAACTTCCTGAATCTCCGGGATGCAGGCGATCCCGTCGAGCTTGCGCAGCGGTACAACGAACAGGGGGCGGACGAAGTCGTCTTCCTCGACATCACCGCGTCGAAGGAACAGCGGGGTACGATCATCGATGTCGTCCAGCGGGCCGCCGATCAGCTCTTCCTCCCCCTCACCGTCGGCGGGGGTATCCGTGCCCTTGACGATATGCAGCAGATCCTCCGTGCCGGCGCCGACAAGGTGAGCATCAACACGAGCGCCGTTCAGGATCCGACCCTGATCAGCAGGGGAGCGGAGCGCTTTGGCACCCAGTGCATCGTCGTCGCCATGGACGTGCGGCGAAACTTCGAGCTATCGCCGGAGAGAAATATCGTCGGACTGCCGGACGGCCGGGAGTGCTGGTATGAAGTCGTCATCTACGGCGGCAGCAAGCCGACCGGCATCGATGCTATCGCATGGGCAGAAGAGGCGGAAAGCCGCGGTGCCGGAGAGATCCTCCTCACGAGTATGGAGACCGACGGGACGAAGAACGGGTTTGATATTCCGATCACCTCCGCCATCTCGGGCAGGGTCGGCATCCCGGTCATCGCAAGCGGCGGGGTCGGCACCCTCGACCACTTCTACGACGGATTTACCGCAGGGAGAGCGGACGCCTGCCTCGCAGCAAGCGTCTTCCACTACGGCGAGTTCACGGTGCACCAGGTGAAGGAGCACCTGGCTACCCGGGGTATCCCGGTACGGCTCTGAGATCGAGCTCGAGAGCCGCCACCGGGTGCTCGAGCTCGAAGCCGCCGAGCGCTGCAGGATGAATCTCGCCGAAGACCCCTACTTTTTTACCGTCCACAATGATATCACCGCGACGGCCATCGATGAATGCTGGATCTTCCGACTCCGCTACCGAATAAACAAGGCCGAGTTCGCGGCAGAGCACGTCGGCGGCGGCATATGCCTCCGAGAAGTCGGCACCGGGATGGATGCTGACCGCCGCAGCCGTCTGGCGGGCGGCCATATCCTCGACGACGTCACCGACCGCAAAGAGGCGCTGCGGGAGTTCGCGGTGCTTGTTCAGCTGCAGCGTCTCCATCAGCAGGGGGAGAACAGCCGTCCTGACGACGGTCTGCTCCTCCGAGATCGGATGCAGCACCCGGAGCGCCGCAGGGGAACGCTCGCGCTGCATCCTGTCGAAGAGTATCCGCTCGTTCGTCAGCGTAAACGGCATCACTTCGAGGTAGCCGAGACCGACGAAGATAGACCGCACAATCCCCATCAGGGCATTGATCGGATGCTCCTGTGCGGTGGTGAAGGTCGGCGGCAGTTCGGCGGCGAACTGCTCGTATCCATAGGCGATCGCCACATCTTCGAAGACATCCCAGTCGTGCAGGATGTCCGCCCGGTAGCAGGGAACCCGGACAGAGAGCAGCCCGTTACCGGCAGGCTCCGCACCGAACCGCATCTTCCGGAGGAGAGCCGCCATCGACTCCGCCGTCAGCGGAATGCCGAGCAGTTCTGCGCACTCTTCGACGCTGACCTGCCGCTCCGCCGGCGCAAGCGACGGCATCGCAAGATCGTCGACGGTGACGGACTCAATCGTCGCTCCTGCCTCTGCAAGAGCGGTGCAGATGATATTCACCGCGATCATCACCGCCCGTCTATCGGTGCCGGTCGTATCGAGGAGGATATTCCGGGTCTCGGTCGTCACCCTCGTCAGCTCGCCGTTGATGATCGGCGGGAACGAGAGCACCTGGTCGTCGGCATCGACGATCAGCGGGAAGCGGAGGAAGTCCTGTACGAGGCGGGCGTAGTCGCGTCCTTTCGGGTGTTCCTCGAGCATCTCGTCGAGCGTCATCTCCCGCGTAAAGTCGAGCGGCACGAAGGAGCGGTCACGGGGCGATGCGATGTAGCGGAACGGCGGCGTAACCCTATCCAGATCGTGGACACCTATCGCCACCTTGGCGCGGCCGCGGCCGACCGCCCAGTGCAGCGCCTCCTGAAGTCCCATCAGACTCTCGATCGCTTCTTCGTCGAGGGAGACGTTCCGGATCACCGCCGAGCCAAGGTAAGGCCGGATCTCCGCAAGCCCGGGATCGACCGAGAAGGCTATCCCGGACGGGCGGACGTCATAGGCTGCGAGCCCCTCTTCCAGCCCGAGGAAACCCCGCATGGCGCGGGCAACCCCTTCGGTGGAGAAGAGATCGGGGCGGTCAGGGAAGAACTCTATGTCGGCATGATCGTCTTCTATTCGCTCGATATCGGCACCGATCATCGGCACACGGTCGATGATGGTCTTACGGTCGGTGCCGGTCAGCCGTTCCAGGTATGCATAGGGCAGGGTAATAATCGGCATGCTTCTCTCTCCCTCACTCACCGCCGTCCGGCCGTCTACCGACAATCGGCGTCTCCCGTATCCATTCGATGTCGCTGCGGTAGAGCTGCCGGAGATCTTTCAAGCCCACCTTCAGCATGGCAAGCCGGCTGACACCGAGCCCCCAGGCGAGCACCGGGTACTGAATACCACACGGGGCGGTGACCTCCTGACGGAATATACCGGCACCGCCGAGCTCCACCCACCCGAGGCCGTCCACCCAGACCTCGGGCTCCACGGACGGCTCGGTGTACGGGAAGTAGGCCGGCCGGAACCGGACGTCTTCAAAGCCCATCTTCCTGTAAAACTCTTTCAGGAAACCGAGCAGGTGGCTGAAGGTTACGCCTCTGTCCATCATGATACCCTCGAGCTGCTCGAACTCCGGGAGATGCGTCGGATCGATCGCCTCCCGCCGGTAGACCCTGCCGATGCAGAAGGCCTTGACCGGAGGCTCCGGGTGCTCTACAAGGTGCTGGATGGAGAGACTGGTCGTGTGTGTCCGGAGCACGCACTGCTGAGCCTTTTTGCTGCTCCAGACACCTCCCCACCCGGTGGACGAGGTCTCCCCGCCGTGCTCGTGCATATCCCGGACACGCTCGAACCCTGCCGGGAGCGGCCATTCCTCGCCGAGGAAGAAGGTATCCTGCATCTCGCGTGCAGGGTGATCCTGCGGCTGGAAGAGGGCGTCGAAGTTCCAGAACGAGCTCTGGACGATACTGCCGTGCATCTCGGTAAAGCCCATATCGAGGAGAATCCGCCGCATATCGTCGAGCATCCGCTGATACGGATGCACCTTTCCAGGATAGATCCTCTTTGGCAGTTTCTCCACGCTGTAGCGGCGGAGATTGAGATCTTTCCACTCGCCCGAGATGATCTGCTCCCGGGTGAGCGTGCCGACCTCTTCACGGAGATCGAGCCCGCGGCGGACGAGTTCGCGCCCTTCAGGGGTGATCGCAACAGTGTACGTCACGGTCTCCTCCTCCTGCACGAGCCCCCGCTTCCGGAGCTCGACGATCGCTTCGCCATCCTCGTCTATGAGACCCTTCGCGATATTCGCAAAAGCGAGTTCGTCCGCTCCGGGCGCTGGGCTCCCCTCCTTCCGGACGATGCCGTCACGGATGCTGATCCAGCCTTTTTTGCGCATCTGGCCGATTCCGATCTTCGCGAGCGGGTGCTGCTGCAGGTCCCGCATCGGGATCTCGGCGGCGAAGCTCTCAAGGAGCTGCCGCTCGGGGAGGCCGGCCCCCACATACTTATTTCCCTCTTCGGTCAGAGAATAGACCGTATTGACACACCGCTCCAGCGTTGCAAGACCCCGGTCGCTCGCAAGGAGGGCATACTGCACCACGGCCTCTCTTCGCGCATCCATCCGGTCGGCAAGGGTTGCCGCATCGACCGTGCCGAGAGGCTCGAGAGCGACGAGCAGTCTCTTTTCATTTAATGTCAGTTCCACCGGTTACACCTCCACCAGATGCTCCACTGCATCCATCTTCTCACGCAGATCTTTGACGAACACGCTGACCCGCTCGAAGGTCTCCTTCTTGCACTGCCCGCAGGTCAGCTCGCCTCCGACACACCGGCGCCGGATCTCGGCGAGTTCGGCATCGTCTTCAACCATATGGAAGAGATTTAAGAGATAGACGGAGCAGCGGTCAGGCTCGCCGCCGAGTTCTTTCTGCTCTTCAAGGGTCATCCGACCGCCGGTCAGTGCCGACATCACCTTCTTTTTGATCGCTTTCTCGGGCTCGTAGAATCCGAACGAGCTCTCGGGAACGCTGCTTGACATCTTGCCGCCCTGCAGGCCGGGCATGAAGATGTGATAGGTCGACGACGGTGAGTAGAACCCGAAACCGCCATGCTCGATCTCGATTCCTCGCACGACCTCACCGACCCGTTCAGGAGGAGTCCCCCTGATATCCACGTGCCCCTCGTACTTCTTCGAGCCCGGAAATGCACGATGCACGGCAACGAGCGCCGATTCGGGAGCATTCTTCGACCGGACCGAGACGTACTCGCCCCGGTCTTCGACGGTAAACATCCGGAGTTTATGCGCCACATCGCGGGTGAGCCGGATGTGCGGGTCCTGATCGATCCCGACCGGCACGATCGTGGGAGCAGGGCCTGCGTCGAGCTGAGGGTAGAGAATATCCGCGACCTGGGTGATCACGCTCATGGCGTGGGAGAGGGACGTCTCCTGTCCGAACCCGTAGATGGCCGCAAGATCGGAGAAGTTCACCTTGGTAGACGCCTCGAAAGCGAGGTCTTTTAAGCGGTTATTCCGGCTCTGGAAGTACGTCGTCCCCTCAAAGCCGAGTGCGTAGAGGCACTTGAGGTACTCTTTGCCGTACTCCCTGCACTTCTCCCACGATATTCCCCGGACAGCGTGTGCCTCACGGTCGGCGATGGCGATGTAGCCGGTTCCACCCTGCCGGACATGCCAGACAACCTCTTTCATGACCATCAGGTGTCCGAGGTGCGGAAGGCCGGACGGCATGAAACCGGTGAGCACATGGAACGGGGTTCTGTTCCGTATAGCATCGGCTATCGGCCGATAGTCGCGGTGACCGACGACGATTCCTCTCCGCATGAAAGACGGTATTTCTGGAAGCCTCTCTGCGACAGGCATGATCGGTTCGATGCCAAACTCGGAGAAGAGTTTGCCGACATCGCCGGTCTGGTTATTCGACCATGGATTTATCCCGGATTGCATGGAAACGACCTTCACAGTTTTATTCGTGTAAATTCGACATACCGTATGTCGATACTCTGTACACAGCCAAACAGCATCTTCTTTTTGACGCTGTGGGCGAGCCTGACCGACCGGGAGATAGTGCTCATCGGGAGCGAGACACCGGACGGCATCGCATGCACCAGCATCTCCGAATGCGTCTTTTTCCCGGAGTAGACACGGAAGTGATGGCCGAACTTGTACCCGGTTCTCGGGATGTAGCCTTTGTCCCGGAGATCCGCATACACGCGCTCCTTCTCGCGGATCTCAACGTCCTTTTCACCCACAATCTCCACAAACGTATCGGCGTCGATTACCGCACCGTCCGACCGGAGAGAGAGGCCGTCACGCCGAACGAGATAGATCGTCTCGACGGGGCGGAGCATCAGCCGTTCCGCATCAAGCCTCTTTCCATACCAGTTCTCCTCAAGGGTCGAACCGGGAGAGAGGTGAGCAAGCGCATAGGTTCCGTAGACGGCTGCGTTCACCGGCTCGCCGTGAGCCGGAGGGGCAATTTCAGGCAGATTCTGCACCTTGACCTCGTAGTAGGTCAGCTCGTCCTCGTCGTCCACGACTGCGAGGACGTACTGTTTGCGCATATTGGTTGAGGAGAGGACATCTTCGCTGAGTCTCTCGAACTCAATGAGGTCACGCTCGGAGAGCACGCGAATAAGGTACTGCGATCTCCCGCCGCCTGGTTTGTGCCCCCGGCGAAACACCCGGAAATCATGGGGTCCGGGCTGTACCACATAGCCCCGCTCACGGATATCCCGGTAGACGAGGTAGCTCCTGATGAAGTTCTGCTGGCCGGCAAAGTAGCCGAGCAGTGCATCGAAGGAATACTCCTGCACCTCGACCTTTCCGCGCTCCATAAGGTATAGAGCCTCCTGCGGTGCGAGGCGCAGCCCCCCTCCTTCCGGTCTGCCGTACCCGCCCTGTTCGTAGAGGGTGCGCCCTTCCCCGCCGAGCCGCACCCATCTCCCGTCGAATATCGCCTTCACTTCATCAGTATTGGAAGTGAACGGTCATTAAATCAATTGCCGCACTACCGGAAGGCCACCGGTTCCGGGGAAGAGAGGCGAGCAAATACTTTATTGGAGAGGGAACCGCAGATGAGTACGATCGCCATGACAGGAAGCAACCCTCCGTCCGGATTCCGGCTATACGTGCTTACCGCGGCTCTTATAACCGCCCTGCTCTTCACCGTGCAGGTTGCTGCTGCGCAGGGAGAGCCCGCCATCGAATGGAACAAAACCTACGGCGTCGATCTGAAGAACAAATTCGAGTCGGTTCAGCAGACGGCGGACGGCGGCTATATCGCCGTCGGAGGGAGCATCGGCTCAAACGTCCCCGATCCGGAAGATCTGCTGCTCGTCAGAACAGACAGTTCCGGGAACCTCCTCTGGAATAGAACCTGGGAAGATCTGACGGGAAGCTCCGTCATAGAGGCCGGTGACGGCGGGTATGCCGTCGCGGCGAATGCCATCAACGTCACACCCGGTCAGACGACCGGGGTTCGCGGCACGGCATACCTGATCAGGACCGACGATACCGGGAACCCCGTATGGAACCGAACATTTGAAGGGGTGAAAGCGTCTATCGTCAGACAGACCACGGAAGGCGGATTTATCCTCGTCGGGTGGACGTGGAACCCTGCAGGCTCAGAGCAGGACACGAACGCGATCATTATCAAGACCGATCGTGACGGGAGCCAGGAGTGGAACAGAACATTTGCCGGGAAGGCCGCCTATGCAGGAGAGCAGACGAGCGACGGCGGCTACATCCTCGGAGGAACGGCATCGCCTTTCACCTTTGATGTCGGTGATGCATTCCTGATTCGGCTTGAGGCCGACGGTGCCGAACGCTGGAGTAAAAACCTTGATTTCCCCTCGATATATGCGCTCAGCGAGAGCACCGATGGCGGTTTCATCATCACCGGCAGTTTCTGGTACGCCCGGGTGGATGCGGAAGGGAACGTCCTCTGGAGCACCCGTCTCCAGGGGCTGAGCGGCTGGGCTGCATTGCAGGCTCCTGACGGCGGATACCTGATCGGCGGCCAGGTCAACGATGACGCAGTCGCAATCAGGACGGATCGCCAGGGCGAGGTGCAGTGGAACCAGACGTTCCGGCGCGGTGCCGTCTATTCGGCCGACCTGACCGAGGACGGTGGCTACATCCTCGGCGGCATCACGTTCCCGGAGACTGGCCGGACGGATGCGTGGCTTGTGAAACTGCAGGACCTCCGGCAGCCGGATCAGGCAACCCCCGGTTTCGGCCTCCTCGCGGCAGCAGGGGCACTCGTGATTCTGCTCTTCCTGCGCAGGCGATAAGCCCCGGAAGAGCATCTGCGAGGGCGTTTCCAGAGCCCTTACCCCCTCGGGGACAGAAGGGCAGCGCCCCGCAATTTGACTATTCCCTATATTACTCCGTCACGGCGACGGAGTACAAAAAGAAAAGCGGCAGGGTTACTGCCTGTGCCGCCCGGCGTAGATGTATGCTCCACCGACCAGGACGAAGAGAGCACACAGCCCGAGCGCGATCTGCATGAACGGTAATCCGCCGCTGCTGTCTACCGCTTCCGAATCAGCCAGGACGACGACTCCCGCAGCAAGGGGATCGGCGGCCGGCGACTCGGTGAAGAGCGCATAGATGCTGAAGTGATCGATCGATGCCGAGACCGTCCGGGTTGTATCGTCTACGGTCGCCGGAATATCTTCCCAGACTCCGGCCATCCCGTTATACCACTTCACCGAGAATGTGCTGTTTCCGGCAATATGCTCGTCCCATATCTCATCAGGGAGCGTGAACGTCACTGTGACGGCAGGGTCGAAGGATGCGCCCTCGGGCCCGAACTGGTAGGCGTATCCGGGAACAAGTACGGCAATTCCATTGGGTGATGCGGGAAGATCCGCCGCATCGATGGGATCGACGCTGATACTCTCAAGGGAAGTCCCGCTATCGCAGAGAGCCCGGACCCCTTCGTCGAGGAGGAGGGCAGCCACGTTATCAGACGATACGAAGACCATCCGGCAGGTCGCTATTCCGGACGCGTTCACCCCGATGGGAGTGACCGTCTCGTTAGTGATGACCGGTTCCGGCGTTACGGTCGGCGTAGGAGGCGACATGGAGCTGGCACGCTTACCGCCGCCACCGCCACCACTGCTGCTCGATACAACAGGGGCCGGCGATACCGAGATGCTATCTGCCGCTGCTGTCGTGTTCCCTCCTGCCGGGTTGCTGACGGTCAGGGAAACGGTGAACGTTCCCGCCGGGTAGGCGTGAGTCGGATGCTGCTCCGCCGAGGTCGCACCGTCGCCGAAGTCCCAGAGCCACGAGGTCGGTTCGCCGATCGACAGGTCGGTGAACTGCACCGTGAGCGGTGCCGTACCGCTGGATACATCTGCCGTGAAGTTTGCCGATGGCGGGACAAAGACCCGGATATACCCAACCTTCTCTTCAGTCGCACTCCCGACGGCATTCGTCACCGCCAGTGAAACGGTATATGCACCCGCCGCGGCATAGGTGTGAACCGGGTTCTGCTCCGTCGAGGTCGCACCGTCACCGAACTCCCACGACCACGCCGTCGGATTATCGGTCGACGTATCGGTGAATGCAACGACCAGAGGCTCCCCTCCCTCCGTCACGTTCGCATCGAAGGAAGGTCCGGGCAGGGCGGTTGCAGTAATAAGGTCGGTTTCAACCAGGGTATCATCCGAAACAGCGTTCGTTGCGGTCAGCGAGACGGTGTACGTACCTTCCACAGTATAGATGTGCACCGGGCTCTGCTCCGTCGAGGTCGCGCCGTCGCCGAAGTCCCATGACCATGAGGTCGGAGCACCGGTCGATGTATCGGTGAACCCAACGGCGAACGGCACCACACCACCGGTCACATTGGCCGTGAAGGATGCGGTTACCGGTCCGATCGCCGTTATCAGGTCGACCTGCTCTTCGATGTCGCTGCCTGCCGCGTTGGTCGCGTTCAGCGTGACGGTATACGCACCTGCCGCGGCATAGGTGTGAACCGGATTCTGCTCCGTCGAGGTCGCACCGTCGCCGAACTCCCATGACCACGCCGTCGGCTCGCCGGTCGACAGATCGGTGAACTGCACGGTGAGCGGAGCCATGCCGGAAGAGACGTTCACATCGAAGCCCGCGCCGGGAAACACGGTTGCAACGATATAATCTGTCTCGACCCGGGTGTCATCCGAAACAGCGTTCGTTGCGGTCAGCGAGACGGTGTACGTACCTTCTGCAGTATAGGTATGAACCGGGCTCTGCTCCGTCGAGGTCGCGCCGTCGCCGAAGTCCCATGACCATGAGGTCGGAGCACCGGTCGATGTATCGGTGAACTGTATGGTGAGCGGCGTTGCGCCCGAGGTCGCATTCGCCGTGAAGGACGCGTTCACCGGCTCGGTCACCGTTATCAGGTCGATCTGCTCTTCGATGTCGCTGCCTGCCGCGTTGGTCGCGTTCAGCGAGACGGTATACGCACCTGCCGCAGCATAGGTGTGAACCGGGTTCTGCTCGGTCGAGGTCGCACCGTCGCCGAACTCCCATGACCACGCCGTCGGCTCGCCGGTCGACAGATCGGTGAACCCGACGGTGAGCGGAGCCATACCGGAAGAGACGTTCGCGTCAAAGCCTGCATCGGGAAGCACGGCAACCCGGATCAGGTCGACCTTCTCCTCAGTACTGCTTTCGGACCCATCTGTTGCGGTCAGCGAAACTGTATACGTGCCCACTTCGGTATAGGTGTGGACCGGGTTCTGCTCATCCGAAGTCGTTCCGTCACCGAAATCCCAGAGCCACGAGGTCGGACTGCCGGATGAACTGTCGGTGAACTGCACGTCAAGCGGTACCTCGCCGCTGGTCGGCGATGCCGAGAATGAGGCCGTCAGGAGATCGCCGCCGGTGACTGTATAGAGGTAGATGTCGGGGTTGCTGACGCCGCTACGGAGATCCTCCCAGACGACCCGGTCTCCGGAGACTGACGGGAACCACTGATTGGCGACCGCGGTCGTGATGAGTGTCTCGGTGCCGGTGGGGCGATCGTAGATGCAGATATCCCAATTGCCGTTGCGGCGGTCTTCCCATGCTATCAGGTCGCCGTCGATCGCCGGCGATACCTGTGAGGCGGCGTTATCCGTGATCCGCTCCTCAACACCGGTAGCAAGGTCGAAGAGATAGATATCCGGACTCCCGTTCCGCTCGTCCTCCCACAGGATGACTCTGCCGGATATTGCCGGATAGGTCTGGCGGGCAGGATCATCGGTGATCCGGATCTGTTTCCCCTCGAGGATATCATAGGCGTATATCTCGCCGTTTCCGTCCCGGTTATCCTCCCAGGCCACCAGGTTTCCTGATATTGCAGGCTTCCAGGTCGTGACAGCGCTGCACGGGATCAGGATCTCCGTACCGGTCGGGATATCATAGAGGCAGATATGCATCCCGCTGTTTCGAACGTCGTACCAGATGGCCCGATCACCGGAGATGATCGGATTCCACTGGTTGGCGACCGCGTTTGTAAGTTGAATCTCCTGGTCTGATGTCAGGTCATACAGGTAGATGTCCAGATTTCCGTTCCGGTTATCCTCCCAGACAATCCGGCTCCCGGAGATGGAAGGCGAAGTCTGGCGAGACGGATTTGTCGTTATCCGCGTTTCCACATCGGTTGTGAGATCGTAGAGATAGATCTCCGCATCACCGCTTCGATAATCGGCCCAGACAATGAGGCTACCGTCGATATCGGGTCTGACCTGCGATCCCGCCGCCGTACAGATCGGCGTTTCGATACCGGGAGCAGCGAGAACCGGTAGTGCCAGCAGTGATGCCATCAGAACTACACAGAGTAGAGCATTTCGTGTATCGTGTACCATTCGTTGATCACCATAGATGAGAGCATTCCCCCCCCTGCATCCTCACGCGATGGTTCGGCAATTGCATGATCGGCAGAAACCGGCACTGTGGCATAGGTGCGATACGATCGCACGCTGCGGTATTCTGCCGACCCAAGGGTGAGGGGGAGAATACCGCTATATTATATAAAAGTATCCCAGGGAGGGAGATGAGGGGGAAGGTCTGTTCGGGAAACGAGTATTATAAAAATAGAAGAATAATATTCAGAACCCTCTCAGGCCTGCACGCGATCGGCTAACCGTGCCGGGCAAGTTCCCGGACGGCAGAGATGTTCCCTGCGTCGTCACGCCGCTCATCAACCGGGGTTTCACAGATAAGCGGCAGATCGCGCACGGCCGGGTGGCTGAGGAGGAGACGGAAACCCTCCTCGCCGATGCACCCGAGGCCGATATGCTCATGCCGGTCAAGATGGCTGCCGAGGCCTCCCTTCGTATCGTTCAGGTGAATCACCCGCAGGTGCGCGAGATCAATCAGGTCGTCGAAGATCCCGAACGTCTCTTCGATACCATCGCGGGTCCGAAGTTCATAGCCTGCCGCAAAGGCGTGACAGGTATCGAAACAGATACCGATACGGCTCAGATCCTCGATCCCGTCCATAATCCGGCGGATATCGGCAGCAGTCGTCCCCACGCTGTTCTTATCCCCTGCCGTGTTCTCAAGGAGCAGCATTGCATCGGAATCCGCATCGGCGAGCGCCCTGTTGACGGCATCGGCCACCCGCTGCATCCCGGCCTCAACACCTACGCCGCCGTGGTGCCCGAGATGGGTGACCAGGTACGGGATACCGAGCACCCCGCACCGCTCGAGCTCGGCAGTCAGCGTCGCAACGGATTTTTCGAAGATCTCATCCTTCGATGTCGCCAGATTCGGGAGATAGGGCATGTGATCGACGACGGGATGGAGATCGGCCGAAGATACCCCCGTCCTGAACGCCGCCACGGCATCCTCATCAAGGTCTTTCGCGCTCCAGCCCCGGGGGTTTCTCGAGAATATCTGAAACGTATCGCAGCCCCGCTCTTCTGCCCTCCCAATAGCCTGATCGATCGATCCGGCGATCGAGACGTGGCATCCAACCCGCACCATTGCAGGTACCTATGAAGCAAAAGAGATGTTAGATATTCCCGTCAGGGACCGATCAGGGCTCCGAGCTCGCCGAGAACCGCCTCGCCAAACTCCCGCGTTCCGGTCGCCCCGCCGAGATCGACCGTCCGGGTGCCCTTTGCAACGGTCAGCCGGACGGCCTCCTCGACGGCTGCCGCATGCTCCGTATCCCCGAAGTGCCGCAGCATCATCGCAGCACTCTTGATCGCCGCGATCGGGTTTGCAACATTCTTCCCGGCGATATCCGGAGCACTTCCGTGAACCGGTTCGAAGAACGCATGCTTATCGCCGATGTTGGCGCTCGGGAGCAGCCCGAGCCCCCCGACGAGGTAAGCGGCGGCATCGCTCAGAATATCACCGAACATGTTCGTGGTGACGATGACATCGTAGCGGTCAGGGTGCATCAGGATGTCGAGGCAGAGTGCATCGATGTAGTGGGCTTTGCAGGGCACTCCTGCTTCTTCTGCCTCGCGTGTGCAGATCTCGAGGAAGAAAGCATCCGACTTGAGAACGTTCGCTTTGTTGCCGATCGTCAGGTGCCGCCGCTGCTTCGCAAGGGTGCAGGCGCACCGGGCGATCCGCCGGCTCCCCTTCTCCGTAATCACCCGGAGGGTGCAGGCGCGATCCGCCTCCCGCCACTCGATCCCGGAATAGAGACCTTCGGTATTCTCCCGTACGATGACGAGATCGAACCCGTCACCGCGGATCGGGCGGATGTTGGCATAGAGGTCGAGATCGCGGCGGATCTGCAGAAGGACGCTCCGGTACTCCGGGTCGGGCGGCGTCGTCACCGCACCGAAGAGGATCGCGTCTGCCGCCCTCAGGCTTTCCATCGTCTCCGCATCGCAGGCGCTCCCCGTCCGCTTCCACCGCCCGTAGCCGACTTCGACATCATATAGTGAAAAATCCGGCCTGACCGCCTCGATGACGGCGCGGGCGACCGGGATCACCTCCTGCCCGATGCCGTCCCCTTCAACGACCGCTATCTGCACCATCGCATCTCCACCTCCTCACAACTTCAGTCACCGCACCCGCAATCGCCGCAGGTGTCGCACCCCAGTGCACCACGGCACCGAACTTCCCATCGTACGTGCCGACTCCTTCCCGCTCGCTCCTGCAGCAGCGGGCGATAAACGGTTCCTCTGCCACCAGAGAGAGCGGGCAGGTGTTCTCGAGTTCGAACGCCTCGCCGTAGCACTCCCGGACAAGATCCCTGCCGGTCATGCACCCGGCCACCCGGTCGCCGCTATGCACGGCATCCGCATCGAGCGTCCGGGAGAATCCCGCCGCACGGCAGGGGAAGACATCGGCATCGATCCCCACGATATCCCGGAGGTGCTCCACAAAGACCACCTCGAGATCGCCAAAGAGGCCGCATGCTTCGAGATCCCTGATGGTAGCGGCGAGGTGAGGGCGGGGAGGCTCTATATCGTAGACGTGCAGGCGGAGAAAACCGGAGAGATCGGGATCGAGCACGAACGAGGTATGCTCGTCGTATCCGGTAAAGATGGTGCAGCGCCGTCCCGACCGGAGCGCCTTCTCGACGAGGCCTCGCCGGTCGTGGAGCTGCACCCGGTCAGGATAGCAGACTACGTCATCTCCTGCGGCGAGGAGACGCAGCCCCGTCACCTTTCGCATCAGTCCCGTCCCGGTCCGGTCGAGCTCGACTTCGAGCACCTCGTGCCCGTCCTCCGTCTCGCGAATGATGTAGCGGGTCAGGAAGTAGACCCGTTCGCCGCAGGGCCGATGGCCGGCATCGTACCCGACCTCTTTGCAGTGTGCCGGAAAGATCACCGGTGCGACCTCCAGTACCCGACAAGACCGCCTGCCGCCAGGATATCAACCATCCGCGGCGAGAGGGGGCGGGCGGGGAAACGTGCACCGTCCACCTCAACCCATCCCTCATTGAGGTCGAACCGGACGAGCGCCCCGTCCGTGCAGGGGAGATCGGCCTCGATCACGGGGAGGCCGATGTTAATCGCGTTTCTAAAGAAGATACGGGCAAACGACGGGGCGACGATCCCGACAACCCCCGCCTCCTTAAGGGCGATGACCGCCTGTTCCCGGGACGAGCCGCACCCCATGTTCTTCCCTGCGACGACCACGGCACCGGCAAGACGGCCTGCAAGGGCCGGATCGAGATCCTCAAGGACGTGCTCCGCCCAGAGAGAGCGGTCTTTGGTGCGGAGGTAGCGGCCGGCGATGATGACGTCGGTGTCGATATCGCTGCCGAGGCAGACGGCACGGCCTTCACCGTACATTATACCACCTCCGGTTCGGTGATCGTGCCGGAAAGAGCGCTTGCCGCCGCGGTGGCGACCGACGAGAGGTAAATCTCGCCGCCCACACCCATCCGGTTCTTGAAGTTCCGGTTGGCAGTCGAGAGGCAGACCTCGCCCTCGCCCAGCACCCCGGTGTGGGCGCCGAGGCAGGGGCCGCAGCCGGGTGTCCCCACGACGCAACCCGCCTCAACGATATCCGCGAGGGCACCGGACTGTGCGGCCGCCTGGAGCACGGCCCGCGATGCGGGCACGACGATCGTCCTGACCGCGACCTTCTTTCCGCGGACGATCCGGGCAAACCGCTGGAGGTCTTCGAACCTGCCGTTGGTGCACGTCCCGACGAAGACCTGGTCGAGCGGTATCCCGGCAACCTCAGCGACTTCCCGGACGGTATCCACCCGGTGCGGCACCGCGACCAGGGGTGTGATCGCCCCGAGATCGAACTCGTGGGATTGTGCGTATTTCGCCTCCTCACGCTTCTGGCGGTCGGCAGCGATGCCGCATCCTGCAAGGTAGCGGACCGTTGTGGTATCGGCATAGAACATACCGGTCTTCGCCCCGGTCTCGACCGCCATATTGCAGAGGGTGAGCCTTCCGGCCATGGAGATATCCGCCGCCGCTTCTCCCGTGAACTCAAGCGCCCGGTACGACGCTCCGTCCATACCGAGCCTGCCGACGTAGGCGAGCGCCAGATCTTTCGGTTCCGCCGCCCCCTGCAGATGACCGGTGAGGGAGAGCTCGATCGTCTCCGGCACCCGGAACCAGGTGGAGCCCGACGCCCAGATCGCGGCCATATCCGTCGCACCCACCCCGGTCGCAAATGCCCCGAAGGCACCGAGGGTGCAGGTATGCGAGTCGGCACCGACGACTATCTGCCCGGGGAGGACGACGCCTTCGCTCATGACCTGGTGGCAGATGCCCCCGCCGACGTCGGAGAACGCAAGGCCGGCGGAACTGGCATACTCCCGGAGCTCCTTCTGGAGGTTCGCCGTCATCGAAGTATTGGCAGGAACGATATGGTCGAAGATCAGGTGCACACGCTCAGGGCAGGCGAGCTTCTCCACCCCCATCTCCCGGAGCGTCTCCCGCGTGAGAACCCCGGTTCCGTCGTGGGCGAAGGCAATATCGACGGCACGATCCACATACGCTCCTTCGGCCGCACCGAGGATACGTTCGGCAAGGGTGCTCATGCTCCCGGCACCTCCTTTGCCCGTTTCAGAATATCGCAGAGGAGATCCGGCGTGATGCTGCACTTGCCTTCACTGCAGATCTTGATCTGATCGAGCACCCACCGCAGCTGGCCGTCGGTCAGGGTGCACCCGTGCGCCTTTGCCACGTGCTCGACCGCACGTCTCCCCGTATGCTTGCCGAGGATGAACCGCCGTTCGCCGCCGACCAGCTCGGGCATGATGTACTCGTACGTCAGCGGGTCTTCGAGGATCGCCGCAATGTGGATGCCGCTCTCATGAGCGAAGGCGTGCTCCCCGACTATCGGCTTCGTCTTTGCCGGACTGATGCCGGAGACCTCTGCAACATACCGGGAGAGATCGGTGAGACCGGCAAGGTCGTAGCGGTCGATACCGCCTTTCATGCGAAGGGCGACCAGCACCTCTTCGAGGGCTGCGTTTCCGGCGCGCTCGCCGATCCCGTTGACGGTCGTGTGGAGCTGGTAGGCTCCCGAAGCCGCCGCTGTTATGGTATTGGCCGAGGCACACCCGAGGTCGTTGTGGCAGTGCACGCAGAGCGGGTGGTCTACCGCCCCGGTGATCGCCGTCACGGCCTGCTGCATCTCGAGGGGTGTCAGGCACCCCACGGTATCGGCGAAGCTGACGAGGTCGGCACCGTGCTCGGCACCCCGGGTGTACATCTCGATGAGGAACCCGATATCGGTGCGGGAGGCATCCTCGGCGGCGAATCGCACCTGGACTCCGTGATCCGAGGCGTACTCCACCATTGCGAGGGCGCTCTCAAGCACCTGCTCGCGGGGTTTGCGGTACTTATGTCTGATATGCAGGTCCGACGTTGCGATGAAGATACTGACCATATCGACGTCGCAGTCGATAGCGGTCTCGACATCGGCTTTCAACGCCCGGGCGAGACAGCAGACACGGGCGGAGAGGCCGCTTCGCGCAATGGCAGTGACGCAGACCTTTTCCGAGGAAGAGACAACCGGAAATCCTGCCTCGATCACCTCGACACCAACGGCGTCGAGACGTTCTGCGATCTTCAACTTCTCTTCACAGGTAAACGATACGCCGGGAGTCTGCTCTCCGTCTCGCAGCGTCACGTCACAGATCTCAATATGCCACGGTTTCATGTCGTCCATCCTCCGGACAGGTACCCTCGACCACCACGGTGCGGGGTTCCCCGGACACGTACAGCACCTCACGCAGCGTTGCCTTATCACCGGCAGCAACGGTGATCGGCTCCGCCCAGGTGAGATACTTATGTATATCGGGTGTGGGGTGACCACCGGTCATCCCCATACGGTTGTTCTTCAAAACGATACAGAGAAGCGGTTTCTGCTTCTCATAGACATCAATGAGGGCGTTTATCCCGGAATGGAGCAGAGCATAGTCGCCGGTGAGGGCTACCCTCGTACTGGTCGCAGCAACAGCGATCGACGAACCAAGGCCGTAACTTGCCTCGCCCACGCGGTATGGCGGATTCATCGCCAGCACCGAACAGCCCATGTCGCAGATCGCCAGAAGACCCCGCTCCCTCATAAGGGCGAAGACAGAATGGAACGGACACTCCCGGCAGAACGTCTTGTGGTAGCCGCGGCTCTCCATCCGTTCCGGAGTCCCGGAAAGAGCGGGAGGTTCGCAGAACCGGTGCTCCCGCAGAAACGGCCGGCCGTGCTCGCAGGTATCGGCGAGGAGCGCCGGGTCTGCAGGCGGCGGATAGACCGTGACGACCTCTGAGGTCCCGGAACACGTACCGACACCGACTGTGCCGCCCGTCATGCGGTTCAGCGCAGAATCGCGCGACCAGGCGAACATAGCGGCAGTCCGCCGATCGGCATCGGCAACGCGGCCTGCAAGCGTCAGCCCCGGATCGGCGAGCCGGCCGGTGCCGCTCGTGCGCTCGATCTCCCCGTCGGGGATATCGGCATCGAGGAGGGAGGGAGTGACCCGAAGCAGTGCGGCGCGGGAGAAGGTCTCCGAAGCCTCAAACGCGGTCTCCACCGCCTGCCGGCAGGTCGCGATGCCCGGTTCCAGTACGGGGATCTCCGCGAGTTCTCCGTAGTAACGGGAGTCCTGTGCGTTCTGCGACGCCATCACGTCGACATCGTCACCTGCGACGACCACAACGCCCCCGCGCAGTCCCTGGGTGGTGGCGTTGACCAGCGGGTCGGCGCAGGCGTTCAGTCCGACATGTTTGACCACGACCGCCGCCCGGCGACCGGCGAGGGAGTCACCGAGGGCGTATTCGAGTGCCACCTTCTCATTGACGGCGATCTCGGCGTCGAGGAGCGCTGCAAGCCCGGAGATCGGATAGCCCGGCACGGTGTAGAACCGGTCCGCGGAACGCCGGAGCATCGATGCAAGCGCCGCCTCACCCTTCATGGGGTATCCCTCCCCGGCACAAGGTCGCAGCCGGTGCAGGCCGAGCACATCGAGAGCGCGTCTTGTGGCCTGAGGTTCGCACGCCGCAGGGCTCGCTCGTGGATCTCCAGGATCCGGAGGAGGCGGGCTGCAGACGGGCGGGGCCTGTCGGCAAGATCGGCCGCCGGCGAGAGCGGGCGGATCACGGGGATGACCCCGATCCGGGCAAGGTCGGCGATGCACCGCTCGAGGTCTTCGTCCGTCTCGCCGAGACCGACGATAATGTTCGAGAAGACGCGGCCGCGGCCGAAGAGTGCGACCGACTGCCGGAGCACGTCCCGGATAAAGCCCCAGTCAAGATCCGGGCACATCTCTGCGAAAAGGGCAGGGGTCGCCGCCTCGAGATTGAACTTCACCTCGGCGACGCCGAGGTCGTGGAGCAGACGGGGCGTGTTCTCTGTCGGGTAGATGGAGACGCCGATGGGGAGGTCGAACTGCCGGAGCGCCTTCACGACGTCGAGCACGTATGCCTCTTCCTCCTCCACCGTCGATGCAACCCCGGACGTAATCGAGATGGCATCGATATCATCCTGCACCCGCTCGACGAGCCCGACGATCTCGCCGATCGATTTGCGCCGCCCCTCAAGGGACGGCACCGGGCAGTAGCGGCACCGGAAGATACACCGCCCGGTGACGGTGATATACGCCTGCCGGGGACAATGGAGGGCTGCAGGTTCAATCCTGCCGGAGACCAGCTCGTCTCCGAGGATCAGCCGCGCCTCCCCGCCGCCCGTGTGCTCGAGCACCGGTCGGGCTGCCGGATCGACGGTCAGCCTCACCCGCCGGTCGCCGACGGCAAAAAAGACCGAACCAGACTTCCCGGCGGAAGGGCCTGCAGCGGAGCGGGATACATAGGAGTCCGCCGCATCTCCTGTCAGCCTGACCGAGCCTTCCGCAAGCAGCGTTGCCTTCAACCGTTTCCAGTCCATAGCGCGAGTGCCTCGTCATACCTGGTCGCAAAGGGGATTGCCGCCACCGCCCCGATGATACCACGGCCATCCATGGCGATCGTCAGGCGGGGATCGTCGAGCGCCGCAAGGTCGTCGTGCGAGACCTCGCCGCTCTTGACCTTCCGGCCGAACGCCTCAAGAGAGCCGGGATGGAAACCGCGGTAGACGGCCATGCCGGTCTTATCCGAGAGCGTGTACTCCTCGAGGTACTCCCGGAACCGCCGGACGAGTCCGTCCGGGTCGTCCGACGCAAACTCACAGACGATCGCGACGCAGTTCTTCGTACGGTACGGTACGGGGTAGAGCTGAACAATGGTGTGGGAGAGGTAGCGGGATCGGTCGTCCTCGACCGCCCGGGCGACGTTATGTGCGAGTGTCCAGGTCGCACCCTCTTCGGCGGTATCCGTATCGTCCACCCCGATGAGTACCCGCTCCCTTCTCGGAAGCCAGATGGTGGAGCCCGCGAGCTTTCCTCCGCCGGCGGGGTCGCTCCGGAAGCGGGTGACCCCGGGTGCGGATGCACGGCAGATAGAGGCGCCGACACCCCCGCCGCCGAGCCCGCGGTAGGTGATCGCGATCTCACGGCCATCCACCCCGACACCGGCGATCCCTGCAGGGAACCGCGAGCCTTCAAGGGCAAGGTCTGCCGAGCCTGTCCGGAGGAGATACCGGTTCGTCGACCCGACGGTGCGGATCGATTCGACGAGCGGGCTCTGCGCATAGTGGTGCTTCACCCACATCGCCCCGCCGACGCAGTCGAAGAACTCTACGAGCTCGACACGGGTTCCGTCGTCATCCGCAAGCGCGACGATCTGAGGATACCGGATCGTGTAGGGATCAGAGAGCTTCTCCATACAGCCCCGCCGCTTCACTACCCTTATTCGCCCAGAGCAGCGCACCGAGAGCTCCGATACGTCCTTTCCTCCCGGCACTGTCGATGTACCGGATACCGAGCCGCTCTGCTTCAGCATGCACCTCGTCGAGCGTCAGGATCTCCGTCTTTACCCGGCGGAGGAACTCCGATTCCTCGGGGAGCGCGATCCCCCGGAAGACGGCGATGCCCGTATCGTTGCTGACAGCCCGGGACTCGATGAACTCGCGCACGTAAGCGAGAAGCTCGTCGACCTTCTCCGGCAGAACCGCGAAGTTCAGTGCAGAGCCCACGCAGTTCGTCGTCTTCTTCGGCACGGCAGGGTTCAGCTGTACAAGACGCATATCGAGATACTCGACACCCGGAATGGTGCAGGCTTCGGCACACTGCAGGGCGAGCACCCAGGTGGCTCCCTCCTCGCGGGTATCGGTGTCGTCGATGCCTATTGTCACCTTCTCGTAGCGTGGGGAGACGATCCGAACCCGGCATGTCCGGGCGCCGCCGGGCCGGAGATCGTCTTCCGACGGGTACTCCGCACGGATCACGCCGGGTGCCTGGGGAAGGCAGGCAGCAATGCCGACACCGGCGCCGGCGATCCCCGACCACGACGTTACCACTTCAGCACCCTGCACCTCCACACCCTCGAGAGCCTGCCCGCCGATCTCGCGGTCCGCCGCCCCGAAGTTCACCGGGGATCGCCCGAGGCTCGCGAGCATCGTCATCGATGTTCCCTCGACAAAAGCCGACCGAAGAGCCCCTCCGGCACGGCGCCGGTTCGCCGCATCCCATTCGATGGTGCCTCGTGCCCGGCACTGTTCGCGTATCTCCGCAATTCCAGCATTCTCATCAATCATAACGAGAAACTTCCGGGCAAACAGCGGCCCGTAGCGTGCCCTGACATCCTCCGGCATAAGCGTGACCATGATATCACCGAAAATTTCGTTAACAGGATTGTCGTTGACGAGAGTATATAAACGGATCGATCCGGGACAGGAACAGCGAGAAAAAAGAGTTAGAGTTCGTCCGCAAGGACGTCTTTGAGATCGAACTTAAACGGACCCAGGCTGCCGCCGAAGTTCCCAGCACTGATGAACTTCACGCCGGGGACCTTGGTTGCGGCCTTGATACCTTCGGCCATGGCCAGCTTGACGGCATCCTCGTCGACACCGTCGATGACGATCTCATAGATAGCCTTGACGCCGTCCGGGACGTTGCTGCTCTCGACCTTCCCCTTCAGGGTCGGACAGTAGGCTTCGTTGGTGCTGGCGGGCATGAACTTGTACTTCTTGCTGCCCACCTTGGAACCGCTGGCGACGATACCGCCGGGGAACGGCGTGATAACTCCGCAGACACCGCTGATTGCATCGACTGCGGCCTGAGCGCCCATGAGAGCGGACATCTGCGTCTCTCCCATGACAAAGAAGTTACCGCCCGCAACACCCTTCACGGCACCGAACTCTTCCTCGCCGATGTACTCGCCCTCCATGATCGGGATGGCCCACACGGTTCTGCCGCCGACTTCGCGCTTCTCCTCGTATCCGTCACCGAAGAAGTGGAGCTTGACCGGGATCTTCTCCGGAACATCGGCAATAACGTCGCCGAGACCGTCGAAAGCGGCGGTCGTCGGTGCGGTCAGGATGCATTCGCTGATCCGCTCGACAAGCTGCTCCTTAAGCTTCTTCTTGCTCGCACAGATCAGGATGGCATAGCCCGGCCTGCCATCAGGAGTTTCGTCGGGCGAGACGAAGCAGTCGATTCCGGCTTCTGCAGGGCAGCCAATAGCGGAAGTGGCAAAGCCCACCGCCTCGACGGCCGACCTGTATGCCCATTCCTCAGTGACTGCTGTGATGATGACCCGCGACACCCAGGTCGGGAAGGCCTCTGCATACGTATCGTCAATCGGTACACCATTAAGTTCCATATCTTCACCTCGTTTCTACAATGTCATGAGCTTGGTAGAATAAAGTTTCTTTTTAATCCGCACCGGAGCAGAGGGGCCGCCCCGCGAAGCGACGATGACGACGCGGCCTCCTCAGTTCCGCCGCCGTGGGCGGATGAAAAGGCGGTCGATAAACGGGATAAACCCGCTGATTCTGAAAATACCGGGTTCAACAGAGAATACCACCCATAGCGCCACAGACAGCGGATTTTGAGAGCCAGTGATGACAGGGGCTGGCACCGAAATGTAACAGGTTCGACCGGACTCACCGGAGAAATAATCAACTCCTCCAGCCACGGATACTCCCATACGGCACCCAGGCACGGTTTCAGACGGGCTGCAGCAGTACTATATTCCACAACCATTTCGAACAGTCCCGTAAACGGATCGCCGTAGGTGCCGGTAACGCCCGCAATCCCCCGGGAGTGCACCATGAATATGGAAAAAAACCCGCTACCGCTGCTACCGCCAGAGGAATGTATATACCATTGCAGGACTCCTGCCACCAGGAGTAAACAAGATAAAATTGTCACCCAATCGGTTCGAAGCTGGGAACCATACGGAGACGGAGCATCGGCATTATCGCACCTGCCGGGAGAAGGGAGGTCAGGGAACCAGGGGCAGGGGAGGTGTTTTTTCGTACATTTCAGGATAACTGCGGAGAAATGGGAGATTGCCGAAAGAATAGGAAGTATAGAGCGCAGTACATATTCAATAGAGCATAGAGGTTAGAATTATAAAAAGACCCAGATAAAATATCACAGGATACCAACCAGGGAAAACGGACAGAATCATAGGTGGCCGAATGGGCAGCGGAGTAACTGGATATATACCTTCCGATTTTCGTCTGAACCCGCACTGCAAACGGAAGGGAAAGCCGGTCGGATTTAGTTAACCAGGTTACTTATTTAATATATTACGATTAATATATGTGATAACGATCAGATTTAAAGCCTGCGATAATGCAGAAGGTTTATGTATATTATTTGACAACTTTTTACATATCGATTTTTAATCGATCAGATCTGGTGCGTGATACCATGGCATTTGCATTGCACATCAATATGGAACGATGTACAGGCTGTAACAACTGCGTGGTGGCATGCCCTGTGGACGCTCTCGAACTCTACACTGAAGACCCTGTAACCAAAGAGAAGATCTACAGGGTGAAGGACGGCAAAGCGATTGTCCTCGACTTCAATGCAGAGCTCTGCGCCGGTTGCGGCGTATGTGTCCAGGCATGCCCCTACGATGTGATCCAGCTTGTTGGACCGTGGGAGACCAGGGCAAAGGCCCGGAAAGCGGTAGTATAGGAGTGATTTCAATCTATGGCACTGTTTCCAAAATACTCTAAAAAACAGGAAGGCCAGAACGTCATCATGGAGCAGAGGCTCCTGAAGAACGTTAACAACCTTATCCTGAACTCCGAGACATGTACGGGATGCGGTATCTGCGTCGATGCATGTCCTGAAGAGGCAATCGTGCTCGGACCGGTCGGTGCGGCACGCAGAGGGGCAGTTGACTATGCAGCACCCGTCGACGTCGACGCTGAGAAGTGTTCGTACTGTGGTGTCTGTGTGATCATGTGTCCGTTCAACGCGATGACCCTGAAGATCGACGAGGAGGAGCGACTCCCGATCCTCGAGCAGGAAGGGTTCCCCCAGTACGACATGGTCACCGCCGTCGACGAAGAGAAGTGCAGCAGATGCACGACCTGCGCCGATGTCTGCCCGAGGGACGCAATCTCCCGCGACGTACCCGCATTTGAGGGAACGGACGCAGAGGGCAAGCCCCGTCAGGCAGCCCTGCAGACCAAGACGACGTTCAATGTGGATACCGAGAAGTGCAACGTCTGCGGTATCTGCGGAGAGCTCTGTCCCGCAATCGATGTAAAGCGCAAGCCCGTCAGCGCCGAATCAGGCAAGATCGAGGGCGAAGTCAAGTGGGATGAGTCGCAGTGCGATGCCTGCCAGGTCTGTGTCGAGGCCTGTCCCGAGGACTGTATCACCGTTGTGCGCGAAGTCATCAGCGACAAGCTCCCCGGCAAAGTCGATATCATTCAGGACAACTGCTGCACCTGCACATGGTGTGTCGAGTCCTGCCCCGAGGAAGCGATCACGGTAGAGAAGATCTTCGAGGGCGACATCGAATTCCACCCCGAGAAGTGTCCCGGCGGATGCTCCACCTGCGTCGAGGTCTGCCCCTGCAATGCAATCTACCTGCCAAGCCCCGTCCCCGCCAAGGAGATGAAGGGAGAGATCGAGCCGAACATCGCCGTCAACAAGGACTACTGTATCCTCTGCGGCGCATGTGTGAATGCCTGCCCCGGCGAGGATGTCATCGTCCTGCGGCGCACCGGTGTCCGCATGAAGGGTAAGGAAACCGACCTCTTCAAGCGCATCAAGGAAAAGCTCCTCACTCCAAGAACCTCGAAGGTCAAGGAGTCCTCGCCCGGTGAGGCTGAAGTCAAAGTTCTGGGAGAAGCGTGAGGGATAGTCATGGCAAGAGCGAAGAATTACCTAGACCAAAAACTTGCAGAGAAACTCCGGGACCGGAAGTATTACACGACCGACAGCAACCCCGAGTTCCTCAAGGAAGTCGAGAAGATCGGGCAGACGCCCGCCCACATGTGCTACCAGTGCGGTACCTGCACGGGATCGTGCCCGTCGGCACCCAGAAGCTCCTACCGCATCAGGCTGTTCATGCGTAAGGCCGTCCTCGGACTCGAAGAGGAAGCACTCACCGATCCCGACCTCTGGCTCTGCACCACCTGCTACAGCTGCACCGACCGCTGCCCGCGCGACATCGCACCGACCGACGTCATCATGGCGATGCGAAACCTTGCCTTCAGGAAGGATATCGTTCCGCGCAACTTCCTGCAGACCGTTCAGCTGATCTACAAGTCCGGGCACGGCGTCCCGAACAACGACGTCAACCGGGCAGCTCGCGTGAAACTCGGACTCGAGGCCGAACCTGAGACCACGCACAAGTACCCCGAGTACATCCCCGGCATCCAGAAGATCCTGGATCACTACAAGCTGAAAGACGAAGCAGACCGAATATTAGCAAAGGGTGAGTGAAACCATGAGCAGCAACAATATGCGTCAGTATGCATTTTTCCTGGGATGCATCGCCCCGAACCGCTATCCCGGCATCGAGGCGGCAGCCATCAAGACCAGCAAGAAGGTCGGTATCGAGCTGCTGCCCCTGAAGGGTGCGAGCTGCTGTCCTGCACCCGGTGCGTTCGGTTCTATCGACCTGAACGTCTGGTATGCAATGGCGGCACGCAACATCGTCCTTGCAGAACAGATGAATATGGATATCGCCCTGATCTGCAACGGGTGCTACAAATCCATCTGGGAAGTTAACCACAAGCTGAAACACAACGCTGAACTCCGTGACGGCGTCAACGAAGTGCTCAAAGAGATCGACATGGAGTTCAAGGGAACCGTCGATGTCTGGCACCTCGCCGAGCTCTACTACGACCCCGAGATCGTCGGTGTGAAGAAGCTCGCCGACAGCGTTACCCGGCCTCTCACCGGTGCGAAGATCGCCGTCCACTACGGCTGCCACCTGATGAAGCCCAAGAAAGAGCGGCACTTCGGCAACACCGAAGATCCCATGTGGATCGAGGAACTGGTCGCCGCACTCGGTGCCGAGCCCGTCCAGTACCGCAACAAGATGCAGTGCTGCGGTGCAGGCGGCGGTGTCCGTGGATTCGACCTTGCCCACGCGCTTGATATCACGAACGAGAAGCTGATCAACCTCGAGGAAGTCGGTGTGGATGCAGTCACCGAAGTCTGTCCGTTCTGTCAGCTCCAGTTCGACAGAGGTCAGATCGAGATCGAGGAGAAGTTCGGCAGCACCTACGGCCTCCCCGTACTGCACTTCAACGAACTCCTCGGACTGGCACAGGGCATGAACCCGGACGAACTCGCTCTCGACCTCCACGCAATCAGCGTCGAGCCGTTCCTGAAGAAGATTCTGTGAGGTGCAAAATATGGCAGAAATAAAAAAGAACGAAGAGCAGCCTAAAATTGGCGTTTTTGTGTGCCACTGCGGTACCAATATTGCGGGCTCCGTCAACATTCAGGATGTCATGGAGTACGCCAAGACGCTCCCGAACGTTGTCGTCTCCGATGAATACCAGTACATGTGCTCGACGCCAGGCCAGGGAAAGATCGCCGACGCAATCAAGGAGCACAACCTGACCGGCATCGTCGTTGCGGCGTGTTCCCCGCGCCTCCACGAGCCCACCTTCAGAAATGCAACGAAGGCAGGCGGTCTGAACCCCTTCCGGTTCGAGATGGCAAACATCCGTGAGCAGAACTCCTGGGTGCACATGCACCAGCCCGAAGAGGCAACGGAGAAGGCAAAGGATGCCGTCAGGATCGCCGTCGCAAAGGCATCCAAACTCGAGGACCTCTTCCCGAAGAGCGTTCCCGTCGAGAAGACCGCAATGGTGGTCGGCGGTGGTGTCGGCGGTATGCAGGCAGCACTCGACCTTGCTGACGCAGGCATCAAGACCTACCTCGTCGAGAAGACCCCGACGATCGGCGGACGCATGTCCCAGCTCGACAAGACGTTCCCGACCCTCGACTGTTCGCAGTGTATCCTGACCCCGAAGATGGTGGACGTATTCAGGAACGAGAACATCGAGCTTCTCACCTACACCGAAGTCGAGGAAGTGCAGGGATACATCGGCAACTTCGACGTCACCCTCAGAAAGAAGGCCCGCGGTGTCATCACTCCCGCCGAGGCAGAGGCAAAGGGCATTGTCGGCGGCGGCTGTACCGGCTGCGGCGACTGTGTTGCGGTCTGTCCGGTCATCAAGCCGAACGACTTCGAGCTCGGCATGGCTCCGAGGAAGGCCATCTATGTCTATCACCCCCAGGTCGTCCCGCTGATCTACACCGTCGACTTCGACTCCTGTGTCAAGTGCGGCCTCTGTGTTGAAGCATGCGGCACGAAGAAGGCAATCGACCTCGAGATGGAAGACGAACTCATCACCGTCAAGGTGGGAACCGTCGTCCTGGCACTCGGATACGAGATCTTCCCCATCGAGAAGAAGTTCGAGTGGGGCTACAAGAACTTCGACAACGTCATCACGTCGCTCGAGTTCGAGCGCCTGATCTGTGCGTCCGGCCCGACCGGCGGCAAACTGATCCGCCCGAGCGACGGCGAAAAGCCGAAGAAGATCGCCTTCGTGCTCTGTGCGGGTTCCCGTGACAACACCGGTGTCGGCAAGCCGTACTGTTCGCGGTTCTGCTGCATGTACTCGCTGAAACACGCCCACCAGATCATCGAGAAGATGCCCGGAGCAATCCCGTATATCTTCTACATGGACATCCGTTCCTTCGGTAAGATGTACGAGGAGTTCTACTACCGTATCCAGGACGAGGGTGCGAAGTTCATCCGCGGCAGGGTTGCAAACATCACCGAGGACCCCGAGAGCAAGAACCTCTACGTCCACGCAGAGGATACGCTCCTCGGACGGCCGGTCGATCTCGAAGTCGATATGGTCGTGCTCGCTGCCGCAATTCAGCCCACCGCCGAGACCGAGAAGACCCGGAGACTCTTCGGTGTTTCCTGCTCGCAGGACGGCTGGCTGCTTGAAGCACACCCGAAGCTGAACCCGTGCGGTACCACGACTGCCGGTGTCTACCTCGCCGGCGCCTGCCAGGGACCGAAGGATATCCCCGACACGGTCGCACAGGCAGAGGGTGCGGCATCCGCAGCATCGATCCCGATCCACAAGGGAGAGGTCGAGCTCGAGCCCTACTTCGCCCAGTGTATCGAGGACAAGTGCGCGGGCTGCGGTCTTTGCGTGCCCCAGTGCCCCTACTCTGCACTTGCGCTCGTCGAGAAGGACGGCAGGACAGTCATGCAGGTCACCGAGGCTAAGTGTAAAGGCTGCGGTACCTGTGGCGGATTCTGCCCCGGTGGTGCAATCTGGATGCAGCACTTCGCAACCCCACAGATCGTCGCACAGATTGACGCGTTCCTCCTTGGAGGTGAGCAGTAATGGCTGAAGAGAACTGGAAACCGAAGATCATCGCAATCATCTGCAACTGGTGCTCCTATGCAGGTGCCGACCTTGCCGGCGGCGCCCGCATTCAGTACCCGCCTGACGTCCGTGCCATCCGTGTGATGTGCACCGGGCGTGTTGACCCCCTCTTCATCCTGAAGGCATTCCAGGATGGAGCCGACGGTGTTCTCGTCTCCGGCTGCCACTTCGGTGACTGCCACTACCTCGAGGGGAACTACAAGTGCGCAAAGAGGATGTTCCTCTTAAAGAGCGTGCTCAAGAACATCGGTCTTGAAGACAACCGTCTCCGCATGACCTTCGTCTCCGCATCCGAGGGTGCGAAGTGGGGAGCAGTCATGGAAGACGTCATCAAGACGGTGAAGGATCTCGGCCCGAGCCCGATCAAAGAGTTTGCCAAATAAATTCCTAAATAACAACTCCAATATATTAAACAGGAGATGAATACATTGGCAATCACAGTAAATCTGATCACGGGTCGGACGATCCAGCAGGGCGTTTCGATGGAAGGCGGGAAAGAAAAACCCGCCTACACCGCCGCCTGCGGGATCATCGAGATTGACCCGTCCGACTTTGCGAAGCTCGGTGCATACCGCAACACGACCGTCCGCGTCACCAGCGAGCACGGCAGTGTTGTCGTCAAGGCAATCGAGGCAACGCAGGGACCCCACCCGGGAGTCGCGTACATACCCATGGGTCCGTGGGCGAACCAGGTGATCAACCCGAACACGTACTCGACCGGAATGCCCACGTTCAAGGGTACACCCGTCGAGATCACGGAAGCAAAGAACGAGACCGTTCTGGACTCGCTCGAGCTCGTGCGGAAAGCATGCCGGGGTGAAATCTGATGACAAAGACAATACCGGATGTAGTCTGTCCATTCTGCGGAACACTCTGCGACGACCTCGAGGTTGTCGTCAGCGATGACGGCAAACAGCTCCTTGAGGTCTACAACGCCTGCGCCATCGGCGCCGAGAAGTTCCTCCATTCCCAGGCAGAAGACCGTCTGACCCGGCCGCGACTGGCACAGGAAGACGGCAGCTGGAAAGAGATCGGTTACGAGGAGGCTATCGAGTACACCGCACAGATGCTGGCAAACTCCAAAAAGCCGCTCATGTACGGCTGGAGTTCCACGAACTGCGAGGCACAGGGTGTCGGTTCCGAGATCGGTGAGATCACCGGTGCGGTCATGGATAACACCGCAACCGTCTGCCACGGGACCAGCCTGATCGCCGTGCAGGATATCGGTATCCCGCACTGCACGCTCGGTGAGGTCAAGAACCGTGCCGACCGTGTCGTATTCTGGGGATGCAACCCTGCCCACGCTCACCCGCGGCACATGTCCCGCTACTCGATCTTCCCCCGTGGATTCTTCACCGGGAAGGGTCACAAGGGTCGGAAAGTAATCGTCATCGACCCGCGGAAGACCGACACGGCAAACGTCGCCGATGTCCACCTGCAGATCGAGCAGGGTCGCGACTATGAACTCCTCGATGCGCTTCGTGTCGCCTTCAAGGGTCTGCCGCTGCCCGATGTCGTGGCAGGTATCCCGAAAGAGCAGATCTACGAGGCTGCCGAGGTGCTCAAGAGCGGTCGCTTCGTGATCATCTTCTTCGGTATGGGTGTCACCCAGTCGCTCGGGAAGAACCACAACATCGACGAAGCGATCGCAGTCACCCGTGACCTGAACGAGTACACGAAAGCTGCCATCATGCCGATGCGCGGTCACTACAACGTTACAGGCTCCGGAGCGGTCTGGGGCTGGCAGTTCGGCTTCCCCTTCGCGGTCGATCTCTCCCGCGGGTTTGCACGCTACAACCCCGGCGAGACGACGTCGAACGACCTGCTCCGCAGAGATGAAGTCGACTCCGTCTTCGTCCTCGGCAGCGACCCCGGTGCACACTTCCCGTTCAGCTCGGTGAAGAAGATCTCGGAGCTCCCGTCCGTCTGTATCGACCCGCACCAGACGCCCACCACGGCCGTCTGCAAACTGCACGTCCCGGTCGCATTCGTCGGCGTCGAAGTCGGCGGCTGTGCGTACCGTATGGATAACGTTCCGATCGAGACCAGAAAGGTCGTCGACGCCCCCGAGGGCATGATGACCGACGAGGAGTTCCTCGAGAAGGTTCTCGGACGGATCAAAGAGATCAAGGGGGAGTGAACGATGGCAGAATTCATCATCAAGAACGGTTTCGTCTTTGATCCGGTTCTCGGCATCAAGGGTGACAAGGCGGATGTTGCCATCAAGAACGGCAAGTTCGTCGAGACCACCGAGCTCTCGAACCCGAAGACGATCGACGCAACCGGCATGACCGTCATGGCCGGAGCCGTCGACATCCACGCCCACGTGGCCGGTCCGAAGGTCAACACCGGCAGGAACTTCCGGCCCGAAGACAAACTCTTCAACTGCACCCCGCGCCGCGGTGTCGAGCGGATGCAGGGCGGATTCTCGGTTCCGACCACCTTCCGGACGGGATACGACTACGCCCGCATGGGCTACACCACCGTCATGGAAGCGGCAATGCCGCCACTCTACGCACGCCACACTCACGAGGAGATGCGGGATACCCCGATCATCGATCAGGGTGCCTTCCCGGTCTTCGGAAACAACTGGTTCGTGCTCGAGTATCTGAAAAACCATGAGATCGAGAACACGGCGTCGTACATCGCCTGGCTGCTCAAAGCAACCAAGGGATACGCCGTCAAGGTCGTCAATCCCGGCGGTACCGAGGCATGGGGATGGGGTCTGAACTGTGAGAACATTCACGACCCGGTGCCCTTCTTCGACATCACCCCGGCACAGATCGTGAAAGGCCTGATCGAGGCGAACGAGTACCTCGGCCTGCCGCACTCGATGCACCTCCACACCAACAACCTCGGAAACCCCGGCAACTACACGACCACGCTCGACACCTTCAAGCTCTCCGAGGGCATCCGCCCGAACAGCAAGTTCGGCCGTGACCAGGTGATGCACCACACGCATGTCCAGTTCCACTCCTACGGTGGCGACAACTGGGGCAACTTCGAGTCCAAGTCGCCCGAGATCATGGACTACGTGAACAGCCACGACAACATCACCATCGATATCGGCCAGGTCACCCTCGACGAGACCACCACGATGACCGCGGACGGGCCCTTCGAGCACCACCTGACCGAGCTCAACCACCTCAAGTGGGCGAACACCGACGTCGAACTCGAAACCGGATCCGGTGTCGTTCCGTACGTCTACAGCCCCACGATCAAGGTCTGCGCCATCCAGTGGGCGATCGGTCTTGAGCTCGCACTCCAGGCCAAGGATCTGATGCGCGTCTTCCTCACCACCGACCACCCGAACGCCGGGCCGTTCATCCGCTACCCGCGTGTCATGAAATGGCTGATGAGCCAGCAGTCCCGTGAGGAGATGCTGACCGGGTTTAAGAACAGCGACAAGGTCATCGGCGCCACGCACCTCATGAACATCGACCGCGAACTCTCGCTCTACGAGATCGCCCAGATGACCCGTGCAGGAACCGCAAAGGCACTCGGCCTTGCACACATGTACGGCAGCCTGAAGCCCGGCCTCGAAGCCGACCTCGCCGTTTACGACTTCAACCCCGAGCAGGAGAACGCTCCCGAGACAATCGAGACGGCCTTCGGCAATGCGAAGTACCTCTTCAAGGCAGGTACCCAGATCATCGACGAGCACAAGATCGTCAGCAACGGGAACAAGCGTACCCTCTGGGTGAACGCCAAGGTCAACGAGAACCCACAGGTGATGCGCGACGTGAAGGAGAAGTTCCTCCGCTACTATACCGTCACGCAGGGCAACTACGAGGTCGCCGGCCACCACTACGTGCCGAACCCGTATGTCATCGAGGTCGATGCAACACAGTGAGGTGAATCGGAATGGAGACAGTAACACTCACCATGAAGAACCAGCCCTCACTTTGTCTCGAGGCTGACAACATCACACCCGATTCCTTTGCCGGAAAGAAGGCAGCGGAGATCGCGGGTCTGAGCGCATACGTAGGGAACACCAAAGTCACCCTCGGCGACTTCTTCGAGGTCGCCGGTAAGGGCGGAGCAACCGCAGCCGATACCAGGATCGTCCTGAACGGCAATCTCTCCCGCGTGAAGTACATCGGCATGAAGATGACCGCCGGCGAGATCGTCGCCAACGGCAGCCCCGACATGTACGTCGGCGCCTGGATGCAGGGCGGCAAGATCCACGTAAAAGGAAACGTGGACGCCTTTGCAGGAACCGGGATGAAGGGCGGCGAAATCCTCGTCGACGGCAATGCCGGCAACTATCTCGGCGCAGCATACCGCGGCGACTGGCGCGGCATGCAGGCAGGCAGGATCGTCGTCAAGGGCAACGCAGGCAGCGACCTCGGCACCTTCATGAACGGCGGCGAGATCGTCATCGGCGGTGACGTCGACGTTCACGTGGGCACCCACGCCGAGGGCGGCAAGATCATCGTCAAGGGCAACGCAAAGAGCCGCGTCGGCGGCCAGATGGTCGAAGGCGAGATCTATGTCTTCGGCACCATCGACGTCATGATGCCCGGCTTCCTCTACCGCGAGGATGTCGACCTCGAGGTCGACGGCACCAAGGCCAAATTCGCTCTCTACGAAGGCGATATCGGCGAGCGCCACCGCAAGCGGAAGGGCGAAGTCATCTACGGCAAGCTCTACCAGAAATACTAACCCCTCTTTTTTCCGACCCCTCCAGCGGGTTTATAATAGTTACCCTTCAGAAGTGTGACGGAGTATTACGAATATTTACAAAGTTCACACCGCAGGAAGAGTATAAAAAAAATAATATATTGAGCATTTCATCCGGGAATACCGGATATTTATTATCTTGCCATTATTATATAACACCCCATAGATATAAACAGTAATGCTTATATGCGCAGAGATAGTTATTATCTTTTTGTCCCCATGAGGACGTGCAGTAGTGACTTACATCCATCACCAGCGTGACTTTTAGTATTCAGCGTTCAGTTACAGATCGTATCCACAAATCGAGGGTTAATGGAGGAAAAATATGGCAAAATACTCTGAAACGATTGACCTGTACGACGATGCAGGCAAACTGCTGAAGAGTGGTGTATCACTCGAAAAGATCAGCCCGCTGGTAAACCCGGCAACCAGAAAGCTCATCGACCTTACCAAGAGGACTATCGCAGTCAACCTCGGCGGAATCGAGAACGGACTCAAGACCGGTAAGATCGCCAAGGGTCACATCCTCGGCCGTGAGCTGAACCTTGACATCGCCGGCAACAAGGACGCTATCGTTGCCAAGATCAAGGAGATGGTGCAGGTCGAAGAAGGCGACGACACGATCATCCACGAGTTCGGCGGCGGCAAGCTGCTCCTCGTCGAGGTGCCGAGCAGGCGTATCGAGGCTGCATCCACCTACGATGCCGCAGTCACCGCAGTCGCATCCGCAACCACCTACGCACTCGTCGACCAGTTCGACATCAGCATGTTCGACGCATCGACGGTCAAGGCAGCAATCTGGGGCAGCTACCCGCACACCATGGACATGGTCGGCGCTAACGTCAGCTCCGTCCTGTCGAACCCCCAGAACAACGAAGGTCTCGGGTACGCACTCCGTAACATTCCCGTGAACCACGTTGTCATGATGACCAACCGGAATGCAATGCAGGGTGCGGCACTCTCGTCCACACTCGAGCAGGCAGGAATGTTCGAGATGGGTAACGCAATCGGCCCGTTCGAGCGCGCCCAGCTCCTCGCCTACGCATACCAGGGCTTAAACGCCAACAACATGGTCTACGACCTCGTCAAGGCAAACGGCTCTACCGGTACCGTCGGTACTGTCGTGCAGAGCATGGTCGAGCGCGCCCTTGAAGACAAGGTCATCGTACCCGGCAAGAAGGGCGGCTACTTCCAGTTCTACGACACCAAGGACCCGATGCTCTGGAACGCCTACGCAGCTGCAGGAACCATGGCAGCAACCATGGTGAACTGTGGTGCCGGCCGGTTCGCCCAGGCCGTCTCCTCGACGCTGCTGTACTTCAACGACCTGCTTGAGCACGAGACCGGCCTGCCCGGCTGTGACTACGGCCGTGTCATGGGTACTGCCGTCGGGTTCTCGTTCTTCAGCCACTCGATCTACGGTGGCGGTGGCCCCGGTATCTTCAACGGAAACCACGTCGTCACCCGGCACGCAGCAGGTGTCGCAATTCCGTGTGTGGTCGCTGCAGCAGCGCTTGACGCAGGAACGCAGATGTTCTCGCCAGAGAGCACCTCCAAGATCTACGCCGACACCTACGGTAAGATCGATGTGTTCAACAAGCCGATCCAGCAGATCGCAAACGGTGTATAAATACCATAGATGAGAATGACTGACGCCATATACCCTCAGTGCAGAATTGTCTCTGCACGGTTCCTCAAGCCCGATACTGCGGAGCGGCTCCTGAACCGGATCGTAGAGGTCGGCGGAATCCGGCGGATGTCCATTAATGGACCATCCATTCCGGCCACCGTCCCCTACGGCCCCGCACGGGGGAAGCCAAACCCCCACCCGGACAGGAAAGCAATCCATGTCGGGGATCAGGAGATCCAGCTTCGCGTGCAGGTAGGCACCATTGTCCTGGAACTCGAAGACGAGAGTATTATTCCGGCAATGAAAGAGGCATGCGACGAGATATTCGCAGACCTCGGGTTTTCGTATACATTCCAGCAGGGGCGGTTCATGAAGACGCAGCCGAGCCTCTCTGACTATGTCAAATACGGCCCCGACGCCGAAGATCAGATACTCGGGCTTGTCGATCCGAAACGGAAAGACGGATTCACCATCGTTCAGGGAAGATAATGCCAATCGGAAGGGTAACCCAGGTCGTCGACTGCCGCGAGAGCATGGGAATGGGAAAAGGAGGAGGGCTCGCCCAGCGGGGCACCATCTCCGAGTCCAAAAGTCCCGATGTTATCGTCATCGGCATGTCACCCGGGCGCCGGCACGTAACAAAACCGGTCTGCGATATCACCTCCGGCCTCCGCCGCGAGGGAGCAGAGTTCTCGGTCACCACACTGGTACTGAATGCGGGAAGTGGTGTTCCCGCGGATTCGCCGGTTGCGGGTCACGTGCTCGGAGCGTACTTCGGGCTTACTCCGAAAGAGATCGAGCAGATCGAGCAGCATAAGGTTGCGATCCTGCACCACGGGAACGTACGCTCTCACGTGGTGCAGAAGGTACGCTTCATCCTCGAACATGCAGATATAAAGGCAATCGTCGTCTCCCAGGCACCCATCGATTACGAGGACCTGGCACGCGAAGGCGTCAAGACCGCGTACGTCATGCCACCGCCCGATAAGATCAAAACGAAGGGAACGGTGATGGAGATCATCAGCGGTGTGACACGAGGGCAGACCCCCTCACGTGAGAGACTGGCAGAGGTCATTCGTGCCGTTATGAAGGTTATTAAAAGCTCAACATGAGGTGAAAAACAACATGGCATACAAACCCCAGTATGGACCGGGTACCACGCAGGTCGCCGAGAACAGGCGCAAGCAGATGAACCCCGGGTACAACCTTGAAAAGATGCGCGAAATTACCGATGAGGACGTTGTGCTGATCCTCGGGCACCGTGCCCCCGGATCCGCCTACCCGACCGCTCACCCGCCGCTCGCCGAGCAGCAGGAGCCCGACTGCCCCATCCGTAAGATTGTTACCCCCACCGAGGGTGCAAAGGCCGGAGACCGTGTCCGTTACATCCAGTTCGCTGACTCAATGTTCAACGCGCCGTCCCAGCCCTACCAGAGAACCTACGCCTACTGCTACCGGTACCGCGGTATCGACCCCGGTACGCTCTCCGGACGTCAGATCGTCGAGTGCCGTGAGCGTGACCTCGAGAAATACTCGAAGGAACTCCTCAACACCGAACTCTTCGACCCCGCACGCTGCAGCGTCCGTGGTGCAACCGTGCACGGACACTCCCTCCGTCTCGCAGAAGACGGCATGATGTTCGATATGCTCCAGCGCTGTATTCTCGGCGAAGACGGCATCGTCCGCTACGTCAAGGACCAGATCGGTGAGCCCCTCGACCGTGCTGTCGAAGTCGGAAAGCCCCTCGACGAGAACTGGCTCAAAGCACACACGACGATCTACCACTCGCTCGTAGGCACTCCCTACCGCGACGACAAGGAGTACGTCGAATACGTCCAGCGTATCCACTCGCTGAGGACCAAATACGGGTTCATGCCCAAGGAGTGATATAAATGGCAAAGATTGAGAGATCCCAGAAGCTGTTCCTGAAGGCACTCAAGGAGAAGTTCCAGGGACAGGACGTAGAGTCCGAGACCGCAGAGTTCTACAAGTTCAACGGTGTCCGCCAGTCCCCCCGCAAGCAGGAGTTCATGAAGGCGAGCCGCGCCATCGAGATGGACCGTGGCATCTCCATGTACGAACCCGAGCGCTGCCACCTTGGCGGTATCCCCATGGGTCAGCGCCAGCTGATGACCTACGAGGTATCCGGCACCGGTGTCTTCGTTGAGGGTGACGACCTGCACTTCGTCAACAACGCCGCCATGCAGCAGATGTGGGACGACATCCGCCGGACGGTTATCGTCGGCATGGACATGGCACACCAGACCCTCCAGAAGCGTCTCGGCAAGGAAGTTACCCCTGAGACGATCAACGAGTACCTGCACATCCTGAACCACGCGATGCCCGGTGCGGCAGTCGTCCAGGAACACATGGTCGAGACCCACCCCGGCCTCGTCGACGACTGTTACGTCAAGGTCTTCACCGGCGACGACGAGATGGCTGACGACATCGAGCCCCAGTTCCTGATCAACATCGAGAAGCAGTTCCCTGCACAGCAGGCTGAGGCACTCAAGGCAGCAGTCGGCAAGTCGATGTACCAGGCAATCCACATCCCGACCTCGGTCTCCCGCACCTGCGACGGTGGAACGACCTCCCGTTGGTCCGCCATGCAGATCGGTATGTCCTTCATCGCCGCGTACCGCATGTGCGCCGGTGAAGCAGCCGTCGCCGACCTGTCGTATGCTGCAAAGCACGCCGGTGTCATCCAGATGGGATCCCACCTGCCCGCCCGCCGTGCCCGTGGCCCGAACGAGCCCGGTGGTATCATGTTCGGTCTCTTCTCCGATATCGTCCAGACCAACCGGAAGTACCCGAACGACCCCGCCAGAGCCTCCCTCGAGGTTGTCGGTGCCGGAACCATGCTCTTTGACCAGATCTGGCTCGGCTCCTACATGTCCGGTGGTGTCGGATTCACGCAGTATGCAACCGCCGCATACACCGACAACATCCTCGACGAGTTCACCTACTACGGTATGGACTACATCAAGGACAAGTACAACGTCGACTGGAAGAACCCGAGCCCCGCCGACAAGGTCAAGCCGACTCAGGAGATTGTCAACGACATCGCAACCGAGGTCAACCTCAACGGTATGGAGCAGTACGAGCAGTTCCCGACCATGATGGAGGACCACTTCGGCGGTTCCCAGCGTGCCGGTGTGCTCGCAGCAGCCTGCGGTCTCTCCACCGCTATCGCAACCGGAAACTCCAACGCCGGTCTGAACGGATGGTACCTCTCCATGCTCCTGCACAAGGACGGATGGTCGCGTCTCGGATTCTTCGGCTACGACCTGCAGGACCAGTGCGGTTCCGCAAACTCGCTCTCCATGAGACCCGACGAGGGTGCAATGGGAGAAGTCCGTGGTCCGAACTACCCGAACTACGCAATGAACGTCGGCCACCAGGGCGAGTACGCAGCTATCGTCGGAAGTTCCCACTACAGCCGCGGCGACGCATGGTGTTTCAACCCGCTCGTGAAGATCTGCTTCGCGGACCCGTCCCTGAAGTTCGACTTCGCAGAGCCCCGCCGCGAGTTCGCCAAGGGTGCAATCCGCGAGTTCATGCCCGCCGGCGAGCGCTCGCTCATCATCCCGGCCCGGTAATACCAACTCAATTTTTTTTTCTTTAGCGTAACCTCACATTACCAAAACGGGGTTTCCGGGCGAATTTTGTAATTCTACTGATATATTGACGAAACTTTTCGAAACCTTTAATTAAGTCATAAACAACTGTTAGATGAACCACAAAGGTTTTGTATTGAACTCTGGTGCGACAAAAAGCACGCAGGGAGGATGCTAAATGGAACAGATATTGTTTGGCATCGGAATTACCGCAATGGCAGGTGCTCTTGCAACCGTTGCCGGCGCTGCGGAAGACACTGAATCCGATATCGGTTCACAGGGTGACCCGAACTCTCAGGTTCAGCTCGCTCCGCAGATGGGATACATTCACCGTATATTCAACAAGGCTGTTGCCGGTGAACCCCCCGCCTACGGTCTCTGGGTTGCATTGGGTGCAGGCATTGCTTGGGCATTCATGGCGATGCAGATAAACGCGATTCTTGCAATCGTGGTAGGAAGCGCTCTCGCAGTCTTCGTACAGGGTGTGTACGCAACGACTGCCTACCTCGGGCGTACCGCAAGTCTCGCGAAGTTTGGACAGCCGGTGTACATCGACATCATCAAGTCGGTTACCACCGTGACCATGGCGCACGCTTTCGTCGCTATATTCACCACCGTGGCAATGTGCCACCTGATGAACGCCGCACTCGGGCACCCCTTCCCGCTGCCGCTGCTCGGCCTCGTCTGGGGTATCGCACTCGGTGCAGCCGGATCTGCAACCGGTAACCCGTTCTACGGAAAGGAGCGGCAGTACCAGGAGCAGAAGTTCGGTGCAGGTGTGCCGATCTCCGCATCCGGTAACATCGTCCGCTACGCGGAAGCCGGTCAGAGAAGCTCCATCGACAACGGCTGGTTCAGCGCCAAGCTCGGCGGCCCGGCATCGGGTGTCTGCTTCGGCCTGATCGTATTCCTCGAGCTCTGGCGTACCGTCGTCTTTGAGGAACTCAACGTCTGGGCACCGATCATCGTCGGTGTCGTCCTGGTTCTCGTCTTCATGGTCATCGACCGCTACATCGAGGTCTGGGCAAGAAAGAATTTCGGACCCTACACGACCGAAACCGAGGAGGCGTCGGCATGAGCGCGCTCGGTGGACCTAAACAGACCGGCGGCGTTCAGCCCCCCACGGCAATCGGTCTCGTAGGAGGAATTGTACTCGTCATTATCGCTCTCGCTATCGCCTTCTTCGTCGTGCAGATGGCAGGGCTCATCGCGCTTATCGGTATCATCATCGGCGGCATCCTGATCGCCTTCGGCGTTCACTTCGTCCCGGTCGGTGGTGCACCTGCCGCAATGGGTCAAGCTCCAGGTATCGCTACCGGTGTCGCCATGCTTGCGGCCGGTGCCGGTCTTGCCGGACTCTTCGGCGGCGCATGGGCGGCTGAGTTCGGCCTCGCAGTCGCGCTCGCCGGCGGTGCAGTCGGCGGCGGTCTGATGATGGCGATCACCTGTCTCATGGTCAACGTCACCTACATCTTCGGCATGGGTATCCCTGCCGCATCCGGTAAGGTCGACAAGGACCCGATCACGGGCGATACGTTCCCCGCATACAAGAGCCAGGGTACTGAAGGACACGGCCTGCCGTTCATCTCCTACGTCGGCGGTGTCATCGGCGGTACGCTCGGTGGTCTTGGCGGTACGCTCATCTACCTCATGCTCCTCGGCGTCTATGAGGAGGTTCTCCCCGTTGCAATGAACGCATCGGTCGAGGAGATCGCACCCGTTGCAATCTCGCTCGCCGGTATCTTCGCAGTCGGTATGTTCCTCGTCAACGCTGTGCTTGCAGCATACAACATCACCGGTACCATCGAAGGACCGCACGACCCCAAGTTCAAGCGGTTCCCGCGCGCCGTTATCGCAGCAGCTGTTGCGTCCGCAGTTACCGGAATCTTTGCAATCATGCTGGTAGGGGTGCTCTAAATGTCAGTGAAAATTGAAGCCAGTGCAGGCGGCGTCCCGCACAACCAGATTCTGATCTACGGCCTCATCGGGTCCGTAGTGCTCATCTACCTGACGTACCTGAACGTACTCTTCGACACCACGGTCTTCTCGTTCTTCGGAGGACTCGGCGCTGTTGCCGCCCTTGTCTGGGGTACCGACACAATCAAGCACCTCTGCAGTTACGGTCTCGGTACCGGTGTGCCGTCCGCAGGTATGATCGCCTTCGGCTCCGGTGTCGTGGCCACGCTGCTTGCTACCACGACCGGGATTCTCGCACCGATCACCGCCCTTATCGTGGCAGCGATCGTCGGCGCCGTCGCCGGGTTCCTGGCGAACAAGATCGTCCGGATGGACATCCCCGTCATGATCATATCCCTGACCGAGCTCGCCATCGTCGGTTCGCTGACGCTCCTTGGGCTCATCGCAATGGTCGGTGGAACGTTCGACTTCTTCGGCCTTGCCGTCGGTTCGACGACCTTCCTCGGGTTCGTCGTTGCGTCGTACGGCGCCTCGGTCATCGGAGGCAGCATTGTAGCCGTTCTCTTCATGCTCGGTGCAATCGCCATCCAGCACTCGTTCAACGCCTGTCTCGGCCCCGGCGAACAGCAGGACCGGACGCTTACGCTTGCCGCGGAGTGCGGATTCCTTTCAATGATCGTCGTCTCGGTCATGTCGTTTGCATTCATCGGATTCATTCCGGCAGTCATCTCGCTCGTGGTCTCTGTAGCAGGCTGGTTCTACACCTATGCAAACTACATCAAGCTCTCGAAGCGCGATGCATATGCATGGCTCGATGCAAAGCCGATTCTGGAGCCGAAGGGAGGTGCCTAAATGGGATACATTCTTGTGCTTCCTGAGTTCGGCCTCGTCGCAGATCCGATAATCGGTCTCGTGACCACCGCCGGTGAGTCATATGCACCGGTCCTCGAACAGGTGGCCGAGCTTGAGAAGATCTCCGAAGACCTGATCGGCATGCTCTCCGGTGAGGGGAACTTCCTTGCTTCGTTCCCGAACAGGGAAGGCGTTCTCAAGATCGCCGGCAGCGTGACCGCATTCTGGTACGGGATGGCAATCGGCCTGCTTATCGCAGGTGTCGTCGTGTTTGGACTGGTGTGAGGTGAAGTAACATGGCAGATAAGAAATCTCCGGCCAGTGGATGGCCAGTCGTGCAGGGTGACTTCCACACGGGAGACCCGCAGAGCTGTGTCGCTGTCGTCACCATGGGTTCCCACCTTGACGAGCAGGCCATCTGCAATGCAGGAGCGGCAATCGCCGGTTCCTGTAAGACCGAGAACCTCGGTCTTGAGAAGATCATTGCAAACATCATCTCCAACCCCAACATCAGGTTCGTCCTCAACTGCGGAACGGAGGTCAAGGGACACCTTTCCGGGCAGAGTTTCATGGCTCTGCACAAGGACGGTATCTCCGGCGGTAAGATCGTCGGCGCACAGGGCGCCATCCCGTTCATCGAGAACCTCGATGATGCGGCCATCAAGCGGTTCCAGGAACAGATCGAGATGGTCGATATCATGGAGTCCGAGGACATGGGTGCGATCTCCGCGAAGATCAAGGAGCTCACCGCCAGAGACCCCGGCGCGTTCGGTGCCGATCCCATGATCATCGAGGTCAAGGAAGCAGGCGGCGCAGAGGAGGAAGTCGGTGGCGAAGTCCGCCCACTCTCCGGCGAGCTTGCCCTGATCCACGCCCGCATGAAGATCATCGAACAGATGGTCACCGATATCGGATACCGCGACAGATTTGCAGCCGGTGTGTATGCAGGAAAGGTCGAGGGTGTCATGATCGGTCTGATCGTGTCGTTCGCCATTCTGGGGTTCATCTTGCTCGGGTGATATAAGTGGCAGAAGAAGGTAACAAGGCAGCAGGCCCTATCCGGATGGCAGCCATCGACAGGTCGATGAACAACATCCGCTACAAGGCCCAGATCATGGCCCGCACGAACAAGCTCGAGTCAGGTATCCAGAGCGGCGGTCTCGTCGGCTTCGCAGCCGGCATCCTCGCCGCCATGGTGCTCATCCTGGTTCCGGCAGTCTTCCTGGGGGCGATCTAACATGGCAGAGAAGAAGTCTCCGGCCAGCGGATGGCCAGTCGTGCAGGGTGACTTCCACACGGGAGACCCGCAGAGCTGTGTCGCCGTCGTCACCATGGGTTCCCACCTTGACGAGCAGGCCATCTGCAACGCAGGAGCGGCAATCGCCGGTTCCTGTAAGACCGAGAACCTCGGTCTTGAGAAGATCATCGCAAACATAATCTCCAACCCCAACATCAGGTTCGTCCTCAACTGCGGAACGGAGGTCAAGGGACACCTTTCCGGGCAGAGTTTCATGGCTCTGCACAAGGACGGTGTCTCCGGCGGTAAGATCGTCGGCGCACAGGGCGCCATCCCGTTCATCGAGAACCTCGATGATGCGGCCATCAAGCGGCTCCAGGAGCAGGTCGAGATGGTCGATATCATGGAGTCCGAGGACATGGGTGCGATCTCCGCGAAGATCAAGGAGCTCACCGCCAGAGACCCCGGCGCGTTCGGTGCCGAACCCATGATCATCGAGGTCAAAGAGGCAGGCGGCGCCGAAATGGGCGGCGCTGTTGCAGGTGCAAACCCGCAGTACCTCGAGATCGAATCGAGACTCGACGCTATCGAAGAGCAGATCGAGTTCGTCGACGCTGAGATTGCACAGCGTGTCGGAAGGAAGGTCGGACGCGATATCGGCATCCTGTACGGACTGGTTGCCGGTTTGATCGTATTCATGATGTTGTTGGTGTTGCTGCCGAAACTGGGCGGCTTAGTGTAAGGAGGTTTGAAAAATATGTTCAAGTTTGAGAAAGAACAGACGGTACTCGATTTCAACGGTACCAAGATCGGTGGGCAGCCTGGTGAATACCCGCGGGTTCTCGGCGCATCGATCTTCTATAACAAGCACGAAACGGTGCTCGACGACCACACGGGCAAGATCGACAAGCCCCGGGCAGAGGCACTCTGGAACCGCTGTATGGAACTCTCCGACATCACCGGAGTTCCCCACTTCATCCAGATCATCGCCGAGTACGGTGAGGCGTTCGAGAGCTACTTCAGCTGGTTCGACAGCATCGACAACAAGACCGCCTTCCTGATGGACTCGTCGGCACCGGCGGCACTCGCCCACGCCTGCAAGTACGTCACCGAAGTCGGCCTTGCCGACCGCGCGATCTACAATTCGATCAACGGTTCGATCACCCCGGAGAACATCCAGGCACTCAAGGAGAGCGACGTCAACGCCGCTATCGTCCTCGCGTTCAACCCCGGTGACCCGTCCGTCCGTGGCCGTGAGCAGGTGCTCGCCGAAGGTGGCGTCGCCGGACAGGAGAAGAGCATGATGGGCATCGCAGAGGAATGCGGTATCACCCGCCCGATCCTCGACACCGCGGCAACCCCGCTCGGTATCGGTTCCGGCGGCTCGTTCCGTGAGATCCTCGCCTGCAAGGCCATCCACGGCCTGCCGACCGGTGGTGCCTACCACAACATGACCGTCTCCTGGACGTGGCTCAAGCGCTGGAGAAAGAACGTCCTCGCCGAGCAGTACAAGGGCAAGGACCTCCTCCTTGAGCAGATGGCACACCACCACTTCGGTGGCTTCGAGGGTATCCGCCAGGCCGCCTGGTCGAGCCCCGACATCGGCTGTAACATCATGGCCGCCACCCTCGGTGCCGACCTGATCATGTACGGTCCGATCGAGAACTGTGAAGGTGCCTCCACTGCAATCGCATTCTCCGACATTGTGCTCGCAGAGGCAGCCAAAGAGTTCGGACTCGAACCGAAAGTCGACACTCACCCGCTCTTCAGGCTGGTCTAAACTCCCCCATTTTTTCTGCTCTTCTTTAGACCCTATTGTTCCGGCGACGGAACGCTTCAGGACAGCAGAGCCGGGCGAAGAACCATCGAAAGACGATAAGATTGGTTCAGTCACTGTATCGACGGCTACGGGCTCTACCAGATCTCTGGTAGCGAGCTTCGGCTTCCCCTCAGGCTGCTTCCATCATGACGGGACGAAACCCGGTCACGGAAAGTATGCCATGACCCTGGGAAAAACCCCCACCGAAGCAAAAAAGAATCGAAAGAAGAGTTGGAAAGCTCCCTCATCAGGGAAGCTCGATCGTGCCGACGATGCGCAACTTTCCACCGTCAAGGTAGTGGAGAACCGCTCTCCCGCCCGGGAGGTGCACAAGTTCTTTCTCAAGCGTCAGGGTCAGCTGCGGTTTTCGATAGTCTCCATTGTCTGCCACGGCATCGAGGCGCGCCGGGACGAACTGCATCCAGTGCCCGAGATGGAGCACCATCCCCTCCTTGAGGGGGCTAGGCCAGTAGGCGACGAGTGCCGCCGGCGCCTCAAGTGTCTTTCTGACCCGTATCGAGTCATCGTTCGAGAGGACAAAACCCCTGTCAAGGTCCTCGGCCTCGATGTTTTTGAGTGCAAGTCCGACCCGGTCTCCGACACCCGCCCAGTCGGCATCGTCGTCGTGTTTCTGAATGGAACGAAGGAGAATCGACTTCTCCCCGGGATAGAGCTTCAGGGTGTCGTGCTTGCGGATGTATCCCCTCTCCACGCCGCCGAGGACGACCGTACCGATCCCCCGCACGTTGAAGTGGTGGTCTATCGAGACCGTCCCGAAAGCAGGGGACTTCGCATCCGGAGGCATCGGCGTCCTTGCTGCCGCAGCAGAGAGAAGCCGCTCGCGCATGGCGATCATATCCTCATCAACAAACTCGTATCCCGCAAGGACGGTTCCCCGGAAGAGGGGCGCCACCGCCTCGGGCGTCAGATAATTCTTCAGGATGACGGCACCTTCTTTCACGCCGACCGACTCGAGCATCAGCACCCACTCACCGAGCGTCGGGGTGATCTCGGAGAGCACGACGATGACATAGTCCGCCATTGAGGCCGCAAAAAAGAGCGGGGCAAGCCGTTCCGGATAGCGCGTCGGTTCGATGATGGTGACCGTATCCTCCCCCTTCTTGAGGTTATAGAAGGTGATATCGGACGCGGTGCCCTTCTTGCCGAGATCCTTTGCGTAGCCTTCCGGTGCCAGCACAGCTACATTCAGATTTCCCATGAGGTACACCGTTGGGCGGCGAAAAATATGAGGTTATGGCAGGGAGTGCCTGCGACTGCACATATCGATAAAGGAGTACAGCAAAGTGAGGAGCGCTGTAAACGATTCAGACGGTTCATCGGCACCGGTACCGGGATATGCGTTCGCACCGCGCGACGAGATGGTGCGCTCTCCCGCCTCCAGGCGGAGGTGCCAGTAGGTTACATCGGAGCAGGCGTGAACACCGTCGTACTCACTCTCCCAGTCCCAGACACCAATCCGCTCGAGCGCCGCGAAGAACGCCTCCCAGGCATCGTGACCCGGCGCGAGCTCAAGGACGTCTCCCGAGTACCGCCCACCTGCCGTCCGCTCACAGATGAGCGTATCTCCCTCCAGTCGGAGATACAGCGACGGCCCCCCGCTGCCGCCAATATAGAAGACAAAAAATGACGGGGGCAAGTGCCCGGTATTCCGGCCGGCTAATCCCATACGGATCTCTTCTGTTTACAGGAGGATAAGGGCGACGAAACCTGCGGCGCAGAGTGCCATCAGGGCGAACCCGATCCCGTCTGCGGCACCGAAACCAACCTCGCGAAGAGGCGTCCGCGTCCCGTTCCGGTACCCCCGCAGGTCGATCGTCAGGCCGAGGACATTCGCTTTCCCGAGGGAGTTTGAGACCAGCGGGATGACAACCGGGAAGAGACTCCTGATCTTTCCCATAAGCCCTTTTCCCGGTGCATACGCCCGGGCGAGCTGGGCTTCGTGAATCCGCTTTCCCTCGAGCTGAAGGCTCGGAATAAACCGCAGCGCGATCAGGAACATGAGCGTGTAATCGATCGGCATGTGAAGTCTGTCCATCACCTGCACGAGATCGCGTGGCTGCGTGGAGACGATGAAGAGCTGGAAGGCAAAGATCATCGCGACAAACCGCAGGGTCATCGAAACCGCAAGGTCGATGGCACCTGTGGTGATCGGGATGTACCCGCCAGCGATCGGGATCAGGTACCCGAGCACCTCGCCGCTCTGCAGGGTCAGCACCGTCAGGATGAGCAGACTGACCGCGAGGGATATGAGGAGGGGGATCTGCCGCAGAAGTTCGCGGGCAAGACCGCTCACCGCTGCTGCAACCAGGATAAGGCCGACGAGCAGCGTGAGCGCCGGAACCTCGGTCAGGATGACGGCGAGGACGACCACAAGCCCGGTAAAGGCGACCTTGGTCATGGGATTTAAACGGTGGAAGTAGCTGTCCCTGTTGATATACTGCATAATTTCTGGCATGCAATCTCCTCAAAGTTCCGGACGTCCCGGAGAATGATTCCGTCTTCCATTGCAATGATGCGGTCGGCATACTCGCGCACAAGCCGCATGTTGTGGGTGACCATCAGGATGGTGCATCCCTCCCTCTGGAGCCGCTGGACGATCTCCATCACGCGCTGCGTCTCCCTGGCATCGAGTCCGGTCGTCGGTTCGTCGAGGACGATCACCTTCGGCCGCATAGCGATGACACAGGCAAGCGCAAGACGCTGGCGTTCTCCACGGCTGAGCGAACGGGGATACTGATTCCGGTGATCGGTGAGACCGACCTCCTCGAGGACGGCATCGATCACTTCCTGGTGATCAGCAAGCCCGATGTTCGAAAGGCCGAACGCGATCTCCTCTTCCACCGTCTCGGCAAAGAGCATGGTATCGGGGTTCTGGAAGACGAGACCGACATGCCGGGCGAGCTCCGTCACCGGCGTCGTGGCCGCATCGAGTCCGTCGACAAGAACGGTGCCCTCGGTCGGCCGAAGCAGCCCGTTAAAGTGTTTGACAAGGGTTGTCTTCCCGGATCCGTTCTCGCCGACAATGGCGACGATATCGCCGGAAAGTATCTCGAGGTCAACGCCTGCAAGAGCGGTCGCCTCGCCATACCGGTGGACAAGCCCGCACACGGTTATAATCGGGCTGATACCTGCGGATGGCTGCGCAGGAACGCTCACCGGGGCAGCGGAGAGAACATCAGGCGTGGGTGCATCGTCGACCTCGATGAGGCTCCTGATGCGGTCGCTCTTCAGCAGTTCGGCGGGCGTTCCCTCGGCAGCGATCCGTCCGTCCTCTACCAGGATCATCCGGTCGGCGAGCCGGGCAAGCTCATCGACTTTATGCTCGACGATCACGATCGTCTTTCCTTCATCTTTCAGGCGCTGCAGGATCTGGAAGATTGCCTCGGTGGCGATCGTATCGAGTTCCGCAGTCGGTTCGTCAAGGATGAGGAGATCCGTTCCGAGCGCCAGCGTGGCTGCGATCGTGACCCGCTGCTTCTGGCCGCCGGAGAGGGTATGCGGTGCACGTTCGAGCAGGTGGGCGATGCCGGTGACATCGGTGACATAGTCCATCCGCCGCTGCATCTCGACACGGTCGAGTCCCTGGTTCTCGAGACCCGAGACCACTTCCTCTTCGACGGTCGTGAAGATGAGCTGAGCGTCGGCATCGTCGAAGACGACCCCGATCTGTCTTCCAATCTCACCCATGTCCCGGTATGCCGCGACATCCTTTCCGGCGATGCTGAGATTGCCGGCAAACACGCCGCCGTATTCGTGATAGAGAATACCGGAGGCGGCAAGGCAGAGCGTCGTCTTCCCGGCGCCGGTCGGCCCGGTTACGAGAAGGCACTCTCCCCGCACAACGTCAAGGTCGATACCGGCAAGGGCGGGCTCTGTTCCCTGGGGGTAGGTGTAGGATACATTGCTCATGCTGATCGGCGCATCCACCGCCGCATTCCGGACGGTAAGGCCGCCGTTCCCCACACCGCCGCCCGGTGCAGAACGCCGCTGCGTCCGCATCAGAACCCGGGATGCAGGAATGTAGAGAGCCTGGGCAACCACGCCGTTGACACCTGCGGCCAGCAGGACGATCGGCACCGTGACGACCAGAAAAGCGTCAATCGTGCCGTACTTCCCGACGATAACCGGGTACTGAGCCAGAATGGCAATGGCAACGAACGTGAGGCCGCTTGCCAGCGTGGCGATGAAAGTCGTTACCGCAGGGGCAACGACGATACGGTCGCGGAGCAGGAGGGCGACACCAAGGCAGACGATTGCGCCGATGGGTTCGCTGATCAGGTTCCCGGGCGGGAAGACCGAGTGGCTGATCAGTGCACAGACGACTCCCGAGACGATGCCGATGCCGACTGCTTCCTTCACCGTCGGGAGGATGAGAATGACGGCAAGGCAGTAGAAGGCGATTACAAGGTTCGAGACGATTGGGCCTGGAACCAGGAGAGAGAGGTATCTCACGATCGCCCCTATGGCGAGGAGAATACCGACGATTGCTATATCTCGTGATTTCATATTCGATCGTTAGGCTGGGATATTCGGTTATCGATGCAGGATATGGGATGAATGGGAAGAAAAATCACCACGGACGCCAGCGAGGCTGTGAGGGCGACCGTTCGAAACGGGAAGCTGTCCGGCATACCATGCACATTACATTATCAAACATCTATGTATAAACTTGTACATTCGAGTATATATAATAGACTCTTTGCTGTTGCCCTCCCGCAGCGATCCGTGAGGCTGTCCCGAAAAAAGGAGTCTGCCTGATGAAGTGTCACCGGTGACGCATCGCCAGCAGCGCGCCCACGATAATGCATGCGGCAATGGTGCCCGCAAGCGGAGCGGGAGCAGGTGTCGCCGCAGGAGTCGGTGCCGTCGCCGGCAACCCGGTCGGCGACGGTGTGGGTGTAGTAGTGAGCTCCGCCGTGGTTTCCGCAGCGGGCGTTTCGACAACACCCACCGACCCGGGCCCGATCAGGACGACGGGGACGACGGCATAGGAGTGACCGGCAAGATCCCTGCGACCGACCGGCGCATCGACGATGTATACGGAGTACTTACCACCGTCAAGACCGGTTCCGGCCGTATCCCATCGCACCGACCAGGTATCGTCCCCCCGGACCGGTGCCGTGGTGAAGGTTTCGGGCTCTCCGGTAACGACCGGATCAAAGGGACTCTCCAGGCTTCCGCCGCCCGCCGGGAGGTTCGGGCCGGTCACGAAGAGATAGACCGTCTCGCTTCCGGTGCTCGCCCCCGAGAGTGGGATCTCTTCACCGAGATATGCAGTGACGGTCTGCTGTGCACTCACGGGTGGCACCACGCCTGCAACAAGGAGCAGAAGTATGCCGCAGACCCATGCCCACTGTACACCGCTTCCGGGAGGTCCGAGCAGAAGGCTCATGCCACTACCCGGGTGCCGCTACCCTGATGAAGATTTCCTTCACCCCAGGCTGACCCGGTATCCTGCCTCTGCGAGCACCGCCTCAATCTCACGGATATGTTCGTGCCCCCGGGTCTCCATCTCGATGTCAACCCGGGATGCGAGGAGGGAAAGGTCTCTGCCGTGCCTGGCGTGCTGAATCGTGAGGATATTTACACGAAGGCGGGTCAGGAGAGAGAGCAGTCCGACAAGCGCTCCGGGTTCGTCCTGCAGGCAGACCGAAAACCGCATGACCCGCCCCATCTTCAGGAACTGCCGGCGGAGAATCCGGTCGAGGATCAGCGGATCGATGTTGCCGCCGCTGATGACGGGAACAACCCGAATCCCGTGCGGGATCCGGATACTGCCGTTCAGCAGAGCCGCAAGTGAAACGGCGCCGGCGCCTTCGGCCAGAATCTTCTTCCGCTCGAGGAGGTGAACGACGGCAGCAGCAATCTCCTCCTCGGTGACGAGAACTATCTCGTCGACCAGATCGCGGATAACGGGGAACGTCTCCTTTCCGACCTGCCTGACGATGATCCCGTCCGCAATGGAGTACTCGGGATCGATGCTGACCCGCTCGCCGATCCGGCATGCTTCGCAGGCGGAGGGGCATGCTGCAGCCTCGACACCAACGATCCGTGTAGCCGGATTGATCGCCCTGACGGCGGTGGCAAGGCCGGCGGCGAGGCCGCCTCCGCCGATGGGGACGATGATGAGATCGGGATCGGGCAGATCGTCGAGGATCTCAAGACCGACAGTTCCCTGCCCGGCAATAACGAAAGGGTCGTCGTAAGGGTGGATAGAGAAGAGACCCTCCCGGCAGGCGATCTCCTCTGCTATCGACAGGGTCTCGGCAAGCCGCTCTCCCCGCAGGAGCACCCGGGCGCCGTACCTCCGGGTCGCTTCCTGTTTTGCAAGCGACGCATTCTCCGGCATGACAATCGTTGCCGGAATACCGAACTCCCGGGCGGCAAGGGCAACTCCCTGTGCATGGTTTCCCGCCGAAGCCGTGACGACACCGCCGGGCCCTATCACATTACGGTGGACGAAGATGGCATTGGTTGCTCCGCGGATCTTGAACGAACCGGTCTTCTGCAGATTCTCGAGCTTGAGATAGACTTCAGTTCCGGTCATGCGTGAGAAGCTCGGAGAGTAGACGAGCGGGGTATGCAGGACTCGCCCCAGCAGCCGCCCGGCAGCACGGCGGACATCATCCAGGGAGACCATAACAGAGACGATGGTACCCTCCTCGCTCTTTACGGTTTCGTCATGCTCGCGGCACCCATGCGGAGAGCGTCTCCGATACCGGAGAACTGCCGGGTCAGAGCACGAGTGTTTCCGGCGGGGATTCCACGAGCAGGATCGAACCGGCGGCCCGCGAGCGCTGCGAAGACCTCGGCAACCGCTTCACCGCATGACAGGCCGTATCCACCCTCGAGAATGAGGGCAATCCCGCCGTCGTAGACGTCCATGATCTTCCGGGTCATCCGCCCGTAATCGGCCGGCAAGAGAAGCATCGAGCCGAGAGGGTCGTCAACCGAACCATCGAACCCCGCCGATACCGCCACGATATCGGGTTGGAATGCGTCCAGAGCAGGGCAGACAACCTGCTCAAAGACGAGATCGTAGTCGGCACCACCACAGCCCCACTTGAGGGGCAGATTCACCGTATACCCAACACCGGCGCCCGTCCCCCGTTCTTCCGGCCATCCGGTGCCGGGAAAGATCCCGGCCTGGTGCACCGAGATATAGAGCACCCGATCGGTTCCGGAGAAGGCCTGATCCGTGCCGTTGCCGTGGTGGACGTCCCAGTCGACGACGGCAATCCGCGAAGTCCCGGAAAGAGCCCCCGATACGGCGACGGCGATATTATTGAAGAGGCAGAAGCCCATCGGGCGCGTCCGGGTCGCATGATGCCCGGGCGGCCGCACAAACGCGAACGCGTGATCCCCGTCGCGTGCCCGTTCGACTGCGAAACTCGCTGCTCCGGCGGCGGCGAGCGCGACCTCGAACGACCGTGATGTAACATAGGTGTCGGCATCGAGATAACAGATATTTCCAGGGAGACATCGGGCAGATCTCTCCCGGACGGCAGCGATCTCTTCTGCCGCATGCACGCGGAGGAGGTCGGCCGGCGTCACCGGTTCGGCCAAAAGCCGCTGCACACTCCCCGGCACACCGCCGAGTGCGAGCTCAAGACGTGCCTGCGACTCGGGATGGCGGGGATCGTCGTGGAGAGCAAAGATCGCATTCGTGATCGCACAGCAGGTGGACATGGACCGGAAGTATCCCGGAAGACTACTTGAACGTATGCCGGAAAGAAAAGAAGACGAAGAGATTACTGTTTCAGGCACGCAATCGCCGCATCGACGATCGAACCGAGCTCTTCGACCTTGAACCTCTCCGACGAGAGCACAAGGTCGTAGGGCGAACAGTCGTTGATATCGATATCGTAGTATCCGAGATACCGTTCGGCCTCGCAGCGCTGCCGCTCGAGGGTCTTTTCCCGGGCAGCCTCTGCATCGAGCTGATCCCGCCCGGAGATCCGTTCTGCCCGGCAGTGAAGCGAGGCGTTGAGCCAGATCTTCAGATCGGCGTTCTCCACCATCCACCCCGAGAGTCTGCCCTCGACGACGATATCCCGGGTATTCTCGCCTATCTCCTTCTGGCGGGCATCGATCATCTTATCCACCGACGGATCGCGTTTCGCATACTCACCAAAGGCCGAGAGATCCATCTCGTGTTCGCGTGCGAGCTGGCGGAACACCTCACCGGCGGATATGAATGTGAGATCGTACTTCGCGGCAAGGTACTTTGCAAGCGATGTCGTCCCGCTGCCGGGCGGCCCGCTCACCGTGATACGCATCAGATGCCTCCGATGTTGAGCGATTTTCGGATCACCTGACTGATGGTGAGCGAGCAGATCATGTACCAGAGGATCCATGCCGGGACAACCCAGAATGCGTTTGCCGCAAGGGCGACCTTCCCGAAGAAGGGGAGAACGATGGCGTTCGTAAGATCGAGGACCTCGGAAGCTCCGGTATGGGGTAGCCTGAAGAGAAGCCAGAAGAAGATAGGAACAGACAGCAGGAGAATGATCGCCATCGGCTGGAACTGCTGCTTGGACATCTCCAGTTGATCCTGCATCATCCGATCGCGCTTACCTTCGAGCTTCTTGATCTTCTTCTCGTCGCCGGAGAGCTGCGCCTCGCGGAACTCCTTCTGGAAATCCTTCATCTTCGCCTGCACATCCTGCATACGCTCGTAGTCGATGGTATACTTCTGGACGAGGGACGAGTAGAGACCGGTGATGCCGGAGAGAATCAGGATCATCACGAAGAAGGGCACCCCGTAGACGTCGAGCAGCGGTCCGAGCAGTGCATCCATAGCTGAGCCGACTCCCACCCGTATCGGTTCGACACTGTAGGAGAGCATCACGAGGAGGGTAAAAAGAAGTGCAATAGTTGCACCGTGTTTCTTCAGGTCTACCATGACGTGTTACCTCAGCACCTCGACCATCTCGGCGACGGCCTTGTCGAGGAGGTAATTTTCGTTTCGGATAATCTTGATCGTGCAGCCGGTGTACATCGCATATGCCGCGGATACCGAGCGGTTGAACTGCTGGTGCTCCGTTATGGAGCGGCTGCCCTCCAGATCGCGGACACGCGACTCGTCGCCGAGACGCCGGAGCAGAATCTGATCTTCATCGGTCTCGACAAGCACGATCACGTCGGGCATCAGTTCGCGCAGCACCCACTCGGGGAGACCTGCAAGATACCCCTTCGGGGTCTTTACGCTGCTGTGCGTATCGATGATCACATTTGCGTTGCCACTTCTTGCTGCAATACCGGAAGCAGCCCCGCTCTGCAGGCGCTTCTGCACGTCCCGGTCGAGCTTGCGCATCTCGTCACGGTTGCTGACAAGTTTCTCTTTCTCGGCAAGCTCGAACATGAACGTGCCAAAATTGATCGATTCGTAGGTGATTCCCTCGCTAGCGAGTATCTCCATCGCACCGGTGATAACGGTGGTCTTCCCGACACCGGGAACCCCCGTAACGACGACTTTCTTTCCCAACTTCTCTCACTCCTATGGGTAACTCATGTGGAGACACTCATCTTCGAGGAAGGTTAAACCGTCCCCCCCGAAGAGGAATGGCCCCTGCGGCTTCACTCTTTCATGAGTAGACCCTGCAGGGTCTACTCCTTTCCGAAGAACTGCCGCATGAACGGGTACATCTCCATGATCTGCTGGCTCGCAATCTCTTCGTAGAGACGATAGGTGATACTCACCGCGAGCAGCAGACCGGTCCCACCGACTGCGCCGATCACACCGAAGAGGTTGGCGACCACACTCAGCACACCGATGAACGCGCCACCGATGATGGTGACCCTCGGGATATACCGATCCAGGTACTTCTCGAGCACCTGGGCATTGCGCCGGTACCCGGGAATGTGCATCCCGCTCATCTGGATCTGACGGGCCACATCCTTGGAATCAAGGCCTGCCGTCTTAATCCAGAAGAGGGCGAACACCGCACCCCCGACCACCATGAATGTGATATCAACGCCCATACGTATGAGGATTTCCCACGGGGCGTGCCCGAGGTCGCTGAGCCACCACATCCAGTCCTGCGGCGAGTTGATCGGGGCGAGATAGTACATGAGCCCGCTTACCGGGGTCTGCCCCTGGAACTCACCGAAGATGGTAATGCCGACGTTCGAGAGGAACATGCCTATCATCTGGATGTTCGCCTGCAGCACACGGACGAGGATCATCGGCAGCACACTCGCGTAGATGAGCTTGACCGGGAACCGTGCCCGGGCTCCACGAACGGCCGTATGGGCGAGCGGAATCTCAATCCGGGTAGACTCGACGTAGACGACGATCAGGAAGATCGCGAGGGTCGTGATGAGGGCGAGGACATCCGTCCCGAAGTACTCGAGGAAGTTTCCACCTTCCATAGCGATGGAGAAGAGCCTCGGGAAGAATCCGACCGGGAATTGATCGCTCACTGCCTCCCAGTTTAAGAACCCGTTCACGAGACCCTCCGAGACACCGGCGACGATGAAGAGACCCACACCGGAACCGACACCCCACTTGGTGACCACCTCGTCCATGAACATAACCAGCACTCCGCCGATGCAGATCTGGATGAATATCAGGAGCGAAACGATCGCCGTATTACCGCCGAAGAGCCCTATGGCGACTGCAGGGTCGGGGAGCATGGAACCGCCGACGATCATCGGGATGGCCTCGATAACGATCATCACAAGGATGAGCATCTTCTGCAGGCCCATGTACATGACCTGCCCACGCGCCTCACTGGTATCTATCTGCAGGATATCGGCACCCTTGAGCAGCTGCAGCACGATCGATGCGGTGACGATCGGCCCGATACCGAGGTGCAGGAGCGAACCGCTCGCACCGGCAAGCAGGGCTCGGTAAAATGCGAAGAAATCTTGTGACTCAGGAGAGAGCCCGAAGACAGTGATATTTGTCAGCACAAAGTACAGGAGCAGAATCCCGAGCGTCCACAACAACTTATTTTTGAAGTGAACGTGGCCCTCCGGACTTTTGACCGCAGGCATTGCTGCAAGCAAGGGTTCAAGTCTATCCAGCAGACTCGCCATGTTTTCACCTGGAAAAATTTAGTTAAGCGGTGGTTGCCTGACCGCCCATCTCTTCAATCTTTGCCTTGGCACGTTCTGAGAACGCTCCGGCAGAAATATTCAGTTTTCTGGTGACTTTCCCGCCACCGAGAACCTTCTCGATACCGATGTCAGAGGCGTCGATGGTGACGAGGTCACCCTCCTCCGTCGCAAGACCACTCTCTAAGAGTGCGCTCACCATCTGGTCGATAGCTCCGATATCGAGAGCGTTCACGGATACACCCGTCTTCGAGACGAACCCGTGCTTTCCGTTGTGCAACTCGCCGTAGAGAAGGAAGTGTGAGAAGCGGTGGTCACGGTGACCTGCCCGTCCTCTTCCTCCCCGGTTTCCGGCGCCACGCCTGTTCTTGTGCGTTCCGCCTCCGCAGGTCCGCGAGCCTCTGTATTTGGATCTCTTATTTACCGGCACCCATCTCACCTCATCTTGTGGAGGAGATCGTTGATCTCACAGCCATAGTAGCCGAGAGCCCCACCCTGCTGAAAGGTTCGCTTGATAGTTTTATAGCCCTTTCGAGGTGGATGCAGTCTCAGCACCGGCTTCATCTCAGCTACGTCCTTGATATCGGCATCTCCGTTCACGAGTGCCTGCGCATACTCTTCAATGCTGCCGAACCGGGTGTTCTCCCGGATATACTCGTCGGTCAGCTTCTGATCCCCGGTGAGTCTTCCACGGGTGCGCAGGACGGTAGCGAGCGTCTCAGCGTCAACCTCGCCGTACGCGACGAAGTCCTTCACCTTCCGGATCATACCGAGGTATGCCGGGGTGTCGGGAACGATGACACAATGGTTGATGTGGTGGAGACGGAGCATCTTCAGCGTGTCCTTGATCTCGCGTCCGGTATTGACGACACCACGTACCTGAACAACTGCGTACATTATTCGAAACCCCCGATCCGTACCATATTCGTCTGCTTCAGCGCCTCGAAAGTCGCCTTTGCAAAGTTGATGGTCGTCCTGGTCTGTCCCTTGGTAAACGCCCAGACATCCTTGATGCCTGCAAGCTGCAGTACCTTCTTTGAGATGTCTCCGGTCACGAGACCAAGTCCCTGCGGTGCCGGTTTGAGCGTCACCTTGACACTGCCTGCTTTGCCCGTTACTTCAACCGGGATGGAGTGAGAGAGGTCACAGCCACACTCCCAGCTTCCACAGCCTCTCCTGACCTTCAGGACATTGAGTTTTGCATCTGCAATCGCTTTCTGGATTGCATTACCGACCTGTGCGTCCTTGCCCTGGCCGAAACCGACATATCCGTTACGGTTGCCGACGACCACTACGGCACGGAACTTAACACGGCGACCCGAATCGGTCATCCGCTGCACCATGTTGATATCGAGCACTTCATCCTCAAGGTCGGGCAGCAGTGCATCGACGATCTGCGGTTCCTTGATCGGATGGCCACTCGCAAGCACCTCATCGATGCTCGTAATCTCGCCTGCGGCAACAGCCCGGCCAAGACCAGTGAGCGGAACCCATTCCACCTGTTCGTACGCCATATCACGCCAGCTCCTTCATGATGGCATCTGCCACTTTTTCTACGTTCTCAACTAAATTCCCGGCCCTTTCGGGAGCATACTCCGCGATATGGGTACCTTTGAGGCGGCTCTCGTCGGGAAGAATGGACTCCCCGTACGGTACCTCAAGCCCGGCGTCGACCGCACCTTTCAGTGCGGCAAAGACCCGTGCGCCGGGTTTTGCCCTGTGCAGGCCGATATCCAGGATTGCCTCGTCGTATCCTGCGTTCAGTGCCTTTGCGGCAAAGAGCATTCCGGTGAGGTATGCTGCGGGCGTGTTCGACGTCGAACCCTCATACCCGTATGCAGCAAGCTCGCTCGAGTACGCCGCGACCAGCGTCTTGTCGCCGATCATCTCAGGGACGACCAGCTGCACGATGATCTGGCGGTTCGTCTTCCGGACGACCATGCGGGGTGCATCGGCGACCAGGAGGTTCATACGTTTGTAGTAGTCGGTTTTCCCTTCCTTTCTCCTGCGGAAGGGAACAAAGTATCTTGGTCCGGTTGCCATTATTTCATCCTCCCAGCCTGGAGTTCCACCTGTGCTTTCAGGTGTGCAACGCTCCGGAACTGACCACCCGAAGATCGCCGGTACATCAGACGATACAGGGGGCGCTCGATGGTTCCGTCGTCCCGCATCTCGCGGAGTACCCGGCGCTGTGCACGGATCTTACGGATCCAGACGCGTTTGCTCGGGTTACGGGCGCCTGCGGCACCCTTTCTCGACCCGGGGCCCTTACGGTGACCGTATGCCCTCTTGGCGATCGTCTCGCGTGCCCTGCCACGGCTGTTTCCTTTCACGCGCCGTGCCTTGATCGCGCCCTCGTCGATGAGACCACGCAGGTCATCACGGGAGATTGCAGCCTCAATGTCCGCCATCCGCTCGGGGTCGAGCCACACGCGGTTCAGACCGCACTTCAGGATCGAAGCGGAGATCCGCTTCTGGTTGGCGAGATCACTCATTCTCGCTCACCTCGGGTGCAGACTCCGTCTCCGGGGCAGTGACTGCCTTTGCGTTCAGGACTTTCAGGCCGAGTCTGAGTGCCTGCTCCTGGATGATCACGCGCTTTCTCCCGCCGACCGTTCCGCCGATCCTGACGGCCTGGGTCTCCGGGTTCACTCCGGCAAGTTCGCTCGGAGCAAAGACCAGTACTTCTTCGTATCCGCTCGGGTGGAATCCGCGTACCGCAGCAGGGCTTCCGTATCCTGCCTGAGGGATTGCTCCCTTGGCCTTGAACTGTCTCCGCTGCTTGTTGTGCAGACCGCGCGGGCGTCTCCATGTGTCCTCAAGCTGCTTCTTCTGCGCAAGGCCTCTGCGCTTGAAGCTCGGCTTGTTGTGCTGTGAACGGACACGGATTAATCTCTTCCTCTCTTCCATCTCCATCACGCCTTCTCGATGATATAGATACCATCCTGGAACACGCGGGGATCGCGCTTGGTGATCCTGGTGGCGTGCTCGATATTCGCTGCAGTGTTACCTACCTTCTCCTTGTCGATGCCGCTCACGGTGACCTCGTCGTTGCCGACCTTCACGGTCACGCCCGGAACGATCTTCGCGATACGGGGCTGCTTCTCGCCAAGGAAGTTGTTGATCTCAAGGCGATCGTTCTGCAGTTTCATCTGGATCGGGAAATGGCTGTACACCACTTTCATGTTGTACTCAAAGCCCTCCCGGACACCCCGGATCATGTTCTTCGAATGTGCTGCAATCGTTCCGCACATTGCGAGGAACTGCTTCTTGTCGGAGCGCGTGGAGATGACGAGTTCGTCGTTCTCAATCACGATCTTGATCTGCGGGTACCGCATATCGCGCTCGTTGCTGCCTTTCGGACCGGAGACCTTCAGGATCGTCCCTTCGAGGGTGACAGTCACGTCGCCCGGGATCTCAACAGTTCTTGTGATTCCCATCTCTGCAACTCCCTCTAGTAGACGTATCCCAACAGCTGACCGCCGATACCTTCGGCCCGTGCCTGTTCGTGAGACATGACGCCGCGTGACGTGGAGACGATGAGAATGCCGAAGTTCTTGGCAGGGAGAAACTGCGACTCCCAGTATTCCATCTCATCGAGACCCACTGCAAACCGCTGCGAGACTGCACCGCATTTGTTGATGGTACCACGAAGCTGGACGCGGAACTGACCGCCACGTCCGTCCTCGATGAACTCGAAGCCGGCGATATAGTTCTTCTCCTCCATGATGCGCAGCATTGCGCCGAGGAGTTTGCTGGCCGGTTCGATGTATACTTCGCTCTTACCTACATCACCGGCGTTCTTGATGCTGCACATCGCGTCGGCAATTGGATTTAATCGTGCCATATTCGCATCCCTCAGTTCATCTTCTTAAAGCCCATCTTCGATGCCCACTCGCGGAAGCACTGGCGGCAGAAGTAGATATTGTACCGGCGTACGAGACCCTGCTTTCGTGCGCAGATCCGGCACTCGTTCGCACCACGGCCGAACTTCTTTACAGAACTTCCTTCGGGGGTGTTTGTCTTCTGTTCTGCCATTGTATTACACCTCCACCTGGTAGCGCTCACGCATGAACGCTATCGCTTCGTCCTTGCTTACCTTCTGCTTGGCCGGGAGCTTTCGCCGTTCAACGGATCTTCGTGCGATCCGAACGCCCTTGCGCTCAAGCACGACATTGATGTCCATGCCGTAGATACCGATCGTCGGATCGTAGCTCATACCCGGAAAGTCGGTGTGCTCTTCGATACCGAAAGAGACGTTGCCCGTCCGGTCGAACTGCGATGTGGCAAGGTTCCGCTCGATAATGGCGAGAGCGGTCTCTACGAACGACTCTGCGGTCTTTCTCCGGAGGGTGACCTTGCACCCGATCGGAGCGCCCTTCCTGATACCGAACGCCGGCTGCGTTCTCTTTGCGATGGTGCGGACGGGTTTCTGGCCGGTGATAGCTTTTACGATATCTTCAGCTTTCACCAGTCGCTCGCCGCTCTCGCCGACGCCCATGTGAACAATGACCTTATCGATATAGATATCCTGCATTGCGGTCATTCTTCAGCCTCCAGCTTCAGTTCGCCGGGGACATATCCGGACTTGCCGACCATGAAGATGTACTCTTCGATGGTGTCGAACCGGGTGTTCGACCCCGTGTCCTCGAGTGTCACGCGGTTTGGAACACTGCTCGGGGTCTTCGTGATCTCGACGACGGTGCCGATCTTGCCGGAGTGGCGTCCACCGATGATCATGGCCGTGTTGCCGATCGCGAAGGGGAAGTGATCCGTGATCGTGAAACGGTTCTCGCCGCCGAGCGTGAGGACAATCGAGTCCTTCGGCTTGTAGGTGTTGTCGGCGATGACGTTAGCACCGTAGTTGAGGTTGAGCTGCACTTTGCCGCCCCTGACGATCGTCTTGTCACGGATTCTGCAGAGACGGGCCTGTGCCGCTTCCTCGGGGATCTCGACGGAGACCAGCCTGCCGCGCATGTCGAGCTGAATCCGGTAGTACCGGCCGATCTTCGGGATCGCGATAATATCAAAGACCCCGATACCGAGCTTCGGGTCAGAGACAGGCTTACCGTTCACGATGACGGCGCGCTGCGAGAGGATCTGCTTGACCTCTTTCATATTGTTGGCGAGCTTCGCGTGCTCCCGGAGCCAGACACCGATCGGCATCGCCTGTGCGTTGTGCGGGCCCGGAGCCGTCTTCGATACGAATTTCTTTACTTTCTTTGGAATATGCCAGGAGTCGGGTGCCACCAGACGCTTCAGATGCTTCGACATTATTTACCCTCCCCAAGTCTCGTCTCACGCAGTTTGTCCTTGAGGTTGAGCTTCGTGATCTGCACGTTTGAGGGATCGACCGGACGCGGAACCTCGGTTCCGTCGGCCTTGGTCACCATCACACCGTGCACAAGCAGTTTGCACTTGTTCATATCGACTCCGTCGACAATGCCCTCTTCGCCGGCAAAATCGCCGCGGAAGACCTTGACGGTATCTCCCGTGACGACCCGGGTCCGGCGGGTGCTGTACTTCTCCCGGAGAGCCGGAGCAAGCGAAGCGGAAAGGAACCGTCCCTTCTGATGAATGGGTGCGGTATAGCGTGCTTTGCGCTGTTTTCTGGGTTGTTTACTGATTACGCGAACCATTAGCCGCACCTCATACAATGATCGTCGCCATGGAGGCGATCTTCGGGAAACGTTCCGCCACCTCACGGGGGACGGGACCTTTGATCTCGGTTCCTTTGGGCTCGCCGCGCTCGTTCACGATAACCATTGCGTTATCCTCGAACGAGACCCGGAGACCGTTCGGACGGCGCATCTCTTTCCTCTGCCTGATGACGACCGCTTTTTCAAGTTTCCGGCGCATCTCGGGAGTGCCCTTCTTGACGGTCACCGTTGCAAGGTCGCCGATGCCGAGGCACGGCTGCCTCCGCCGGACACCGTGGAACCGGTCGACAGAGATGACCTGTACCATACGGGCTCCGGTATTGTCTGCACAGACCATCCTCGAACCGGTGTTCAGCGCCCGCGGGATAGTCGACTGCTTCGCCTTCATTCCTTCAGCACCTCGACAACAACGAAGGTCTTCGTCTTGGAAAGCGGCCTGCATTCGGCAATCTTCACCATATCACCGATAGCCGCATTGATACACGGCGTGCTGTGAGCGTGAAGTTTCGAACTGCGCTTTTCGTATCGTTTGTATTTCTTGACGTAGTGCAGGTAGTCACGCTCCACTACGACCGTGCCGTTCATACGATCGCTCACGACTTTGCCGGTAATCACCTGGCCGCGTACCGGCAAACTGCCGTGAAACGGACAATTCACGTCGCCGCAATCCTTCTCCGGGACCGGGACGTTCAATCCAATATCTTTTGCCATCGTTCACCCTCTTATAGTTTCATGCGCATTGTAATGCGTTTATCAGGCTGCGACACCAGTGTTGAAGCGTCGATCTCTACGAGATCTCCCCCGGGAAGGCGGATCTGAAGGATGCTGTATCTCTTCTGGATCCGCTTTTCTCCACGCTCGGTCGCGATGACCAGCGTGTTCCGGGTTTCATCGATGATCCTGCCGGAAAGACCGACGAGGCTTTTGTTACTGGCGCCGACTACCAGAACGTTCATGCCGATGAGCTCGTGCCGAAGAACGTTCTGGGGAGAGATCATGCCCTTCTCCTGCTGTTCTGCTCGGTCTTGATACGTGCAATCGTTCTCCTGATCTCACGTATCCGTCCGGGGTTCTCCGTGGCACCACCAGCGCTGACCTTGCCGCGCTCCTGCACGAGCTCGAGCTGCAGCTTCTGCCCCTGTTCCTGGAGTTCGACATCGGAGAGCTGGTGCACTTCCTCTGCTCGAAAGATTGCCATCTATCTCTCCTCCATGTACACGTCCTCGATGGACTCTACAAGTTCTTCCTCAAACTCGTCGCCGACTTCCTCGACCTCAACGACCGGCTCGGGAGTCTTCTTCTTGGTAGGAGGAAGAACCTCGAAAGTGTCGGGCATACGTGCATCCGGAGGCACGATCTTGACCTGTACGCCGATAAGACCGAGTTTCTTGATGGCGATTGCGTAACCCTTCTCGACGATGGTCTCACTCGGTTCGCCGCAGTGCTTGATGTAGCCCTCGACGAACTTCTGTGTCCGGGCACGGGCACCGGTCAGCTTACCGGCGATGATGACCTCGCAACCGAGCGCTCCTGCATCCATGACGCGCCGGATAGTGCTCTGACCGGCCTTTCTGAAGTACCAGCCACGCTCGAGGGCGTTTGCCAGGCGTTCGGCCATGATCTGTGCGTTGAAGTTCGGGTTCTGCACCTGCTGAACTTCCACCTGCGGCGACTCGATACCGTACTCGGTGGCGAGATCCTGGGTGATCTGGCGCACCTGCTTTCCGCCCTTCCCGATAACGATACCGGGCTTCTCTGCCCAGATAGTCACCTGGGTGCCGAGAGGCGTCCGGGTAATATCCATACCGCCATAGCCGGCGCGCTTCAGCTCGTGTGCGAAGTACTTCTCCACACAGACCTTACGAACGCCGTCACTGATGAATTTCTTCTCTACTGCCATCACTCCACCTCGGTGACGATGAGTTCGATGTTCACGGTCTCCCGGCGCTTCGGGGTCGCGCGACCCATCGCACGGGGGAAGAAGGCCTTAAACCCACGACCCCGGTTTGCAGCGGCATGGGTGATGACGAGCTTCGTTGCATCAAGGCCGATGTACTCGGCGTTCTTCTCGACCGACTCGAGCAGCTTGATGTATGCCGTTGCCGCCTTCACGGGGTAACGGCCGCCGTCCCACTTGTCAAGACCGCGCTTGTGGGCGACGTTCCGGTTGAACCGCTTGAAGGGGATCGCCTTCTTCAGCGCCACAACGTCAGCGAGGTATGCCCGCGCTTCGACAGTGTTCCTGTTCTTGATGAACCTGGCAATCTCAATGGAGTGCTTGGGCGATACGGGCAGCTCGTTTGCTTTTACCCGTGCAGTGGTCTCGCCCTTTTCCTGAACCGAATAATCCGTCCTTGCCATAGCCATCACTTCAACGGTACATACTTACTCGACCGGGTTGCACCGATACCGGCACTACCGTGCGAAACTCTCCTGCGGGTCAGTGCGAATTCACCGAGGTAGTGGAAGACGGCCTCGGGCTGGATCTCTACTTTCACGAAATCCTTTCCGTTATAGACCTCAATCGTCTTTCCAATCATCTCGGGGATGATAACCATGTCCCGAAGGTGCGTCCGGATATTCTCATCGCCGGCCCGGATCTCGGAGAGGAGCTTTTCATGCCCCTTCGAGAAACCACGCTCGAACTTCCGGCGGGCACGGGAGGGCATGAGGGGCATCAGTTCCGAGATGCCCATACCCTGCAGATCCTCGATAGAGAGACCGCGGTAGGTGAACTCCTCCCGCCGTCTCGGTAATCTCTTCTGTGTCTTCTTTGCCATACTCTACACCCCTCACTTCTTCCACTTGCCGGTTCTCCGGGCGGCGATCGATCCGACCTTTCTTCCCGGGGAGGTACCGCGTGCAACGGTCTTCGGCCGGCCGCAGTGCTGGTGGCCACCGCCACCGAACGGGTGGTCGATGACGTTCATGCAGACACCTTTCACGCGCGGCCACTTCTCTGCGGAGGACTTGACGTGGTGGTGCTTCTTACCTGCCTTGACGAACGGCTTTTCACTTCGTCCGCCACCGGCAACGATACCGACCGTCGCCATGCAGACACCGTTGAACCACTTGTTCTTCCCGCTCGGCATCCGAACGCCGACTCTGCCGTCGTCGGACTTACCGATGATGAGTGCCTGAACACCGCTCGAACGAACAAATTTGCCACCGTCGTTCGGCCGTGCCTCGATGTTGCAGACGTACGCCCCGACCGGGATCGACCGAAGCGGCAGCGTATTTCCATTCTTCATCTCAACATCAGCACCCCAGGCTACCTCGTCACCGACGCCGAGACCCTCGGTAACGAGCATGTACTCCTTGCTCCCGCTCTCGAGTTTCACCAGGGCAATCGGTGTGTGGCGTGCCGGATCGTGTTCGATGTCGATGACGCGCCCTTTTACGGTTATGGTGTTGGATCCCAGGTGCCGCAGGGCAGCTTTATACCGGTGCGAAGGCGCCCGGTATGTCGGGCCGCCCTTACCACGGCTCTGTGCAATAATTCGATGTGCCATTGCCACTCACCTTTACATTATGCCAAGCCGGCTGAGAATCTCTTCAGCGGCTTTTTCGTCCGCAAAACTCACGATGGCCTTCTTCCGGCCCTTCATGGTCATCATCGTCCGAACCTGCGTGACTTCCTTTCCGAACGACTTCTCAAGATCGCGCTTGATATCCTGCTTGGATGCGTCGTTTTTTACCAGAAACTGAAGTTTGCTCTCGTTCTCAAGCATCATCGTCGCTTTTTCAGTGACAAACGGATGTTTCAGTACCATTTAGTATCCCTCCAGTTTCCGCAGGGCGGAAGCCGTCCAGAGAGTCAGGCGGCCTGCCTGGGTGCCGGGTGCTAAGAGTTCCGTGTTCAGCTGGTTCACTGTGACGGAGTCGACACCGGCAAGGTTCCGGGCGGCGCGGAGCGGCTGGTCTCCCGTGACGATCAGGACACTCTTTCGCTGCTTGTAGCGGCGGCCACGCATGGTACCCCGGCCTGCCCTGACCTTCTTGCTGCTCTTTGCGCGCTCGACATCGGCGTAGATACCAACGGCGGTGAGGGCTGCAATGACATCGCTCGTGCGGGTGAGTCCTTCAAACTGGTCTTCGAGAACCAGCGGGAGGTCTCCCTCGAACAGGTGCCCGCGCTCGCGAACGAGGTCGGTACAGACTGTAGCTGCAATAGCAGAGCGAAGAGCCTTCTGTTTCTCTTTCTGGTTTATCTGCTTGACGAGGATCTTCTCGACCTTCGGCGGGTGAGCCGCTCGTCCTCCCACAGCCTGTGGAATCCGGGCAACCCTGCTACCGTTCTTCAGCCTCGGAACCTGGGCGACACCACGGCCGCTTCCCCAGGATGCTGCAGATGTCCGGAGGCCGGCATACGGATTCGTTCCGTGCGGCTGGAACCGGGTGCTCTGGAGTGCAAGAACTGCCCGCTTAATCAGGTCTGGTCTGTACTCTTCCGCGAAGACGCTAGGAAGATCGATATCCTCTGCACGCTCTCCCTTCAGTGTTCTAATGTATGCCTTCATTGACGCGTCACCCCTGCTTGCTCTGGACACTGACGAAGTTGATCGCCGGCGTCCGTGCCGCATGCTCACCCTGCCGGATTGCAGATCTCAGCCGTACAAGCCGCTTTGTCGGTCCGGGAACCGATCCCTTGACAAGGACGTACGGGCCGCGAACCATACCATAGTGGAGGAAACCCCCTGCAGGCGTGATCTCATCGCCGTTGTTGCCTACTTTCAGGATGCGCTTGTTGAACTCGGTCCGCTGGTGGTAGCCGCACTGACCCATCTGGGGAACCTGCCACCGGACGTGGTGTGGTGTCCACGGCCCAAGGTTTCCAATATGGCGCTTCTTGCCGCCGCGGGAGTGTTTGCGCTTGCGCACCTGGATGCCCCAGCGCTTAACCGGACCCTGGGTACCCTTTCCGGTGGTGATGGCGGTGACGTCGACGAATGCACCGGTCTCGATGATCCCGGAGATGCCGACCTCTTTACCGAGGAGATCGGTCGCATAGGCGAGCTGATCCGCAATGCTGCCTCCGGAGATCCGCATCTCCATAAGGTCGGGCACTTTCTTCGGAACACCGGTGAGCCCGGAGGGCTGCGTATATGCCAGAGCATAGATCTCAACGACCTTGCCCGCCTCGACCGCTGCCTTCATGGCGTCGATAGCGGCGGCGCGATCGTGGTTCTTCGGCATGTTGATCCGGCGGCCGAGCTCCTCGTCGAGAGAGTCGGACCAGGCCTCGGTCAGCGCGTGCTTGCCGTATGTATCGCTCGTGTAAGCACGTACACCCGCCACTTTCATGGGGGGTACTTCAATAACCGTCACCGGTACCGTCACATCTTTGCCTTCGGTAGGACTGTTCTTATGGTCGTCCACCATGACAAGGTGAGTCATACCAACTTTGTACCCGGCAAATCCCTGCACCATCGGGGTCCCGTTGTACTCGGGCCAGGCACCGTACTTCGGAACCGGGCTCTTTGCACGCTTTCTGGGACTGTATGCGAGGGATCCTCTGCGTGGCCTGTTTATCTTCGGCATGTTTCTATCAACCCTTCGTGCGTTGTATTGTGATGCACCGAACCGGGAACCCTGGAGACAAACCGCCTCAGCGTCCCGGATCAGTCCGAGCAGCCCCGGAAGGTTTTCAAAAACCCCCCGAGAGGATGCATCGATGCTGCCGAGCAGGTCGGCAGATCGTCAGTTGAATGTCGGCGAACCCGCTAGGGGCGTGACATCGATGCTGCACAGGGCGCATATGGCCCCGAAGCAGCATGGCGTGGAAGGGAACGGTATCCGACTGTAGCGTCTGCCCCCGTACCCGGGCATACACCGCCGATGGAGATCTCCACCGGAAAACGGCCGCAACCCATAGGGTAGAGGCAGACTCCTCTTCCTGGCGTGCACCAGATTATCCAGTCTTCTCGAATAGATCCTGACCCCCCGGCGTTTCCGGAAAGCGTCCGGAAGTGGGCTCGCTGCACTGAGCGTTCGCCCGTCACCTCGGTCAGATCCAGCTTCTGTCAACCCGTTGTGCCGGAGCACAACTCCTTCTCGACATCGCCCTCCGCAAGGAGGGTTCGACCATGTGGTTTTGTCACCCGCGTTGTCTGTGACACGCCGCCGCACCTCAAGCTCCAGCCAACAATGGAGGAGCCGCGAGATCGTGGCAATCCAAGGCTTATACAACCTTGTTTCATCGACGATAAAGAACGGCGCATCTCAGAGCGGTTTCTTAAATTTAGCCGCAAATCAGATATAAACCTTCTTATCGGATCGTGCATAAATTCTGCAGAAAGAGAAAGTTCCCGGGCAATCTGCTCCGGGCTGCAGGGAGGGGCAGCATCCCATATCAATCCGACACCGGATCTTTCCGAAACGGCATGATCTCCTGCCACCGTTCATCCCGATGCGCTCTTCTTACCCCTCATGGATGAAACTGTCGGATCATCCGAAGTAGAGTTCACCGTCTTCGTTGATGTAGACCTCAACGTCCTCGCGGATGTACCGGGCTCTGAACCGCTCGGGGTTCGAGTCGCGGAGCCTGTTGATGAGGGAGATAGTATCGTACTTGACTTTGATACCCACCTTTTCGGCTTCGTCGTAGATGATCTCCGGAGTCTTTAAGAGGTCCGTGCCCGCCTTGAGAGTACAGAGGTGCGCCGCATCGAGCGTATAGAGAAACTCTATCGTCTCCCGTGCACGTGAGATATTCTCAAGAGCAGCTTTTTCGATGGTGCAGACATTTGCCTTCGAGGTTCTGATGATCTCGGCAATCTGCTGCTGGGTGAGACCCTTCCTGCGGTATCGCAAAACTTCCTTCTGACGGTCGGTGAGGAGCCCCTGCTTCATTGTCATAGTATGTACCACCATACAACTTAAACACTTTTCCTTAACATCCCTGCACGGAGAGGGAGACCGCGAGAGGAAATTTCAAAATGTTTATATGAGAATTCGGTGATATTATCGTGTTCTCAAATTTGAGAGGTGTAAAAAGTGGTAGTTAAAGTAGGAATTGCAAAACTAGGCAACATCGCCAGCGGCGTTATGGCTGAGTTGCTCCTCGATGAGCGTGCGGACCGGGAAGACATGATCACCTTCATGGCAACCTCCGGCACGAAGCTCCAGCCCGAGGATATCGACCGTGTCGTCAACAATATGAAGGCCTGGGGCCCCGACTTCTGCATCGTCGTTTCCCCGAACGGCATCCTCCCCGGACCCACCGGTGCCCGTGAGGCGCTCGCGGCGGCAGGAATCCCCTGCGTCGTCATCACCGACGACATCACCACCAAGAAGGAGCAGTTCGAGGCCCTCAAGGCCAGCAACTTCGGCTACATCATCATGAAGGCAGACGCCATGATCGGTGCACGCCGCGAGTTCCTTGACCCCATCGAGATGGCGGACTACAACGGCAACCTCGTGAAGGTTCTCTCCGTCACCGGCGCGTTCAGAAAGATGCAGTTCGAACTCGACAAGGTCATCGACCAGGTCAAGGCCGGCAAGAAGGGCGCAGACCTTGCACTGCCGAAGGTCGTCATGACCTCCGACAAGGCTGTCGACGGCGAGTTCTCAAACCCCTACGCACTTGCAAAGGCACGTGCAGCATATGAGATCGCACAGTCCGTTGCCGGCGTCAACGTCAAGGGCTGCTTCATGACCAAGGAATGGGAGAAATACATCCCGATCGTCTCCAGCGCCCACGAGATGATGCGCCAGGCCATGCTCCTCTGCGAGGAAGCCCGCGAGATCGAGAAGAGCACCGACGCAGTCATCAGAAAGCCCCACAAGAAGACCGGTGAGATCGTCGCAAAGACGGCACTCATCAGCAAACCCGAGTAAACCAACAATACCCTTTTTTCCCCGGCACAGGGAACGTATCTTTGAAAAAGGCGAATCCGGACGGTCAGCGATCCGACCCGCCCATGTTGACGACCATCATCCGCATCTCGGTCATCTCTTCGATAGCATACCGGGGACCCTCGTGCCCGAGGCCCGACGCCTTCACGCCGCCGTACGGCATATGATCCATCCTGAACGTGGGGATGTCGTTAATCAGAAGACCACCGACAGAGAGATCGTCGAACGCCTGCATGATACGCCGGATGTCGCGGGTAAACACTCCGGCCTGAAGGCCGAAGGGCGAGTCGTTGGCATAGGCAAGCGCTTCGTCGAAGGTGTCGTACGGGGTGACGGTGATCACCGGAGCAAAGACCTCGGTGCTGTTCACCCGCATCGCAGGCGTGGTCTCAATAAGAACAGTCGGGGAGAAGAGTGCGCCGGCGACGCTGCCTCCATGCAGAACCCGCCCACCCCCCCTGACCGCTTCGGCAACCTTCTCCGCAGCGTCGGCGGCAGCTGCCGCCGAGATCATCGGCCCGATATCGGTATCGCTCTCCCGGGGATCACCAACCTTCAGGAGGCTGACTCTCTCAAGGAGTGCCTCGAGCATCTCCGGAAATACCCGGCGGTGAACAAAGACTCTCTGAACGGAGATGCAGACCTGACCGGCATTGGAAAAACCACCGGATGTGATGCGCGATGCTGCATACCGGATATCGGCATCCTCATGGACGATTGCCGCCGCGTTTCCCCCAAGCTCAAGTCCGATCCGCTTCTTTGCGATCGAGCGGAGGTGCCATCCGACCTTTGGGCTGCCGGTAAAACTCACGTATGCAATCCGTTCATCGGCGGCAAGGCGCTCAGCGCGGGCACTGCTGCAGGGGAGAACGCTGATAGCCTCCGGCGGAAATCCTGCAGCAAGGAGCATCTCACCGAGCAGCAGCCCGGAGAGCGGCGTCTTCGTCGCCGGTTTGAGGATCACAGAGTTCCCTGCAGCAACGGCAGGACCCACCTTATGGCAGGCAAGGTTCAGCGGAAAATTAAACGGCGTGATGCAGAGAACCGGCCCGAGCGGAAACCGGCGGATGTACCCGGTATAGCCCTCGCCCGCAGCGCTCCAGTCGAGCGGCAGGATCTCACCGCCGATACGGCGCGCCTCTTCTGCCGCTACCCGGATCGTCTCCCCCGCCCGTGCAACCTCGCCCCGGGCAAGAGTCCGGGTCTTTCCCGCCTCGAGAATAAGCGCCTCGACGAGTTCGTCTGCCCGCTCCTCTATCCGGTCGGCGAGTGAATAGAGAATCCGTGAGCGAACGTGCGCGGGGAGCCTGCGCGTGACGGCAAAACCCGATACCGCCGCACGGACGGCATCATCGATATCGGCATCTCCGGCCAGGCATACCTGCCCGACAGGTTCGCCCGTAAAGGGGAAACAGACAGGGACGGTCTCGGCACTTCCCCGCCAGACGCCTCCGACCAGGAAGGGAGAGGGATCACTCATAAGCGGATACTATAGGAGAACTCGGCATTGTAGCTTTTGGAATGAAATTCCGGATTAACGTCCCCCGGCATCCCGGCGGAAGAACTCGCCGAGCGCTTCAGGGAGCGTGAGGATGATCGGTTCCTGGTGCAGCCGCTCCATGAACGCCGAATCACAGATACAGAGACCGTTCGGGTTCATCCTGGAGATGACGGAACAGAATGCCCGGTATCCCCGGTCACGGCCGGATCTGTCGAAAAATATAGCGACGTTGAAAGCACGTGTCCCGAGGCTCCGGTAGAGGTTGATGATCCGGAGGAGCCCCGACACCAGCGGATCGACGTACGACTCCATCTCATCGAGTGTCGAGAGAGGCAGCAGCCCCCTTACCTCACGCTCGCCGAGGGGGACAGGGCTTGCCGACCAGAAGATCTCGTTCTCGAAGAGGAAACGTCCGGAGCTCCGTTCCTGCTCCCGGAGGTCGTCCCAGTAGAGCCGGTTATGCTTCTTCAGGTACCGGTGGCCTGCGGTGAGATACCGCTCTGTGAGACACGACGGCATCGGGTCTGCTATCCCCTGGAGATGCGGGTGGGCAATGCTCGCTCCTGCCGAGGGGAGGTAGTTCCAGTTGATGCTGTGGTAACCGCTACATCGCCCGAGCGACTCGACCATCCCGGAGAACGCATCCGCGAGTTGTCTCGCTCCGAAGTGATCCACCATATGGTCACGTGTAATCACCGTCACGGTATGCCAGGCAGAATAGGGGTAAAGGTTCGGAAACGTGACGCTTTCACCGCGCCGGATCCGCAGGCCGTCGGCGAACGTCGGCGTCTCGACGTCGATCGCGCCCGGGCAGAACGGACATCCATCGGCTGTGTAGCATATCCCGGTATCTGTATCGAGGTTTCGCTGTAGCCGTGCGGGGCTTATCCGGCACCTGATACCGGTCAGGGATTCCCGCCGATACTGGAGAGTACCCCGTTCAGTCTGAATCTCCCGGACCGAAAACATTGCTCTTCAGATCAAGCGTGGCGGCCGGAGCATAATAATATGCCGGTAGAGAAGCAAACGGAAAAAGAAAATGGGAGTTTTTCCCGGTCTACACGACGTACTTGCCGAGCAGACGGATGGACTTGGTCATGTCCGGGCCGAGCGGGGAGCCGAAGATAATCTGCGTGACACCGGCTGCTGCCAGGTCTTCGCACTTCTGCTTGACCATGTCGGGGGTTCCTGCAATGGTGAAGGCGTCGATCTCTGCGTCGCCAACGAGGCCGCCGACCGTCTTGAAGTCAAACTTGGCAAGAGCATCCTTGATCTTTGCGACGTTGCTCTGGTCGAGGTTGTGGCGCTCAAGGATCGCGGGCGGGGAGCCTGCGGCGATGAATGCTGCAACGATCTTGGCTGCATTGCGGGCCTTCTTCTCGCTGTCGTCGATGGACATAGCGGTGTAGGCACCGACGTCGAAGCTCTTCTTGCCTTCCTTCTCCATAGCGGCCTTGATGATCGGGATGGCGATCTCAAAGTCCTTGGGGTTCGATGCGTTGATCAGTGCACCGTCACCGATGGTTCCGGCGAGCTCGAGAACCTTCGGTCCCTGGGCGCCGATGTAGACCGGGATGCCCTTCTTGCCGGGGAGGTTGACACCGGTGAGCTTTGCACCGTCATAGTCGAAGAACTCCATGTCGCCGGTCTTCTTGACCTCTTCGCCGGAGAGGAGCTTCCTGATCTGGATGACCGCCTCTTTCAGGCGTGCAACGGGCTTCTCGGGAGAGATGGCAAGCTTCGGGAGCGTGGAGAGGTCACCGGGGCCGATACCGAGGACTGCACGGCCGTCGGAGATCTCATTCAGGGTTGCCATGTAGGATGCCATAGCCGCCGGGGTGTCGGTGAAGGCGTTCATGATACCCGGGCCCATCTTGATGCTGTCGGTCGCGGCTGCGATCATGGCAAGGGTCGGGTAGCAGTGGCGGTTGTTGTAGTGGTTGGTAATCCATGCATAGTCGATATCCTTCGACTCTGCGAGCTTCGTGTAATTAACTACCTGCTTGACGTTGATATTTCCTGGCACAAATTCGATTCCATATGTGGTCAAGGCTAATTCACCTCATTGTGTAGTTACTCAGCAGAGATTTAAATATATTATCATTTTAAGTTCGCTTAAACCGGATATCCGGCGGTGCGAGATAAAACAACGAGTAATTATTACTTCAACCTCCCATAAGGCCGATTAAATCTGCTTTTCGGGACGGGGCACGGCAGAGCCGAGTGCTGAACCGCAACACCCATATAGGAGATATCAGATCAGCACGCCGGATTGGCGAGCGGCAGAAACGTATATCTCCATTCTCCGCTAAACACATCAATGGTTTACAGGTGCGGCTGGGAGCTCTGCATGCATCGCTCTTCGGCTGTACCGCTCCAGAAGAAAAACCGGGATTTTCATATGCGGGTACTGGCGATTGGCCTTGGCGGTGCCGGAGCACGGATCGTGGACAAGCTCTACGATCACGACCGGCGGAGTAAAGTCTGCTGCATGAGCGCAGTTGCCATCGATATCGAGGCAAACACCCTCCTGCAACTGCGGCACCTGCCCGAGACCGCACGGATATTCTTCCCGCCTATCGACCCCGACCACCCCTACGACATCGCCCGCAATATCGATATAGAAGAAGTAATGACACGGGTCCAGCGGCTCGACACCCTCGAGATCGATGCAATTCTGCTCTGCTGCGGCCTTGGGGGAAGCATGGTCGACTTTGTCCCCATCATCGTAAAAGAACTCAGAACCTCGTATGTCGAGCCGATCTTCGCAGTTGCCATCCTTCCCCGCCTGGCAGAGGGGAAGAAGATCTCAGCGAAAGCAGCTGCTGATCTCGAACTGCTCCGGGAGATCACCGACGGAACCATACTCTTCGATAACGAGACCTGGCACGACAAACTGAAGAGCTCGCTCACGGCCACTGCAAAAGAGAAGGCGGGCATCAAGAACCAGGCTGCCCGAAGAATCCCTTCATTCCCGCAGAATCCCCGGGATATGTACGATCTTCTGAACGACCGGATCGCACGGCAGGTGGGGCTGCTCCTCCGGGCAGGAGAGTTCAACGAAGCCGGGCTTGAAGTGGCAGAGATCGTCCTTGATGCGGGGGAGGTTCTCAATACGCTGCAGGGCAGCGGGTATGTCTCGGTAGGATACGCCGCCGAACCGCTTCCGGGGAGCTGGTTCGACCTTTTCAACAGGTGGCGCTCGTCGAAGTACTTCATCGAGGGGTCGCATGAGAAAGCAGCACGTATTGTGGCGCTAGCAAAGAGAGCGGTGTATGAGGAGACTTCGATACCCTGTGATCTGACGAGTGCCGACAAGGCGCTGGTGCTTATCGCAGGCCCTTCCGCCGAGCTCTCGATGAAGGGGTTCCAGACCGTCAGGAAATGGATCGACCGGAGCATTGCAGGCCTCGAGATGCGATCGGGAGACTACCCCGTAAAGAATACATCGTACGTCGGCATCATCATCATGCTCTCCGGTCTTCACAACATTCCGCGGGTCGAGGAGATCAATCAGATCAGGATAGAATATCTCCTCGAACGTGAAGAAGAAGAGAGAAAGAGCCGGCAGAAGGCATATCCGGAACCAGCGGACGAGCCCAAAGAGGACTATCCATGGGCGGACGAGACCGAAGAGGAGCCGTACCGCCCCGAAGAATACGGCGAAGAGGACGGTGACGAGGAGATGGCAGGAGAGGCAACGGAAGAGAAGGACGAGATGATCTCCCTTCCCGGGTCGAAAGGAGAGAAGAAGTTTAGAGACGATACTATCGAGACGATCCCCCGGGCAGCAGTGCGTGGAGACGAGGACACAATCGTTCTCCCGGGGAAGGAAGGGAAAAGAGAGATAGATATCACGCGAAAAACTGTTGTTTCATCCGCTCCCGCACCAAAGAACGGCGTCTTCGGCCCAAAGGAGATCCGGGCAAACAGCGCGCCGAAAGAACTCGATGCCTCATCGGGCTTCACTGCCTCCGTCAAACCCGTGCAGCGGCCGAAGGAGGGCACCATGACAGGTGAAGCCGTTTCACTGAAGCAGGGAGGGCAGCGGGCACGGGACGAGATCTTTTCCGGCGACACGGTTCGCATCGGCGACCGTCCTCAGCGCCCCTCGGACGATCTGCTCGGCAGGTCGGGACGCGGATTTGACAGGGGCGCCGGGAAACCCCGCGAGGTGGTGCCGTCCCGGAGCGGGCTCAACGTCATCGACCATACCACGCGGACAGAAACCGGGAAGAAACAAAAAGATGATGATACCGATCCGGACGACGACTTTGTCTGGATCACCTAGCATCCGATATCTTTGAGAACGGAATACTACCGGCACCGATCTCCGTCCGGAGCAGATAGCCCTTCTCGATAGCGTTCCCGATGAGGTTCATCCCGCTGAAGGCGACAATGGGGAGACGGTATGGGTGTTCACGCAGGTTGAATGCTCCGATCCCGATGTCGGCGGGGAAGACAAAACCACACTCCTTCATCTGGTCGATGATCTGCTCTACCTGACCCTTCGCGGCGACGGGAACATCACGGATATTTGCAAGAGCAATGCCGCATTTCGCATTGACCAGACGGTTAATCGACGTAAGACCCGCAGATATGAAGAGCTGCAGCGGATCAATGCTGGTTCCCCGGTAGCCGATCAGGTCGATGAACTCGGCAGTCGATCCCTCTTTGACGGCAAGCCGTCCGGCATACTCAAGGCGGGTGGGAATTCCCCCCTTTTGCATCACTCCGTCAAGAGTCACGCTGCAGACGGTAATGAACCCTGCATGCCCGTCCGGCACCCGCGGGTCGGTATCGACGATCTTATACGAATCGAAGAAACCGCATTCTGCCCGGATAACCTCGTCGAATGCTTCCGTCACACCGTCAAGATGCTCCTCGGGCACTATGGTGAGGTTATAGGCGACGTTCCCGGTACAGGTCAGCGGATCAAAGTTGCTCCTGAACGCGAGCCGTTCCAGTTTCGAGATGATGAAGCCGATTCGCTCGTCGACGAGCGCGCTCTCAGTCTCCGCCGTCCCCTCTTCGGTGAGGACACGGCCACGGTTTCCGACCTTGACCGTGAACCCCATCTCATCCAGGTAACGAAGGTAGTACTGGACGGCTCTGTCGCTTAAGATGAAACCCCGCTCGGCCATCATCTCGCTGAGCCGTTTTGCCCCCATCGGTTCGTGAGATTCTTTGAGGATCCGGAGGATCTCGAGATACTTTCGTTCGGATCGAATGGACATGCTCATCGTGTCTGCACCGTACCCCTGCTGTCCTGGTATCTTCCCTCATAGAGCCGGACACCGTTCATCACAGTCTGCAGAATCATCTGCACCACCCGGTCTTCCCGTTCGAGGAAGATATCCTCCTCACCCGCATTGACAAGGCAGAGCGTCAGTTCTCCGCGGAAACCAGGGTCTACAAATCCTCCGCCGAGGAGAACGCCCCTCCTCGCAAACGACGATCTGCACCGTAGTGTCGCTGCGATATCCGCCGGAAGCTCAACCCGTTCAATGCTGTGCACCAGCGTGCACGCGCCCTTCCGGAGCACCGTATCCTCTGCAGCCCGGAGGTCATATGATGCCGGTTGCTGAGACGTCTGGCTGTAGGGCTGGATGACGAGGTCCCCTCCCTGAAGGCGGCGGAGGGTCTCTTCTGCTGAAAGGATCATCTTATAATGTAATCGCAAGAAAACGCTTAATATCTTCTGATAGAAACTCATGTGGGGATCCATAGGGTAGAGGATATCCTCTTGGGCTTCGAACCCAAGGACGCGGGTTCGATTCCCGCTGGGTCCGTCATCTTTTAAGAGTCGTCCGGGGAGCGCAGCCGCTTTCCGGGGTCTCGCATCACCACCTTTTGCTACTCATACCATGGCCACCTGTTTTACAAAGGCAACCACCTGCACCGCCGGCCCCATGCCCCGGGAACAGTGGCGGCGGGATGCGCACCGGCCTGATACGATCGCGGCCGGAACTTCCCGTGTGATCGCTTCATCGCACCCGCCAGATCCGCTTGAGACCAGGGAGGCCTGGTGCCTTTCAGGACTGAAGGAAGGGCTGTCTAACGGATTCAAGCTGCCCACAGCCGGGCAGGGATATCCCGGGAGACTCCGCTCCGAAAGGGCAGTGCCGCGAAGAATAAAAACAGGGATTGAATGGTTCCCGCCCGTCACTGGATCTGGATATATGCGCGGGAGAGATCCTTGACGCTCACCGGGCTATCTGTCGTGACCCACGAGTCTGGGGCATCGGGAGCGGTGGCATACACCTTAAACGAGTAATTGCCGGCCGGCATGGCGTGAACGCCAGCCTGGTAGGTATCGCCCGACGTCGAGTTGTCGGCGTCCTTTGAACCGAGATAGATCCATTTGATTCCGTCATTCTGATAGTAGATATCCTCGGTAACAGTCGCAGTCCCGTTATAGGCGAGATCCCAGGCGAGGGGCAGGATATCATAGACCGGCTCTGTGCCGGTAAACTGCAGATTCGAGACCTCCAGAGCCGCAGAACCCACAGGCGGTGCATCACCGTCGGGGAGAACCGTCACGTAGATCGCCGGCAGAGTCAGCAATTCGGTCCCGTTGTTGAAACGTATCGAGGAGCCCGGCCCGAAGAGATCGATGTTCCCGTCCGTCAGCACCTTGAGCCTGAAGGTCGTCTCCCAGATCTGGCCTACTTTAATGGTACCCGCATCAAAGTGCAGCTGTCGATCCAGGTTCCAGCTCGCCGTGTCGTCGCGTGCGTATGCCGGGATGATCGTCGCTGTGCTGTTGTAACTCCAGATCCGGGTTGAGTTCACCGGAGGGGCGTAGACGTACTCGAGCACCTCATCACCGGGCCGCGGGTTGCTGTTCACGCTGACATTCTCAAACGCTATATCCATCGCGGTGTTCACGCTTGCCTCATCCCGGAGGATCGTCAGGATGTCGCGGAGCGCCGCTTCGAGCTCCGAAGATCTGTCGGCCATGAAATAATGGCCGCCAGTCTGGTTGGCAAGTTCGCGGGGAACATCTTCCTCGGATGTGGAACTGCTGCCCGAATAGTAGATAGGATAGATCATAATGCCGTTGTCGCTCGCGTACCTGGCCATATTTTCACTACTACCGTTGCCGAATGCGTAATAATCACCCTCACCCGAGGAAAGATTCTTATCGTCGGGGTCGCAGGTCATCGCACTCCCCCCGTTGTCCGATCCGAACGGGTCGCCGAAGTAGCAGTACTTGTTCTGCATCAGGACGACGACCGCCTTGACGGCGTCCGGCCTTCCGTCCTCTACCAGGTGCGTGATTGCGGTATGGAGTCCCTTCCGGAGCGGTGCGGTGGCTTCGCCGGTCTTCTCCCTGTTGGCCGGGACGATATTCCAGAGTTCTGTCCTGACATCCATCCAGGTTCCGCTGTCAAGCGGTTTTTTCACTTCGGCAAAGTCCAGGTATTGTATTCTGTTATTGCCGGGATAGTACGATTCGACCGCTATGACGTCATCGTTCTCGTTCCCGTCCTTGGCAAGGTTTTTCTTCCAGTTGTAGGTGTTTGAAAGATTCACCAGATCGACGTAACCGTTCACGAACGGAGAGGCATGCTCCGGCGTATCTACCGACACGTCCCCGAACGTCACGAGAGCGGCACGATTATTTCCGAGCGAGAGAAACTCGGTGAAGTTCCATGCCGCATCCCGGGCATAGATCATACGGTCACAACCTACCTTCTCATCGGCGGTATCATTGAGGAGCATATCTTCTCCCCGGTCGACGCAGAGGACGACATCGATAGGCAACATCTGCTGCACGACCCACCCGTCCCCACGGAGCCGGATGGTCACGTCGATGGTATCGTTCACTTCCACCGTCTCAGGTGAGACCGAGGTTTCGACGGAGAGGTAGGGATAGTTCTTCCAGGTAAGGGTGACGTTCCTGCTGATGGCACCCCAGGTGGCGACGACGTCGCAGGTGCCGCTCGCGGTCCCGCTGTAGCTCGCATCCATACTATCGGCGATGAAGGCCCCGGGTCGGAACGTGACGAGCGCATAACCGTTCTCGTCGGTGACAGAGCTCGCCGCCGAGATCTCAGGACCTGTCGTTGCATGGTAGCTTCCGGTCTCTACATCAGTAATTGCAAACTGGACGGTCTCATTCCTGACCGGGTTTCCCCTGACATCGACGACCTTCGCCCTGACGGTTGCGGTGATGGAATCGTTCACGTCGCGGCTCGCCATAAACTCAGGATTCGCGGAGAGCACCATGTCCACCGGTTCGGAGCTCACAAACTCAATGTCTGCAGAGGCGGAGACAGTATCAGCACCCTCCCCGGCGGTTGCGGTCATCGTCACCACCCCAATCTTCAGCGTCGGCCCGTAACTAACGGTGACCTGCCCGTAGGAGTTCGTCAGGGTCGCTGTCGGGTTTCCATCACGCGAGTTGGTGATGGTGAGCGGGCAGCCCGAGACGACGTTGCCATACTGATCTCGCACGACAAACGTCATAAAAAACTTGCTCGTCCCGTCGGCAGGCAGGATCGCCGGGCTCCGTTCGACGTATGGCGTAATACTGGCGGGATTTCCATGCGAAATACTTTCGATAGACAGGAATCTACCATCGGTAATCGGCGCCGGCGGGTCGATGAAAACAAGGTTTTCACCCGAAACCTGACCGACCCTGAGCGTGACCGTGGCGTTCCCATCGGCGCCTACGCTCTGCCGGATGCTGTCGACATACTCCCCTCCGTCCAGGAACCCGGCATCGCCGTCGACCGATCCAACGGTGAAGAGCACTGTTTCGGCACCAATCCGGTTGTCGACAATGTTGCCGTAGCGGTCGACCAGCCGGACCGTCACAGTCGTCGTCTCCCCGACCGCCACCTCCGGCGTGTATGCCACAAGCGCTATCCGGTCAGGTGCGGCGTGATCTATTCCGATCTCGCACGTCTCGATCATCTCCCCTGCCGGATATTCGACCCGCGCCGTTATCGTTGCGGTGCCGCTTACGGTTCCCGGCGTGAACGTCGCCGAGGCACGTCCCTGCGCATCGGTGACCACGATACCCGGTGCGATACTCCCCAGTTCCGTCTCGACCCCGAAGGTCACCGGGAGCCCCTGTATCGGCAGGCTGTCGTTCAGCACGGTGACCGTGACGGCGGCGCCCTCGCTCCCGCCGGCAACAACCCAGTCCGGACTGCCGGTCGCGGTGACCTGATCCGGTATTAGCGCTGCCGCGGACGGTACCATCAGCATGGCGCCGAGCAGCAGATACCCCACTATCCAGTACCTCATAGATTTCACTTCTGGTTATTATCTCATACCAGTATAAAAATATAGCTCAGAAATAAAATCAATAAAGAGACGCATTTACTTAATTGAAACGATTTGAACCCCCAGTTTAGGATTTTGCGAGAATTTGCTTGCCAAAGAAATATTCATTCAAAACCAGCCGAAGGAGTGCCAGAACTCATGCGTCAAGGGAAAGGATATTTCTGCAGCACCGGGATTGAGCACCCGGTGCGGCCGGCGAGCTTGCAAAAAAGAGGAGAAGAAAGGTTAGCGGATCTGGATCTTTACCTGACCCGATGAGCCCACCTGTACCGGCGTAGCAAGGTCTGCCCGGGCATCCGGGGTATCCGGACTCGTGGCATGCACCCGGATCAGGTACTCTCCCGGCGGCAGCCGTCGCACATCGAGCACGGTGCTATCGGGGGTGACACCATGGGTGGTCACCGCCGGTCTTGCATCGAAGCAGACCCAGGTGTTCCCTCCATCAGAGGAGTAGGAGACGGTCTGCGAGACGGTCGCCGCGCCGGAATAGTTGACCTCCCACGCAACCGGGAGCAGATCCAGGTACGGCTCGGCGCCGGTGCAACAGAGGTTGTCGACGACGAGCGCCATCGTCTCGACACCCGTATTATTCAGGCCGGGAACCGCCGTGATGAAGAGGTCCGGGAGGTTCAGCGCCTCGGCACCGTCATTGAAGGCTATGGTCGAACCTGATCCAAAGACATTGATGTTGCCGTCCGTCAGCACCTTGAGACGGAAAGTCGTCTCCCAGACCTGATTCAGCTTTACCGTGCCAATATCGAAGGAGAGGGCATGATTATTGGCCCAGTTCAGGGTATCGTCACGGGTGTACGTACTGTTGAGACTCTTGATCAGGGTTGAACTCCCCGGCACGTAGACGTAGTCGAAGACATCCGCGCCAGCCTCCAGGGTCCCGTTCACCTCAACAGTCTCAAATTCAACACTCATCTCAGTGTTGACCCCCGCCTCGGTTTTGAGCTCTCCGGCTATCTCCGAGTATATGTCGGTAAGGTCCTGGGTGTTCGGAGCATGACGGTAGAAGCCGCCGGTATGTTCGGCCATGCTGCGGAACGTCGTACTCACGACGTTATCAGGAGTGAAGGCAAATGCAATGACATAGATCCGGATACCGTGGTTCTTTGCGTATATCGACAGGTTCTGCTCGGTAAATTCGCCGTTGGCACAACTCAGTGGGGAACCGGCGAGTGTCCCACCAAATCCGGTATAATAGCGATAATTCGAGCTTTCCAGGACCGTTGCATAGTTCGAGAACGTGTAGGCTCCCCCTGCAGGCCAACCGGTTCCGTGGGCAACCGGGCTCCCTGCGTTGTTCCAGTTGCCGTCGGTCATGAGAATCACCGCACGGATCGCCTTTGGATTCGAACTGGGATTTTCTATAAGATGCTTGATTGCACTTTTCAGCCCCGCCCGGGTGGCAGTGGCTCCGTTATCCGCGTCCAGACTATCGATGCTGGCGTTGACAACTGCAAAATCACTCCCAAGATCCGCATCGAGCGTGACTCCGCCCTCATAGTCGTATGACACCATACCGAGCCGATCGGCGTCCTCATTCATGCTGCCGATGAACGTCTTCGCCGAGATCTTCGCTGCGTCCAGCCGACTGATCGCGTGTCCCGACGCATCGGTCACATCAGTCTCCCTCTCCATACTTCCCGAACGATCCATCACCAGCATGGCATCGATGGGATCGGGCTGAAGCGCCCACCCGTCGCCCCGGAGAAGAACGGTCACATCGATGGTATCGTTCACCGCAACCGTCTCATCTGATGTGAAGGTTTCCACCGAGAGATATGGATAGTTCTTCCACGTCACCGCGATCGTCCGGCTGATGTTCCCCCAGGTTGCCACGATCTCACAGGTGCCGGTGGCGGTCGCACTGTAGCTGGCATTATTCCGATCGGTCGTGAAGGCGCCGGGGCAGAAGACGACGTCGGCGTAACCATCGGCGTTCGTCAGCGCCGACGCCGAGACGAGCGACGGGTCTTCAGTCTGGGCATAAATGCCCGCGTCGATCGCCCGTATCTCGAAGGCGACGGTCTCCCCAAAGACCGGATTGCCTTTGATATCCATCACCTTCGCCCGGATACGTGCCTCCGACTCAGGTTTGACATCCCGGCTCGGCATGTTCTGCGGGCTTGCCGTGAGCAGCATGTTCACCGGGGCGGTGCTGGTGAACTCCACCGGTTGGGAGACGGTGACCGACGAGTTCGCTACCGCCGTCGCGGTGATCGTCACCGTTCCGGTGGTCTCTTTCGGCCCATAGCCGATCGTGACCTGCCCTACGCTGTTGGTGGTCAACAGACGCTCTCCTTCGGAGGAGAGAGAGGTCGTTATCCGGACGGCCTGGCCTCCCGAGGGGTTGCCGTACCGGTCGAAGAGAGTATAGGTGAGGGTAAATTTGCTCGTTCCATCCGCAGGCTGATACGGAGGAGAGCCGGCCGACGGGGTTACAGCATGGGTTATCGAGGCAGGAACCCCATTGGCGACCCCGTAGATCGTCAGGAACCGGTCGGGAACCTGACCCGGCGGATCGATGAAAACGAGGTTTTCACCCGAAACCTGACTGACTCTTAACGTGACCGTGGCGTTTCCTTCAGCGTCCACCTCCCCGACCAGGGTGTCGGGATACGCTGACCCGTTCCAGAATCCCGCATCTCCGCCGGCCGACCCGACGGTGAAGGAGACCATCTCGGCAATCCTGCGGTTGCCGACGGGATTGCCGTAGCGGTCGACCAGCCGGACCGTCACGGCCGTCGTCTCCCCGACCGTCACCTCCGGCGTATACGCCGTCATGCTTATCCGATATGGTGCGGCGTGGTCGATACCAACCTCACACGTTCCGACCACCTCCCCTGCCGGAGATTCGACCCGTGCCGTTATCGTTGCGGCGCCGCTCACGGTTCCCGGCATGAACGTCGCTGAAGCGTGACCCTGTGCATCGGTGACCCCGGTGGCAGGCGTGATGCTGCCCAATCCCGGGCTGATCTCGAAGGTTACCGGGAGCCCCGGCACCGCCACGCTACCGCTCAGTACCGTCACGGTGACGGCGGCGCCCCCGCTCCCACCGGCAACCACCCAGTCGGTGTCGCTGTCGACCGAGCACGTATAGGGGAACCCGGCCGTGACAGGAGCGACTGCGAGAGCGAGCGCAAGGAGTATCAGTAAAGGTATCCCGGAATGCATGTTATGCTGAACATCCAATAGAGAGAACTAATATATAAACCCCGATCATGGATTAACTCGATATTAAAAGCCCTTTAGAAATATAACGAATTCAAATCCGGATTGAGGTTAATTGAACCATTTAAATGAGGATTTTAAAAAAGTGTGCTTCGCACCGGAGTACGATTAAAAAATAATTATATACAGGAAGGAGTTTTCCCGTAAGGTTGACCAAAAACCGGATATAACAGGAGGGGCGGAACCTGCCTATCTACAGGCTGCGCGTCTTCGGTGACCGGAGCCTTTTCGCGCCCCTCCGCTTTTTATAAAAGAAACCGGCTGCTATCAGAGCAAGAAGGAGAACAAACGCCCCGATAAGAACCACCGGATCAAACTCGCGCTCAAGGCGCACCGTCGCCTCTGCAGCAGTTCTTCCAAGCGGCACCTCGAGAGCGACAGAGGCAAAACGATATCCTTCGAGCGATGCCGAGACGTTGTACGAATCCGAGGATTTCAGCACCGTCCGGAGAGTACCTTCAGCATCGGTTATCCCCGCCGGCCGACCGTCTATCAGGACTGCCGTACCGGCAAGAGCCCGGCCATCCGCATCCTCCGCTTTAATCATCACGTCAGCCCGGGCGTAGGCCAGATCGACGATGATATCCTCGCCCGTCCGGGTAATCTGGCAGGTGTCGCTCCAGCCCGTATACCCGGGTGCCGAGACCTCTACCATGTAGGTTCCTGCTTCAACGCTCGGAAGGCCATATCTCCCGTATCGATCCGTCTTCCCCTGCCACGTTCCGTTGATAAAGACATCGGCCTGCTCCACCGGCTTTCTGGTCTCGTCATAAACCGAGACGGTGACAGGATAGGTCGACTTGGAGAGCAGGATCGTGAGCAGGACATCATCCGCGGTGATCAGATGTTCAGCCTGATACGTCTGGTAGTCAGGTTTCTCAACAACAACCAGATATCGCCGCTCCCGCTGTAGATGGAGAGGAAGGAGCCCATCGGCACCGGTGGTGCCTGCACGGCCGGTGTCGATGGTGACGGTAGCATCCGCGATCGGTTGCCGGGTCTGGGAGTCCTTCACCAGTGCCGCGAACTTATCGTTCCGGTATATCCAGTACTGGACGGTGCGACCGCTGCTCTCCATCTGTACCGTCCTTGATAAGGAGTAGTAACTCTGTGCACGGATCTCGATGTTGTACAGGCCACCCGCTTTTACCTGAAAATCGGCTCTCCCGCTCGCATCGGTGCTCTCGGAGCCGTCGAATCCGTCGCCGTGCACCTGCACCACAGCGTCCCGCACCGGCTGCAGACTCTCCCCATCAAAGAGGTCGACCGCCAGAACCTCACTCTTTCGGGACATCTCGATCAGAACGGACGATGCAGATCCGCCGACCAGTCCCACCCAGTCATTGTAGCCCGATCTCGTCGCCTTGAGGCGGTAACTCTCGCTCATCGAATGCGTATACGAAAAAAGTCCGTTTGATCCGGTCATTCCGACATAATCACCGTCGACATAGAGCGAAACGTCGCTCAAACCAACAGACGTCGCCTCGTCAAGCACCGTGATCTGGAGATGCGTTGCCTGAGCGCTCCCGCAGACAAAAAGCACCCCGACCACCAGGATACAGAGAAGGCGACGTATATGCATGGGTGAATATTCTGCCTTCAAAAATTTGAGTGCATCGGTTTAAATCCAGCGCCCGGACGGAATATGCTCGAGAATCATCCCCTCTACCACGACCGGCATGAGCGTCCGCGCTACCTCGATGGCACTCTGGAGCCGCCATGCACGATCGGCATACAGGGTGAGGATCGGATCGCCCTTCTCCACTCTGCTCCCTTTCTTGGCATGGACGACAATACCCGCTCCATGATCCAGCGGGGAACCGGCGGCACGGGCTATCGTAATGAGCGACCTGTTATTCAGTTCGATGACGTACCCGTCCTGCGGTGCCCGCACGACGAACTGGTGCTCACCGGCGGTCAGGCTCTCGGACGTGACACCCGCATCGCCGCCCTGAATCTCGATGATCTGTTTGAACTTATCGAGTGCTTTTCCACTTTTGAGAAGATCTTCCGCCATCGAGAAGCCCTGGCCAGGTGCGGCTTTGCCGGACATCTCGAGGGCAATTCCGGCGAGGGAGAGGCTCTTCTGGATCAGTGAGTTCGGCTCCGTTTTTCCTTCGAGAACAGCAAGAGCCTCCTGCACCTCGAGGACCGGGCCGATGGTGTGGCCGACCAGTGACTCTCCGTAACTGAGAGCGCATTCGACCCGCATGTTCAGGCGGTCGCCGAGTTCCATAAACTCACGTGCCATCTTCCGTCCCTCCTGGATATCCGCAATCTTCGTGTACTTGCCGACCGGGATATCGATGACGACGAGGTCGGCCCCGACAGCGAGTTTTTTGGCCATGACACTCGCCAGCATCTGGCCGCGTGCATCTATCTTGAGCGGGTACTCGTGGGTGATGATCCGATCGTCGGCAGGCGCAATGTTCGTCGCGCCGCCCCAGACGATGACACCGCCGACCTTCTCCGTCATCGTCTGGACTTCGTCGGCAGAGAATGCAACGGGTGCTACCACCTCCATCAGATCCGCGGTTCCTCCGGCACCGGTGATTGCCCGCGAACTCGTCTTCGGGATTTTTAAACCGCTTGCGGCGATTATCGGAACAATAAGCAGTGAGATCTTATTACCGGGGACACCACCGATCGAGTGCTTATCGACGATCGGGCGGGTGCTGAAACGGAGCTGGTCGCCGGTCTCGACCATGGCACGGGTGAGGTACTCGACCTCGTCCATATCAAGGCCGTGTATGTACGATGCAGCAACATAGGCGGTCACCTCACCCGGCGAGAGCGTATCGTCCACGATATCTTTGACGATACTGAACGTCTCGTCTTTGGTAAACCGCTCTCCGTCCATCTTCTTCTTGATGTAGGCGAGCGATGCCGGCCGGTCTGCTCCCCGGACTTCAACACTGTCGCCCTCAGCAAGTGCAAGGCCGGCATTCAGGGGCCGGTAGACGCCGAGAGTCCCCTCCGGTATGAGCGACCCGGTGGTATCGACGTGAGCCTGGGCAGTCTTCCCCGCTCCCACATTAGTTACCTGTACGCGGTCGCCGTCCCGGACACGGATGCTTCGGGCGTCCGCACTGTGCAGAAGGACGCCTCTGTTTGCGATATCGATGAGCTTTGCTGATAACTTCATGCCAGATCTACCCGTCCAGTCAGGTGTATCGGGTTCCTTCTAGATAAAATCGGCTGTTTTTCACAGGCTCATCCTGGAGAGCCTTCATGGAATAGCAGCCACCGGTACGTCGATGAAGCGAATAGGCCGTATGGCACGAAAGAAAAGAACAACAGAACAACCGACGAAGCGTCAGTCGAAGACTTTCAAAGAAAAAAAGGGGTTTAGTTCCTGCGCAGGACCAGGACAGCAACAGCGCCGAGGCCAATCAGTGCAATCAGTGCGCCAAAGCCAGGGGTGGCAGTGGTCGGAGCTGCAGTGGTGGCGGTGGTGGTTGCGGCAGTGGTCGGTGCAACAGTTGCGTTGCCGGTCGGGGTGACGGTCGGGGTTGCCTGTCCCTGAACCACGTTGAAGGTCGTGGTCTGGGTTGCACCGGTCTCTACACTCTCAACGTTGACGATGTACTCGTCAGGCTGGAAGGCGGAGGCGTCGACCTCGAAGGACCAGGTGTTGTAGGGCTCGCCCTGCTGGATGGTCACCGTGCCGGATGCACCGCTGAACTCAGATGCCTGAGTCTTCTCGGTGGGCTGGAAGGATGCGCTCGTCACGTCGATGAGCAGCTCGTCGCCAGATGCCAGGTTGGTGGTTCCGGAGAGCGTGAAGGTGCTGCCGACGTTCTGGTCGCCGATGGTGTCGATCCTGATCCAGGGCTCTTCCACGAGGAAGGTCAGCTTGGTGTAGGTGTCGTCCACGTTGGGCGAGTTCAGAGCGTTAACGAGAGCAGTTGCAGCGTCGGAGGCCTGCAGGTTTGCAAGGTTGACCTGAGTCATACCGGGTGCGATGATGGTAGCAGTAGTTCCTGCAACAAGCTGGACGTCCTGCTGGCCGTCCATCATCGGGTGCTGGACGACGACGAAGTACTGGCCGGATGCAAGGTTGCTGGTCTGGCCGGAGTCGAGGTCGTACTCGAAGGAGCCGTCGGACTCAACGCTTGCAGACTGGGAGAGCAGGCGGAAGTTCTTGCCGAAGATCCAGACGTAGACGTTGTTCGGGTTGCCTTCCGCAGTTCCGGAGACGGTCAGCTCGTCACCCTTGGCGACGGAGCTCGCGCTCGCGGTTGCCGTGATGAAGGGGGTCTTCAGGACGACGGATGCGGTTGCATACTGCACACCGGAGAGGTGAGCCTTGTCACGGGGTGCGGAGACAGCGTAGATGGTGTACGTACCGGAGTCTACGACTTCACCGAGTGAAGAGGTGTCCCACTTGTACGACCAGGTGTCGTCGGTCTCGACGGACTCGGTCGTGAAGGTGTTGCCAGCCGTGTCGACAACGCTGATGGTCGCGTTCTCAAGCTTGACACCGTTGGCGCCAAGGTTCGGGCCGGTGAGGAAGAGGAAGGTCGTCGAGTTGTCGGTGTTGGTTCCGGAGAGCGTGATCTCTTCACCGATGTAGTAGATACCGGTGCCGGATGCGGTCATGGTGACCTGTCCCTTCTCAACCTTCACCTTGACATCGTCGGAGGTGGCGAGGTTGGTCGGGTCGACAACCTTGATCGTGAAGCTCTGGTCATCAGTGATGGCCGTGGTGTTGAACTGGACAGTCCGGGTTCCGGCAGCGCTGGTGGTGACCTGAGCCTTGGTGTCGGTGAAGTTTGCAAGGTCGGTGACACCAGTCATCTGAACACCGGGTACAACGGAGGGCTGTCCGGGTGCGATCAGGGGGTACTGGTTGTTGGCCAGACCGGCGTCCTTGACGTAGACCCAGTAGGCCTTCTTGGACTCGCCGGTGATGGTCACGACGAAGGTGTTGCCGCGGATGACGCTGTCCTTGTTGGACTCGATAGCGAGCGTCTTCGTGGTAACCTGGAAGCTGACGGAGTTCGAGTCAAAGCCCTTGTCCTTCAGACCGGTTGCGGGGTTGTTCGTCCACTTGGCAACGGCAGTGTACGTGCCGGCCTCGACGCCGGAGAGGCTCATGCCGCCGACGTAGATCTTGGATGCGTTGATCGGGACGGCTGCAGTGCTGACGCCGCCGAACTGGGTGAGCTTACCGCCGCCGGGGGTGGTGATCTCGATGTCCATGGTGGCGATTGCCGGGGTGGCATACAGGCCGCCGACATTGTTCTGGAGCTCGAAAGCGAGAACAGTGTCACGGGAGACGGACTTGCCGTTCACGGAGTCGGAACGGGAGTTGTTCAGGACAACATCGAGGGTCACGTTCGGAACCTTGACGACAACGAACGGGTTGCCGGCGATAAGGCCACCAGCGTTCCACGCATAGTAGGTGCCGGTGATGCCACCGGCATCGGTTGCGGTCAGGTCAAAGTCGGTTGCGACCGGAACATCGATGATGTTGTCGGCTGCACCTGCCGTGAAGTCGCTGTAGTGGACCAGGCGAGTGATACCGGCAATGCCGGACAGATCGAGGCCTTCTTCGCCTACATAGACAGTGTTGCCAGAAGCAACAGCCCGTGCGGCTGCGGGTGCAACCATCAGGGAGACTGCCATGAGGACAACGAAGGCGACGACCATCGTTTTAGTGATACTCTTCATACTGTACCTCCATTATGCTTATATGAGGGAATGTGAACACGAGGTATTCGACATGCGTCGAATACGGGTTCACCACGCTCTATACTCCGAATAACGGAATATGTCACAATATTTGTGGAACACTTAATATATCCTTTGTGGTTGATCGGAGGTGATCACCCCACGAACGGCTCCATGATGCGCGGAATTGGTAGAAATACGCCCGGATATCGCCCCGTTTCCCTATGACCACGGATAATACCAATACCGAAATAAAAATGCCCCGGCTCCAAACAATCATTCCGGGGAATTTTCAACACTTTCACCGGCATCACCCCCGTTTCACAGGACATTCCTGCGTCACCGCCTGCACGCAACCGGGCGCCTCCCCCAGGCGTGCGTTGCCGACAACTCCGATCCGGACGGCATCCCCCCAGTTGTTCCAGGTCAAATCCATGTATATTTACATTCATCCCTCCCACCAGAGCTGCATGAAGATCATCCGTGCACCGACCATCGCCCGTGCACACGAGCTCGCCGTGAAGATGGTGCTTGAGAAAGGATGGGCACTCAATACCGAGGACGACGAGGCGACGATCGAGTACGAGGAACTGGCGCTCGACATCGAAGACCCCTTCGCGGAACCGATGGCCAGTCCCTGCTCCCGGTTCCAGCGGCGGTTCCTCGAGACGTATGCCGACAACCTGCTGAACGGCTCAGAGGCCGAGTTCGAGTACGACTACCACCACCGGCTCTTCGACTGGGGCGAACGCCTGAGCATCGACGGGGTGAACGTGCACGTCGACCAGATCGACTACATCATCCAGAAGCTGAAGGCATCGCCTGAGAGCCGCCGGGCCGTCGCCGTCACCTGGAACCCCGTCGTCGACGAGAGCCTGGACGACTGCCCCTGCCTCCAGCTCGTGCAGTGTCTCCTGCGTGACGGCAGACTCCAGATGAAAGTGGTCTTCCGGAGCAACGATATGCTCAGCGCCTCCGGCGCCAATATGTACGCACTCGTGCACCTCCAGAAACGGATCGCCGACGAGGTCGGTGCCGCATGCGGCCGGTATACCCATATCGCGCTCGTCCCCCATGTCTACTACAAACGGGATCTCAACGACATAACGCCCTTTTGCAAAAAGGGTTTAGAAATACAACCCGTTCCCGAGGTCTGTGCGGCCTGCGGCCGGTGCGATCGGGCACCCCCCAGGTGAACCCGTACCGTCACCTTAATTAGGAACCAGAATCAACGTTATAGAGCACAATAGCCCGGTAGTGTAGCGGTCAATCATGTGAGACTCTGGATCTTGCGACAGCAGTTCGAATCTGCTCCGGGCTACTCATTTTCTATATCTCTCCTCAGGCACAGTCGTTTCTTCCCGCCCCATTACTAACCATCAAGCCACCATGAGTGCTACCGTTCTCTATGCATCGGCCATACCGCATCGGCTGCGGCGTCCGGTCTGACGATACAACGGCATTTCACGCTCTCGCAGGCCTGTACGACCGGGGGCGGATCGACCATATCCAGGTTCAGATTATTCCAGAGCCGGGAGGAATCTTTCAAGAACGGATAGATGAAATCGGCGCTGCCGGAGTTCCGATCGTAATCCATGCTCCGCACCACGGCGAAGGAGTGAACCCTGCCGACCCCACCCTCTGTGAGGGTTTCGACCCGCGAACAGCTCCACGGCACGTTGAAGACGCGATGAATCTGACACTCTGTGCCGCAGACCTCCTTGGCTCTGATTGCATCGTCATTCACGCCGGCAGATACAGAGACGGAACCCGCAAGGCCGCTTTCGAGAATGTCCGGGGGTTTCTCCGGGAGTACGCCGATCCGAGGATGGCTCTTGAGAACCTGCCGTCTGTCTACGCCGGGTATGCACTCCTCGGCGATACTGCGGACGAGCTCGCGGCCATCGCAGGCGATCGCGTCCGCGGGTTCTGCCTCGACTTTGCCCACCTCTACTGTACGGCGAACTTCAGAAACCTCTCCTATACGGACGAACTGAACCGCTTCGAGAGATTGGCCGTCCGCCACCAGCACCTCTCCAATAACCTTCACGGCTCCGTTACCGACCAGCACCTCGAGCTCGACCATCCCGCCGGCGGGCTCGATTTTCCGGCCGTCTTCGACCGGATCGCAAGGAACCCCGAGATAGCGACGACACTCGAGTACAAACGTGACACCTATGAGGTATACCTGCGGCAGCTCGAGGTCTTCGATGAACTCTACCACCGCTACGCCGGCATCGGCGAAAGGCTGCGGCTCTGAAAAAAGGAGAGAGCACGGGAGGAGTATCCTTCACGCAAGGAATGCTGCAAGGACGCCGCTTAAGAATATCCCGTCGAACGTACCTGCACCGCCGATACTGGCCATAGGTGCCCCAAGTTCCCCGATACGCCTGAGGTTGAGCAGATCCGCCCCGATAAGGGTGCCCAGCGTACCGCTGACGTAGGCTATGATCACCGGTGCCGTCTCAAACCCACCTGCAAATATCGAGAGGATGATAGCGGAGAAGAGCGCCGCCAGGGGCGGGATGAAGAACGGTGTGGCAATCCCAAGACCCGGCACCGGCCGGGCAACGAGTTTCGTGATGAGGGTCACGACGAGTACGCCTACAAGCGCCAGGGATACGATACCGAAACCACCCGTCAGCACGACCGAGTCATAGAGCAGGTATGCCGAGATGATGACCGGGATCAGGGCGCCGCCTACATTAACGGCGATGGTCGTCCTCGACGACACGGCCGGGATGCGGTAGAGCCTGCCATAGGTCGATACATACCCATTTGCGGCAGGACTGCCGTAGTTCTCGACGGTCTTCACCGGGATATTGATGAAACTCCCGGCCAGGGTGAGGATGAGGATCAGGAGCGCCTCTCTCCAGGAGAAACCAAGCTTCGCGAAGGTCGCCCCGACCACCGTCAGAAAGAGGACGGGCAGCAGCAGAATGACGAGTCCGAAGAGGAGAATAGCACCGATCAGCATGATCAGCATCAGGGGAGAGAACGGGTTGAAGACGACTCGGTCCATGGAAAAGGGATGGCGGGGCTATTATTTCATAACTCCGGCCGACCGGTCGCGGCAGACGATCGCCGCGTGGTCGACATGGTAGGGATCGAGCCAGCGGACCTCGACGACCTCGAGACGCCGCCCAAGTTCGGTCAGAGTGTCGGCGAGGACCTCTTTCGGGTCCCGCCTGACGTCAACGCTCCGCGTCTTGAGCATCAGGATCAGCCATCCACCCGGTCGGAGGAAGGGCAGGTTTCTCTCCGCAATGTTCACCTGATCCGGCTGCGCCACATCCTGATAGATCAGGTCAACGGCCTCCACAAAAGGAGCGTACTCCTCCGGCCGGGACGCATCGGCCATGATCGGCACGACGTTCTTCCGCCGCCGGGCGACCTCGAGGAGATCCTGCATCGGACGGGGGGCAAACTCGATGGCATAGACCGTCTCGACGTAATCGGCAACGTGGGACACCGTCGTGCCGTTGGCAGCGCCGAGGTACAGCACCCGCATGCTCTTAGGGAGCTCGACTCCCTCGCCGAGGATATAGAGAGCTGCAAGTTTGCTCCGGTAGGGATCCCACACCCGGTAGCCCTCAAGCATCCGCTCATTGTAAACACCCCCTTCTCCGGGGGATACCAGTATATTCTGTATCCGGATCATGCCGTCTTCCCCGCTTCGTCGATACGTGCCTGCGCCTCGGCGATAAATTCAGGGTCGAGAGCTCCCCGGTAATAATCAATCCGCGCGGCTATTCCGAGTTTCCCGGCAAGCACCCTCGCAACCCGCCCCCGCACCTCCTTCGGAGCGTTATGCACCCGCCGGTGCTGGAAGATAATCCCGTGCTTCGGCGGTGGAGAGCCGGATCGGAGGTGGGAGAAGAGGGCGCGTTCGGAACCGATCACCTGGATGGTGCTCCCAGGCATCCTGGCGAGCGCCTCAAGTCCACCCGCCCGCGATGCCAGACGTGCCGCCACCAGCCCGCCGATGAGCGCACTGCAATTAGGGAGCACCTCGTCCGCCCGGTCGGAGACCTCATGCATGAGCGAACTGCGAAGACCTGCGAGACGCTCGATCTCATCGGCCACCCGCCGGAGCCCCCCACCGGAACCCTTCCGGATCACCCCGAGCATCTTCCGGGCGGAGAGCGAACGATATTTGCGGGAGAAGGACGGGCTGCCGGTCTGGTACCACTCCGCCGCCCGCTCCTGCAGGAGGTTGATGACGGTATCGAGTTCGTCGAGCATACGAACCATCTGCAGCAGTTCAACGTCGCGCTCCTGGTAGGATGCGGCGATCTTCTGCCTGGCCTGCATGGTGCAGACCTGCCGGAGGAGGCTGATGTACTCGTTTCTGTCCCGGACAAGGCCGCAGTTCCGTGCCATCCGCCAGTCGAGAGGGGTGAACGAGTCCATACCGGTATGGAGCGAACCCGCCCGTTCTACGAGCTCTTCCGGATTCCTGCTCGCAATCCGACAGCCCTCTTCACTCACATCTCCGAACCAGTAGCGCTCCATCGTACTCACTAGTGGGCGGTGAGACAATATAAGTGTAAAAGCCCCGGGTCCGGTGGTCAGCCGTGAATGTCAGAACTTCTGCCAGCAGGCATACACGAGAGTATCGAAGACCGATATGTTCTTCAGAGAATCCGACAGAGTCGTTTCCCGGCAGACCCCCATTCCGGCAGACAGCACCGCCTGCCGGCAGGAGAGGCAAAGAGCGAGTGAAGGGGACACCCATGACAACTGACAATGCCCCGGCGATACCGGAGAGGATATGCCCCCGACTGCCATAATCTCAACCCTCGGATTCGTCATCGGAATAGCTCTGCTCATCAAAGGTGCGGACCTCTTCGTCGGCGGGGGAAGCGGCCTTGCAGCACGCTACCGGATCTCCCCGACCCTGATCGGCTTCACCGTCATCGCCTTCGGCACGTCATTCCCGGAGTTCGTGGTGAATATGCAGGCGGTCGTTGCCGATGCACCCGATCTCGCTCTCGGAAACATCCTAGGGAGCACCGTCGCAAACATCGCTCTCGTCCTCGCCATCTGCGCCATCGTCAATCCGGGAGTAATCCGGCAGGAGCCGGGCGTCCGGGGCATCAACGAAGTGCTCCTCATGCTCGGGGCGGTCGCTCTCTTTGCGCTGCTCGCCGTCAGGATGGTCTTTGACCTGCCTGCAGGGATCGTCATGCTCGGATCGTTCGCCCTGATCATGTGGGTTCTCTGGAGGCAGGGGGTGGCGACGGAGACGGCCTTCGAGAGCCATGGAAGCAGGGATTACCTGCTCACCGGCGGAGGCCTTCTCAGCGTTATCATCGGGGCGAACCTTATCGTCACGACGGCAACGGATATCGCGCTCGTATTCGGCATCAGCCCGTTCATCATCGGCGTCTCCATGGTCGCGGTCGGCACCTCGCTTCCGGAACTCGCTACCTCGCTTACGGCAGTCGTTCGGGGAGAGGGAGGGATCTCGGTCGGAAACATCATCGGCAGCAACATATTCAACCTGCTCTTCGTGATGGGATCTGCCGCCGTCATCCGGGCAATCCCGATCGGATCGTACACCGACATCCTTGCGATGAGCCTCTTTGCCGTCGCCATCCTCCCGTTCTTCGTGGAGAGCAACCGAATACGCCGCGGCTGGGGTTTTGTCATGCTCGGAGCATACGCAGGGTATATCTACTCGCTCTTCGGATCGGGCTGATATCACGGGACGGCGATGCCGAACGAGTACAGCATGACCGGCAGCATGATCGCCCCCATGCAGTAGACTCTTCTTACGTTGACCAGCTGGGGCACGAGACCGACCGCCGTCGCCAGGAGCAGCACGAGCCCTCCAAAGGGGCCGGAGAGGAGGAGCGCAAGCAGGACAACAAAACCGATGACAGAGTAGTTGAGGGCGGTGATGTTGATGCTGCCGAGCCGTGTGGCGGAGGATGCCAGCAGGATGGTCAGCAGATAGGCACAGACTCCCGCCAGTACCCCGGCGAGGAGGAGAAGGGTCATCGGCGGGAGGTCGCCTGCCGAGAGCGCCACCATCACGCCGTTCCGCGTTCGCGAGAGAGCGTAAAGTGCCGCAAGGCCGAGGAACGCGTTTACCGTATTGGCAGCGCCGGTCGCCAGGATGTATTCACGTGGCCGGGAGTCGTAACCGACCAGGGTTGTAAGCAGTGCGTTCGCCGTCGCGTTCGAAAGCCCGGGCATCCATCCAACCATCGCTCCTGCGACTGCTCCGAGCACCGAACCCTTCCCAACCTCGAGATCGGCGGTGTCGAGACCCCGGAACTGCTGAGGCGGCATTGCTCCGCGTGATGCCGTGAGGAGAACCGATATGCCGAAGAGCCCGGCGAGAAGCGGCATAAGAACCGCCGAGTCCCCGACGGTATGCCAGGCAAGGTAGGAGAAGCGGAATGTAAAGAGGCCGAGCAAACCCGAGACGCCGAAGACGGCCGCCGCCCACGCCGGGGACTCTGAGATGACGATCAGAAACCCCGCGACGGCAAGGATGAGAAGACCGATCCCCCAATCGATGAGGGGCTGGGCCGTGGGAAGGACGAGGAAACAGAACGCCGCTATCGGGAGGGAAAGCACGACCCCGAAGGCACTCCCAAGGGCAGAGATTCTGACCGCCTCCTCACCCTTTCCTTCGAGACAGAGGGCATGGGCAGGAAGGACCGCGAGAGCGGTGTCGGCATCGGGTATGCCGAGAAAGGTGCTCGGGATGATATCAAGGAACGTATGGGTGACGAGCGCAGCGAACATGGCAGCCGCAAGGGCGATCGGGTCGAGGAAGAGAAGAAGGACTGCCTGAAGAGAAAGGAGAAGGCCGGCCATGGTATTGGCGTGGATACCGGGGATGAGCCCGCTCACCGTCCCGAGTGCGATCCCGATGCCGGTACCGATGAGAATGCCGACGAGCATCACTATTCCTTAATCCTCAATCCCGTGGCATAAACCAATCGAAACGGTACCGCGACTGCCGGCCGCACACGATCAATACAGTCATATTCCTTCGGAGCGAACGATTGGGCGATGAAGATAGCGATCACCCGGCTCGAGAATAAAGCGGCAGACGACCAGGCAACCTGTGCCCATTTCGGGCACGAATGTTACACGGTCTCTCCCTTAAAGGCGGTGATCCTGGAGGATCGGATCGTCGAGTTTGCCGATGCCGTCAACCGCGAGGCGTTCGACTGCCTCTTCTTTACGAGCGCACTCCCTGCCGTGCTCATCGCCCCGAAGATCGAGCGGTATCCCCGGGTGATCGCTATCGGCCCGAAGACCGCCGAGACACTGCAGGACTACGGCATCGACGCCGAGACACTCCCTGCATACTACTCCCGGGAGTTCGTGCCGTATCTCGGAGAATGGCTCAAAGGCCGCAGCGTAGGCATTCCCCGTGCTGACGTACCGAACCCCGTACTCATCGAGGGTATCCGGGCAGCGGGAGGAGACCCGGAGGAGGTTCCCATATACGGGCTCGAACCGACCGGCCGGGAGTTCGCCCTCGACGGTGCGGACGCCCTCATCTTTACAAGCGCCATGTCGTTCCGGGAAGCACGCTGGCGGCCGCACCCGGGCCTCCTCCTCGTGGCGATAGGCGATATTACCGCAGACGCGATGCGCGACGGCGGATACCCCCCGGACGTCACCGGCAACGGGACGCTCGCAGGGACGCTTGAGGCGCTGAACACCCATCTTTCATCCATACAAGCATGACAAACTCTGAACAGACTATGCCTGAACAGGCATGCATCACCCGGCTCCCGGGATCGACCGGCTCCGGGATCATCGTCATCGATAAACCACGGGGGCCGACCAGCCATCAGGTCACCGCCTGGGTCGGAGAGATCCTGGGCGCAAAAGTCGGCCACTCCGGTACGCTCGATCCGCAGGTCTCCGGCGTCCTTGCCATCATGGTCGGGGATGCCGTGCGGCTGGCCCAGCACCTCCTCCAGCACGGCAAAGAGTACGTCTGCCTGATGCGGCTGCACGGCGACGTTTCCCGGGAAGATATCGAGCGGGTGGCAAAGGAGTTCACCGGCCGGATTTACCAGCGTCCTCCCCGGAGAAGCGCCGTCAAGCGGAATCTGCGGATCCGGAAGATTCACGAGCTTACCATCCTCGATGTTGAAGGAAGGCTCGTCCTCTTCCGTGTACGCTGCGATGCCGGAACATACATCCGCACGCTCTGTGTCCATATGGGGCTTGCACTCGGCGTGTGCGGTCATATGCAGGAACTCAGGAGAACCCGTTCCGGCCAGTTCTCCGAGGAGCACGCCCACACGCTCCACGACCTACAGGACGCGCGCATACGGGCGGAGAAAGGGGATACCGGGCCGCTCCGGGAGATGATCCTGCCGGTGGAAGAGGCGGTGACCGATCTGCCGCGCGTGGTAATCCGGGACACTGCCGTCGATGCTGTCTGCAGGGGAGCGGTGCTTGCAGGAGTCGGCGTCCGGAGCCTCACCGGCTTTGGGAAGGGAGATACGATCACGATTCTGACGGAGAAAGGAGAACTCGTCGCTCTCGGCACGGCGCTTGAAAGCTCGACGAAGATCAAGCCCGGAACGCCGGGACTTGTTATAGCACCGCATACCGTCATGATGAAGCCGGGTACGTATCCGCGTGGCTGGAAGAAAGCCGCCCGAAAAGAGTGAGGGGCGGCAGGATAGAAAGGATACCATTAATTAAAGCGAGATCAAAATTATGATGCACACTGTGCTGAGGTAGTCTAGACCGGTAGGGCGCGGGCCTGGAAAGCCCGTGGGGCGTTGAGCCCCTCGGGAGTTCAAATCTCCCCCTCAGCGTTTCAGTGCTTTTCTCGAGAGATTTTTATTTCGAACAGTCCGATCGCCGCAAAACCGCTCTTCTGCACCTCCGGGTTCGTACCGCTCACGTCACTCCCCACCAGCCATTCCCGCTGAACACATTCAGGTTTGAGTACCTGCGGGCAGGAGCAGGAAGAGGGCGAGGTCGTTATATCCGGGTAGATCCGGAACTACCCAAAGCTGATGCCGGCGATAAGGACGGGATAAAGAGCAGACCGGTTGCCCTGGAAGACCAGAACGTTGTGCGTGTCACGGTATCCGGACAGGCATCATATCCGGGGAGCGTCTTCCGGAGGGGTAGTAAGACCCTCCGATGAACCGGCCGATCTCCCCCCACGCCGAAAGTGCGCGTTCCGGAGCATGAAGAACCCGAAGACCCCCGTCACGGCGAGAAACGCCGCGTGGAACAGGAAAAGCGTGCGAGGCAGCAGCAGGCCTGTAAGCAGCGCACCGGCAAAAGGCCCCACGGCAAGCCCGACCGAAAAGAAGGTGTTGTAGATACCGAATGCAATACCCTGCGCCCCCTCGCCGCGGTAGAGGTCGGCAATAAGCGGCATCGTCGGGATGAGGGCGAGACTTAAGGTGATCCCCATCAGCGAGACGGCAACAGCGACGAGGAGGAGATCGGGCATCGCCATGACGAGAGCGAGAGCGATGCCGGAGAGGGAGAGCCCCACGGTCACCAGTATATGTCCGCCGTAGCGATCGGACAATCGTCCGGCGAACGGCTGCGCAACAACGCCGACGAGCGCAAGCAGCCCGAGAACAAGGCCGACCACAACCGGCGACGAAGCGAATGAATCGGCGAGGTAGACCGGGAGGTACGGCTCGATGATCCCGTAGGTTGCGGCAACGGCGACGACGGCAGCGGCATACAGGGCGAGATGGAGCCTGCCCGACTCCGGCAGCAGGGCAGCAGATCGGCGGGAGGGCGGAGGGTGAAGACCGAGCGGCAGGATGAGTATCATGAATGCGACGAGACCTGCTGCCACGGACGGGACGACAAAGGTAAGAGCGTACCCGACGTGCTCATAGAGATACCCTCCGGCAACCGGGCCGATCACCATCCCGACACCCATCGCCGACATCGTCACGCCCATCTTCTCCCCAAGCTCGGTGCGGTCGTAGGTATCAGCGAGGAGGGCGAGGCCTGCCGACCATGTTGCGGCGGCGGAGATGCCCTGAATGATCCTCGCGGCGATCAGGGAAGAAACCGTCGTCGCGAAGCCGAACACGACGGTCGAGACGGCCAGGAGCACCATCCCGGCCAGAAGAACCGGTCGCCTCCCCACCCGGTCGGAGAGCATCCCCATCGGGACGCTGAAGAGAAACATCATAGCAGAGTACATGCCGAAGATGATACCGATCATCACGGCGTCAGCTCCGAGCAGGCGGATATACGACGGCAGTACCGGGATGACCAGGCTGTAGACCGTCATATCCATGAAGATGACGAGGATCACGAGGGGCAGAACGACGGTGCGTGAAGAGGCTCGCCCGCCGGACTGTCTCTGCCGCACGCTTCGTGCCTGATTCTCCACCATCATCGTCTGCTCCGCTCCGGCACCGGGACTCTCCCGATCTGCTGTCGGAATCAGGTTGGTGTCCCGGGAAGATAGTCGTTTAGAATGTTCCCCGATAGTAAGCGAGCTCCCGTGCGTAAGGCCTGAACACATCGACGAGGAGATTCTGTTCCTCATCGGCGAGCGGAGCGGCACCCCGACCGGCCGCCGCGAGTGCCCGCACTTCTCCGGGGGTCGAGCACCCGACGATCACCACCGAGATATCCTGAGCAAGGGCGTAGCGGATCAAGAGGTCGGCGGTGATGCCTCCGTCCGGGTCGAGGTAGTGCGACGCCCCGAGCACCTTCATGCCGATGACCGCCATCCCCTGCTCCCGTGCCGCAGGGAGCGTCGTATCGAGGAACCCGCCAAGCGCCCCTTCTACCGGGTTGACCGGCATCATCACGGAGTCCACCGGCCAGTTCTCGACGGCGTAGGTCAACACCGAGGGATCATGGTGACCGGTGACACCGATGTTCCGGACAAGCCCCGCCTCCCGTGCCTCGACAAACGCACCGAGAGCACCGTCGGGACCCTCGATGGCCGTCAGTTCGGGGAATGATCGCACGTCGTGGATCTGCCAGAGGTCGAGGTGGTCGGTTCCCATTCTCGCAAGGGTCCTCTCGAGGGTCAGCTCTGCTCCCGCACGATCGCGGTCGACCGACTTGCTCGCCTGAAAGATGCCACGCCGCTTTTCGGGTTCATTCGACCAGACACTTCCGTAGTACTCCTCGCTTCCCGCGTAAGCCTGCGCCGAGTCAAAATAGGTGATCCCGGCGGCGAGCGCTTCCCGTATAACCGCTTCGGCCTCCTTCCCCCTACCGTAGGTCCGCAGGATGCCTTCGCCCCCGAGCCCGACAGCGGTGACCTTCCGGTCGCCCTTCCCGAATGTTCGCATCTCCAGTGCTGCCATAGTGCATCGCCACCCCCCTCTCCGTGCCACATCATAAAGCCTTCAGCGTGCCGATGCTATCCGGATCGACGGAAACGATTATCGGGAGCGGGGATCATCCCGGAGAACGGTGATATACCGATGCCGACGATCACCTGGTTTGACATACCTGCGGATGATACCGGACGGGCGCGAACCTTCTACCAGACACTCTTCGGATGGAAGATAGAGCCGTTTCCCGGCGTTTCAAGAGAGGATTTCTGGATGATCACAGCCGGAGAGAGCGCCATCGGAGGCGACCTCTACCAGCGCGACGCTCCCGGCCGGACGATGACGATCTTCATCGATGTATCGGATGCGGAGGAGTTTGCAAAACGTGCGGCCTTACTGGGAGGGGCGGTGATCACAGAGAAGACCGCCATCCCCGGCAGAGGGTACTATATCGTCTGCGAGGATACCGAGAAGAACCGGTTCGGCCTCTGGGAGAGCGATCCTTCGGCGCAATGAGCAGGGCGAGGTTCTGCAACCTCCATCTTCTGCTGCCAGACCACCGGCAGAACGGTTATGAAGAGCCGATGCGAAATGTATCGCCATGGTAACGCTCGTTCTCGCCAGGTGGACGACCAGATTCTGGGCGTGGCTCATCGACATCATCCTCGTCGGCCTCCTCGGTTCAGCTCTATCCATACAGGTAGGGCCGCTTTTTCGCACTCACCTGCTCCCCGTGGGGTTTGATGCCATCGGCATTGACGGCGTTCTGCTCTTTCTCTACTGGACGGTGCTCGAGGGCTACCGGGGCCAGTCAATCGGGAAGATGGCTCTGAATATCAAGGTCACCGGACGCACCGGGGACGATATCGGATATACTGCTGCAGCCATCGAGAGCTTCGGGAAGGCATTCCTCCTCGTCATAGACTGTCTGATAGGCTGGATCGCCATGCCGGGATCGAAGCAGAGGCTCTTCAACCGCCTCTCAAACACGATCGTAGTCGAGACGGAGTACCGCGAACAGGAAGGGATCAGGTATGTAAAACAGGATGAGTGAGAAAGGGGGCAGACCCGTTACCCCTGCACCACCGGAAGACCCGCCGCCTTCCATGCCGTGATGCCGCCCTCGATATCGTAGACGCGGGTGAAACCGGCATCCTGCATCAGGCCGAGGGCATTCCCGCTCCGGACGCCTGCCTTGCAGTACAGAAGGTACGTCGCATTTGGATCCATCTCCCCGATACGATTGCCAAGCGAGGAAGAGTCGATGTTAATCGCTCCGGCAAGGTGGCCGCCCGCATACTCAGCGGGTGTCCGGACGTCGACGACGATCGGGGCATCCATCTCAATGAATGTCCGTGCCTCCTGCGGCGCGAGAGAGCCTGCCCCCTCATCCCCTACGGGGAGAACACCCTCTTCTCCTCCCCCGGAGTTACCCTCCCCGCCGCCGGAAAGGCCGCCTTCCGTACACCCGGAAGCAAGTATCAGGCCGATGAGCAGAAGGAGAACCGCTGCAACCCGCACAATCTCTTTCATTCCAACCATGAGACTGAGCATACAGGCAGGACATAAGTAGATGGCGGTCTGGCGGGGGAGAGAATATATAGATGCTTGCACTCAGGGAGCAGCAAGAGCCATGAGAACCTTTGCAACACCGAACGTCGTAGTGAGCAGGTGCATAGAATTCGACCGGTGCAGGTATAATCATGACATCATCGCCAGCCCAATCGTTCGGGAACTAAAAGACCATGTCAGATTCTTTCCGGTCTGCCCGGAGATGGCGATCGGCCTCGGCGTGCCACGTGACCCTATCCGACTCATCGCTCGCGGCGGCGCCACACGACTTGTGCAACCGGCGACCGGAAGGGATGTCACGGAAGAGATGGAAGCGTTTGCCGAAGAGTACCTGCAGTCGCTCCACGGAATCGACGGTTTCATTCTCAAGTCGCGCTCACCGTCGTGCGGGGTGCGGGATGTCCGCATCTACGGCGGGTCTCACGTTCCAGCCGCCGCCGACCGGAACAGCGGGCTCTTTGCCAGAGAGGTTCGGAAACGCTGTTCACATCTCGCTATCGAAGATGAGGGAAGGCTGCGAAACTATCGGATTCGGGAGCACTTTCTGACCAAACTCTTCACACTCGCGGAACTGCGCGAATTTGGGACGGAACGCTCATCCGCTCGTCTCCGGGAGTTCCACAGCGATCATGCACTCCTCCTCCGGGCGTACAACCCTGAGGAAGAGCACGCACTCGAACGGATTGCAGGGGATGCGACCATACCATTCGATACGGCCTATCGTGAGTATACCAAGCATATGTACCGTGCCCTGTCCCACCCACCGGATCTTGAAGCTTACGTACAGGTGATGACCGGCGTGATGCAGTCGTTCTCGGAGAAGCTCTCGAAAGACGAAAGAGGTCTCTTTTCCGATGCCATACGGAAGTACCGGGCAGGGAACACCTCACGCTGCCCGGCGATCACTATCCTCAAGGCCTGGGTGGCGCGGTTCGGTGAGCCCGTCTGTCAGAGGCAGAGCCTCTTTGCACCATACCCGGATGCGCTGATGGAGGTGGATGAAGAGCGATCCGACCGTGGACGTGACCTCTGGCAGGAGGCGAGCTGACCCGGGAGCAATCCGGTGGCCGGAGTAATCAGAGAGTATCCCCGAGTTCGAGCGCAGTCACATCGCCACCGAGCATTCTCCGAAACGCCTCGGGGGTATCAAGGGCAACGATCTCCCCGCTGTCGACGATAGCAACACGGTCGCAGAGGAAATCAACTTCATCCACGTGATGCGTCGTGAGGACGATCGTAATGCCACGCTCACGGTTCAGTCGTTTTAAATAGTCCCAGATGCCTCGTTTTGAGAACTCGTCCTGTCCGCTCGTGGGTTCGGCAAGCAGGAGAACCGTCGGGTTATGGACAAGACTTCGGGCGATCTCAAGCCGCTTGACCATGCCGGGCGTGTAGGTCTCAACCGGGGCGTCCGCCATTTCGAAGAGTTCTATCCGTTCGAGTATATCGTCGATCCGGCGATCGCGGACCTCCTTTCCGATACCGTGCAGGCGGGCATGAAAATCGAGGTTCTCCCGTCCGGTCATCTTCGGGTCGAGGATCTCCTCCTGAAAGACGACTGCAAGGCTCCGGCGAACGTCACCGAGGTTCCCGAAGATGGCGAACGCCGACCGTTCTGCAAAATCGGGCATGGGGATCAGAAGTGTTGTAAGCATCGAGACAAGCGTCCGTTTGCCGTAGCCGTTCGGGCAGAGGAGTCCCAAAATCTCCCCTTCCTTCACGTCGAACGGTATGGGACCACACGCCCGCATCCGGTCCAGATGCCGGATAAGCTCTTCAACGGTTATGACTGTCATGACGTCCCCGGATTCTTATGCATATCTTTCCAGTATAGCGTAGAACGTCCCTCTCGTGCCTCCGGCTAGAGCCGGGATAGTACACCCGGTAAAATCCACAGGAGCGGATCTTGTAGAGCGCTTGTGCGAAACATTCTTGCTGCAGGCTGTTTCAGTGCCTGCGGCCAATTACCAATCTTTTTTAATTGTGCATATTTAAACCTTTCGCATTATCAAAGAGTAGTTTTATGGCATTTTATAATATAATAATCACTTTTGTGTCCGTATTTCGCCCTAAAGGCGGCGAGACGCGCCTGCCGCAATAGATCAGGCATACTGCTCCACGGTGCCGTTCAGGCCTATCCGGAAGCTTCCGAGGCAGATAGAGTCCTGAATACCCGGGAGCTGCCCCTGGCAGCGAACGCACCGATGCGGATCATGCCTCTTCCGGGCGGCGGTGGAGATAATGAGCATGCGCACCGCATCCTCCACCGGGATTTCGGGAGGTCACTGAACGGCTACCACTCGACAGTTCCGACAGCGACCACGATCATGACGCGGACCAGAGTGGCCATCGCATCTGCACAACGAGATCGTCGAGCACGATGACGAGGAAGATCTGGATGAGACCGGCAAGACCTTTTCCGACACCCATTCCTCTTATTTTCGGCCTTTATCGCTCCCGAACCCGGTCATCTCGTCGGTGATGAAGGGGATTCTGAAGGAACTTAAGGAGACCGCCAGTAACCCGAACCGCCGGGCAGAGGAGAAGAGCCTCAAGGATCAGCAGCATGATCGGCCATCTCGCTATGCGAGAGAAGAGATGGCAAAAGGAGCCATTTCACCGATCATCTCAGGAAAATCCCTTATCGAGCGTCTCCTGGCTCTCCGGGTTCAGGCCGATGACATATACCGATTTACCCTGCTGTTGGTATTTATGTACGACGCGGGCTATCGCCTCCACGGCCGAGTGATCCCAGATGTGGGAATGAGAAAAATCGATCCGCACCCGTTCCGGGTCGCCGGCATAATTGAAGAGACCGATAAAAGAGGTCATCGTACCGAAGAAGAGCTGGCCTTTTACTGCGTAGACCTTGACACCGTCATCCCGGAGCGTGCCCGGCGCCGAGATGACCGAGATCTTCCATCCGAAGATCAGGGCAGCGAGAACAACGCCGGCGAGGACCCCTTTTGCGAGATCGTGGGTATAAACCACAATTGCGATCGTTAGGAGCATCACGGCCGCGTCCCCTGCCGGGATCTTTGGGAGATCACGAATCGACTGCCACTCGAAGGTTCCGATCGCAACCACAATCATGACGCCGACCAGGGCGGCCATCGGTATCTGCGCGACAATATCGCCGAGGGCGATGATGAGGAAGATCAGAAAAAGACCGGCGACGAGTGTCGAGAGTCTGCCGGTCCCTCCTGACCTGACATTGATGACCGACTGGCCAATCATCGCACAGCCCGCCATCCCACCAAAGAAACCCGCGACGCAGTTTGCAATTCCCTGCCCCCGAACCTCGCGATCCTTATTGCTCCCGGTGTCGGTCATCTCGTCGACGATCGAGGCCGTCAGAAGCGACTCCAGCAGGCCGACGACAACGAGCGTCAGGGAGTAAGGGAGAATGATCAGGAGCGTCTCTGCGGTCAGCGGCACCGCGGGCAGATGGAAGAGCGGGAGCGCCCGGGTGATCGCCCCGAGATCCCCGACGGTAAGGACCTCTATGCCGAAGGCTATGGCGGCGGCTGTCATCACCAGAATGGCAACGAGCGACGACGGGACGGCTTTCGTCACCCGGGGAAGGAGGTAGATGATGGCGAGCGTTGCCGCGACCATCACGTACATCGCAAGCGAGGCGCCGATGAGGAACGGCACCTGGGCGAGGAAGATCAGGATGGCCAGGGAGTTGACGAACCCGAGGACGACCGAGTAGGGGACGAACGATATGAACCGCCCGACGTTCAGCTGCCCGAGGACGAACTGGATGATGCCGGTGAGGATCGTCGCCGCCAGGAGGTATTCGAGTCCATGGTCGCGTACCAGGACGATCATGACGAGCGCCATCGACCCGGTGGCTGCGGAGATCATCCCCGGCCTTCCACCGGCGAAGGCGATCACGACGGCGATGCAGAACGAGGCATAGAGCCCCACCATGGGGTCGACACCGGCGATGATGGAGAAGGCAATCGCCTCGGGGATCAGAGCAAGGGCTACGGTCATCCCGGCGAGGGTATCGCCCCGGACGTTGGAGAGCCACGTTTTCTTCAGCGCGCTCAGATCAAACCGCATCTTTAAGTTCACAAAAGATCCTCGGTTCAAAGTAGTCAGAGGGGAAAAGGGTCCGGCAGGTGCCGCAAGTGAATATTCATTTTTCCGCACCAGAACTTGAAGGTTTCCCGTTATCTGACCGGCCGCTGTATCACCACCATCGGTATGTCTATATGGTGCGGGTGTAAACCATTGGGAATACGGCACGCATACAGCCGAAGGCGCCGTTTTTCGTTGGAGTTTGCTATGTTTCGTACGATTCTGCTCGCTACGGACGGTTCGGAGAACGCCCGCCGGGCAACGGAGGCCGCGGTCACGCTTGCGGGGGAGCTCTCCCATCAGGTGACGGTCGTGGTGGTGCATGTCGCAACGTCCCCGCCGTCGCAGTCGCGGCTTGTCCGGGCGAACTTCGACGTCCATGCTCTCCTTGAGGAGGATGCCCGGCAGGTGGTGCGGGGGACACTCGACCGGCTCGAGGCGGCGGGGGTGTCCTCTACGCTGAAGGTTGCGCTCGGCGAACCGGTCACGGAGATCCTCGCAGTTGCCAAAAAAGAGAACGCCGACCTGATCGTCATCGGGAGCCGGGGGCTTGGTGCCATCCGCGGAGCGGTGATGGGCAGCGTCAGTCAGAAGATCGCCCAGACCGCCGATTGTCCGGTGATGATCGTCCGGTAGATACCATTTTATTCCTCATCTGTTTTCGATCTGCCGGTTCCCGGCGGGGATGCTAGAAGCGATCGCCCCGTACCCTGCGGATGGGAACAGCGCCACCGACACCGTGCGTGCACCGAACGAGCAGGGGGGTCTACCATTATATACATCGGCGCGATCAGTGCATCCGGTGATACATATGATCGGAGAACTGGTTGGAGAAATGACGGGCAGGGTGGTCGAGCAGCGCCTTGTCCGCCACCGTGGAGGGGAACCGAGGATCGAGAGGTTCATCGAGTCGAAGGGGAAGGTTCTTGGTACCGAGATCACCGTTACCGCAACGTTCCGGTCGAAGGAAAGGCTCCCGGGCGGCATGTTCCTGAAAGGCGACGGACTCTGATGACCGGGAGCGGTGGGGTGGCCGTACTGCACGATTCCGGGATCCGCGTGCCCAAAGACGGATCCGGATGGAGCGTGCGGGGAGTCCGGCACCTGCGGACTACATCGCCGGTTATGAGCCGGCTCAACGATCTGCCGCTGGCCTTTGAGGTCGAGATCGATCCCGACGGAACAGTGCACGACAGAATGTGGGAGTGGAAATAGTCCCGGCCGTCCCGACCGCGAGCGAGACGCGAGGTCGAGCATCACGAATCCTCCGGGATACGGAAAGAGGAGGGGGTGGCAGGAGCGGCGAACGTCACCCGAGCAGCATTGCCGCGAGGAAGGAGAGCCCGATCCCGATGAAGAGCACGCCGACGATCCGCCGCATCCAGAACTCGAACGTCTCCGCCGCCTTCATCGCGCTTCCCACCTTCGCAACCCCGGTCACCATGATCAGCGAGAACGCGATCACCGGCAGAGCAGTGGCGACGGCAAAGACCGCCGGGACGCCGAATGGGTCGCCGGTCCGGAGGGCCAGCGGGACGAGCATGGCGAAGAAGAGCACCGCCGAGAACGGGCAGAAAGTCAGCGCAAAGAGCACGCCGAGGAGAAAGCTTCCCGCCACGCCCTGATCGGCGAGCCGCTCCTTGAACGCCGCGAGCCTGCTGCTGCCGCCGAATCCGAAACTGAGCGGGACGAGATCGAGCATCACGATGCCGACCCCGATCAGCAGCGGGCCGACCAGCACCTCGCCCCAGGTCTGCAGGAAGAGTGAGATCGCCTGAACCGAGAGGCCGAGCATGACGATCAGTGCCGCAAGCCCGACGTAGACGACCATCCTCCCTGCGCCGTAGAGCGACCCGGCGATGAGGGTCTGGCCGGGGCTGCCGATCCGGCGGGAGAGGTACCCGATCGCGGCGATGTTCGTCGCCAGCGGGCAGGGGGAGAGCGCCATCATCAGCCCGATGAAGAACGCGGCGACGAGGGGAACGCTGCTCGTCCCCATCGTCTCCATGAACCCCATCAGGCTCATTGCGTAAGGTCACCCCGGAGGCGCATCTCAAGGACGGTCTTCAGGTAGGTCGTAAACCCGGGTTTGTCGTTCAGTTTGTACCAGACCCGGACGTCCTCCTCCGGGTAGAACCCACCCTGGTCGTCGTAGACGCCGATCCAGAGCGACGATCCGGTCGCGCCGTAGCGCTCGACGATCTCCTGCTGCGCCGGGTCGGCGATACTGATGTGGTCGAAGACCATCTTCCCGGAGGCGAGTTCGTCGGCGAAGTGCGTCGTCACAGTCTCTTCGGCATAGTCGCCGAGCACCACGCAGGAGTAACACTGGTTCGGCGTGGTGAAATGGATGACTTCGACTCTGGTGACGGTGCCGTTGATTGTGGCGGCGGCCTGCCCTTCGGGTGCCGCGATGCATCCGGCAAAGAGCGCCGTGCAGGCGAGGAACACCGCCAGCACGACAAACGGCAGGATCTTTCGGCCGGATATGCTGCCGGTGCGCCGCCCGGGCGTGCGCCGGGATGCGGTAGGGCTTGATCTTTCTGGTTTCATCAGAGGACACTCCTTATGCAGGTCACTATTACAATTTTGTTTGAAGTGGTATCGGCCTATTGTGCATACCGAGATATATGCTTTCTCCCCGGTGGCATCCGGCCGACGATGCACCTGTCGCTGAAAAAAAGGTTTCTCCCGTTAGCAGCACCCACCCCGTTTCGGTAGCGGGCGGAGGCGGCCCTTCTCCCGCTCCCTGCAGGCGTCGCAGAGGAGCACGATCCCGCGGCTCTCGTGGTTCACCCGGAGAAACCGGGTGCCGGGCGCCCCGCAGAGGTCGCAGTTCACCGTCGGATCGCCTCCAGCACGGCGGCGGCGAGCCGCTCGATCTCGTCGAACCGGGGCTCGGCCATCCCGTTCTTCACGACCCCGCAGTCGGTAGCAACCAGGTGCAGGTGCGGCTCGATGCCGAGCGCCGCCACCTTCTTCTTCCCACAGCAGTCGGTGCAGCCGTCCAGCACCAGGATGCGGTCTGCGTGCCGCACGGCATTCTCGAGCGACGCCGTCGGCCGGGTGGCCGCAATGCAGGCCTCGACCGCCCCGCAGGAGCAGTGGAGGAGCATCGTTCCCGCCTGGGTGGTCAGCTTCCCGGTGTTCGAGATCCCGGAGCAGGTGATGACGGTGACCGCCATAGTCAGTCTTCTCCAAACGTCCCGTCGATCCAGGCGGTGATCGCGTCGCGGATCCGCCGGACGCCGGCCATGATCTCCTCGTCGGTGCCGGTGAGGGTCGAAGGGTCGGGGAACTCCTTGTGGATCTCCTCCTTCGCCCACGGGAAGAAGGGGCAGAGCCCTCCCTCGCAGACGGCGACGAGAACGTCCATCTCCTGCTCGTCGAACTCACCGAGGTCTTTTGCGCGGTGGCCGGAGATGTCGATCCCGATCTCCGCCATCGCCCGGACGGCGTAGGGGTTCAGGGTTCCGGGAGCGGTGCCGGCCGAGAAGGCCTGGTAGCGGTCGCCGTAGCGGGCGTTCAGATACCCTTCCGCCATCTGCGAGCGGGCGGCATTATGGGTGCAGACGAAGAGAACTCTCTTTTTCATAACACACCTCGCTTCAGAGCGACGAGCAGGATCCCGGGTCGCCGCCTCCTCGCTGTTTCGTGAGCGCGGCAAGGGCGTGTTTGCCCCGGGAGTGCGGGAGCGCCTTTCTGTTCAGGTACTCGAGGTGCCGGACGATCCCGGGGAGGTAGTGCGCCGGGAACCCGAGGATCGCCTCCCCCCCCGCCATATCGGTCGCGTCCCGGCAGCCGTAACAGCCGAACCCGTAGTTGAGCCGGTCCTCGAGATAGGGGATGATCGTCGCGTCCACGCAGGTCGCCTGCAGGACGGCGGTTGAGCCGGAGACTCGTTCTCCCCCGCGGGCGTGCATGTAGGCGAGGACGATCCACATCAGTTTCTCGACCTCGTCCTCCACGACCACGATATCAGGCTCGCTCCCGGCGGCATCCAGCGGGAAGACGTCGAGCTGGACGATCTCGCCCGGCTTGCAGGTAGTCATCCCGGCGAACATCTGCTGCCCGACCGATTCTTCAGCGGTGATCCCGAAACCGACCAGACCCTTCCCCGACTTCAGCGCCTCAGGGAGCGGCTTGAACCCGAAGGCACGGGCGGCCGCCGGGCACGCGATCGTCTCGGCGGTCACGACGACGTGGTCGCCACGCCTCCCCCGCATCAGCGCCTGGCAGAACCGGTGCCCCCCGGCGGGCTCGGCCTCTGCGATCTCATCGTTCCGTTTCACGATCCGCACGCCGACAGGCGACCCGGAGAGCCCGAGGAGCTCCTTCATCGCGGTTCCCATCTTCTGAATGTCTTCGATTGCTGTCATTTGAATCACTCCGCTGTTGTCTCTATGCCGAGCGCTTTGAGCGCCGCCCGGGCGATCAGCTCCGGCGGGATCGACTCGTAACGCTCGCCGTCATACTCGACCGCCCGGCACGCCGCATCGTCCTGCCCGGTGATGCAGGCGCAGGAGGCGCAGGGCGTGCTGGTTACTTCCATCCCCTCGATCAGATCCTCGAGCGGCACACCGTTGAAGAGGATGCTGTTCGACTGCGCTATCGCCTCGTTTGGAAGAACCGTCTCGACAACCCGGACCGTGATGCCCTCCTCCTCGAGGATCGGCCGGATCTCTTCGATGACGTCCATCACCGCCCGTCCGGTCTCCCCGCACCGTTCGCAGGTCTTCTCGATGTCTTCTCCGATATGCCGCCATTCGACGACGAGTTCCTGTTCTGTCATATCTATCTCTCCTGAATTATCGTACCACCAGTACGTGCCCCGCCGACCGGTGCACGACCGCCTCGGCCACGCCGCCGAAGATCTGCTCGACAGTCCCGTGCCGCCCCTTCGCTCCCAGCACGATGAGCGTGACGCCGCGCTCCTCTGCGAGAGCGAGCACCTCATCTATCGCGTTCCCCGTCCGGAGGACGGTGTCGACGTTCGCGAACCCCGCTGCCTCGAACTCCCGCTTCAGCGCCGCCAGCCGCTCTTCGTCGCGCCGGTTGAACGCCGCCATCTGCTCTTTCGAGGCGTACGAGAGGTGCCGGAGATCCTGAACGTGGACGACGGTCAGCTCCTCGGGGTGCGCCCCGGCTATCCAGGAGAGGCAGGGGATGCACCGCTCGGCATACGCCGAGAAGTCCGTCGCGTAGAGGATGCGCTTAACGAGCCGGTCGGCCGCGAGCCGGCAGGTCGCCTCATCGCCGGTCTCGACGATCCGCAGCCGAACGACGAGCACGGGATCGTCGACATGCCGGAGGACGTCCTCCGTGGTGCTGCCGAGGATCACCCGGGATACCAGGTTCCGTCCGTGCGATCCGAGAACGATGAGCGCGTAGTCGTCCCGTTCCGACCGCTCGATGATCTCGGTCGAGGGCATGCCGCTGACCACCTCCACGGTCACGGACGGAGCGCCGCAGGCGATCAATCGTTCCCGCCACGCCTCGAGCACCTCCCGGTCGTGGTCGAGGATCTCCGGAGCCGCGAGGGTATCCCGCACGTTCGCCACGTGGAGGAGCTGGATCTCGTCGGCACCGGCACGCACGATCTCCTCCACCGCCGAGAGGATCGCGTCGCTGCTCCCCGCCATCTCGAGCGGCACGAGCACGGTTCCAATATGTTTGCTATTCGTCATGCTGCCTCATCTCCAAACATTCCTTGCGTCCGCAGGCAGATCCGCACGAGCATCAGCATCACCGGCACCTCGATCAGTACCCCGACCACCGTCGCCAGCGCCGCCCCCGACCCGAGGCCGAAGAGGACCGTCGCGGTGGCGATGGCGACCTCGAAGTGGTTCGAGGCTCCTATCATCCCGGCGGGCGCGGCGTCCCGGTAGGCGAGTTTCAGCCGCCGGGCGAGGATGAAGTAGCCGAGCGTGAAGATGAAGACCGTCTGGATAAAGAGCGGGACCGCGATCCAGAGAATGGTGAGCGGGTTTGCGACGATGACGTCGCCCTTGAAGGTGAAGAGGAGCACGAGCGTCCCGAGGAGGGCGGCGATGCTCACCGGGGTCAGGTAGTGCAGGAACGTCGTCTCGAACCAGACCATGCCCTTTTTGGCGATAATCCACTTCCTTGTCAGGTAGCCGGCGGCGAGCGGGAGCCCGACGTAGACCGCGACCGAGAGGAGGATCGTCTCCCAGGGGATCGGTATCGCGGCGACGCCGAGGAGGAACCCGCCGAGCGGGGCGTAGAGGAGGAGCATGGTGAGCGAGTTGATCGCGACCATCACGAGCGTCAGGCCGTCGTTGCCCCGGGCGAGGTAACTCCACATCAGCACCATCGCCGTGCAGGGGGCGATGCCGAGCAGGATGCACCCGGCGACGTAACTCCGCCAGAGTTCGATCTCGACGCCGCTTGGGAGGATCTCGGTGCCCGGGATGAAGTCGACGAAGAGGTAGCCGAGGAAGAACGTGGCGATGAGGTACATCGTGAAGGGCTTGATCGCCCAGTTCACCAGGAGCGTCAGGGCGACGGGCTTTGGCGTCTTTGCGGCCCGGAGCACCTCGGCAAAGTCGATCTTCACCATGATCGGGTAGATCATGAAGAAGAGCGCGATGGCTATCGGTATCGATATCTGGTAGACGGATAAGGCATCGAGCGCGACCGCAACCCCGGGAAAGGTGCTGCCGATGAGGATCCCGGCGATGATGCAGAGTGCCACCCAGAGCGTGAGGTACTTCTCGAAGGTGGAGAGGCGCCGCTCGGGCTGTGGTGCCGCCATGCTCTCACCCTAGCAGCATCCCCCGCCGCCGCACCCGCACCCGCCGGAGGGCTGGCATTTCTTCTCTTCCTCGCCTCTTCCCTTCCCCTCCCAGACCGCCGATACAACGGTCTCGAGGTCGGCGTCGGAAAACTCCAGCGAACTCTTCTTCGCGATCCCGAGAACGGTGACGACGAGGTGCTGGTCGGGGGTGATGCCCTTTGCGACGGCGATCTTCTCAGCGCACCGGACGGGACAGCCGTCGATGACGAGAACCTCGTCCGCCTCTCCGATACTCTTCGTTAAGCCTTCGGGAGCGGCGGCGAGGAGCGCGACGCATGCTGCACTGCCGTATCCTTCCTGTGTCAGCTGGATCGCAGCGAGATTGCTGAGCTGGCCGACATTCGCAACTCCGGCGCAGGCGAAGATGATCCGTTTCGTTCCGCCTTCCGGCTCTTCGCCGCCTCCGCAGGCGCACCGGGGTAGATTCTGTTTCGTCATGTTACTTCTCTCCAAGCAGTATTTGTTTGATATCCTCGACGCAGGGGACGTGCCCGACGACTTTGGGCTCGCCGTCGACGTAGAGCGCCGGCGTCAGCATGACGCCCCGGTCGATCATGGCATCGAGGTTCTCGATCTTCCGTACATCCGCATCGATCCCGAGGTCCCCGACCGCGATCTCGACGTTCTTGATCATCCGCTTGCACTTGGCGCAACCGGTCCCGAATACTTCAATCAGCACCATGGTTTCTCCTCCTCCGGGGATTGCATACCGCACTATCCCGCACCCATCCGGCAGAGACGACCGCGTCGATGTCCCGCGGGTCGATACCGAGGTAGCCGGTCGACCGAAGGGGGAGATCGGCGACGACGATGTACTGGTCGGGCTCGATCCCGAGCTGGTCGAGGACGGCACGGGCGCAGCCGGTCTCGCAGCCGTCGATGACGACGATATCGTCTGCGGCCCGCACCCGTTCTATCCCGGGTCTATGGCCGGCGGCGACGGCAGCGACGCCGACAAGATCGCCGTAGCCTTCACGGGCGAGCCGCACCGCGCCGTGGCAGGCGAGTTGTCCGGGATACGACCCACCGCAGCAGGCGACGATGACGCGCCGTTCGCGGGTCACGTCCGTCACCCCTGCAGGATCTCTTTTATTTCTTTGACGTCCGCCACCCGGCCGGAGACCTTGAGGTCGCCGTCGACGGCGAGCGCCGGCGTCAGCATCACGCCACGCTCCATGATCTCGGTGATGTCGTCGACTTTGACGAGTTCGGCATCGATACCGAGATCCTTGATCGCCGTCTCTACGTTCTTTGCGAGCCGCTTGCACTTGGCGCAGCCGGTTCCGAGTACTTCAACTTTTACCATTCTTTCTTCACCTCGTTTCGGTACTCCCGGAGGAGCGCCGTTCGGTAGAGCGGTTCGGCCTCCTTCGGGATGTAGTTGTAGATCTTCACCTGTTTGATCAGCGCATCGCCGATAGCGGTTTCGCCGGAAAGACCGAGATCGATGACGTCGGCCAGGATATCGTCGAGCATCGCGAGCCCAACGACGACCTCCCCAACCTCGATCCGGCGGATCCGGCGCAGCGCCTCGGCGGCGCAGCAAGGTTTCTCCCGCTTCTTCGTCGTTTTCATAGGTATCTCCTAGATCAGCAGCATACCGTTCCCGTACACAAACCCGGCAAGAGTCGCGAAGATGACCACCAGCGCCACGTAGGCTGCGGTCTTCGCCGCCCCGACGATCCGGTAGATGACGAGGACGGAGGGGAGGCTGACCGTCGGGCCCGCCAGCAGAAGGGCGAGCGCCGGGCCTGCGGCCATGAGCCCGGACGAGTAGCCGAAGGTCGTGCCGATGATCGGGACCTCGAGCAGCGTCGGCATGTAGAGGATCATCCCGACGATCGAGGCCAGAGCACAGGCGGCAATGGAGTTGTTGCCGAAGAACGGCTGGAAGGTCTCGGGCGGCAGGAAAAAGGCGATGATCCCGACGATGAACGTCCCCCCGATAAGGATCGGGAAGATCTTCTTCGTGAGATCCCAGGTCTCAAGCCCCCAGTCGGTCACCTCGTCCCTGTCGAAATAGTAGATAAGGAGGACGGCGATAGCGAGCGTGAGGATGTAGACGATGCCGAGCCGGATCGCCCAGTCGAGCTGCGACGCCCCGAAGACCAGCACGCCGACAAGGAGGGCGAAGAACGCGGGCGTAACCCAGCGCGGTTTCTCCTCCTCGCACGCCCCGGCGACGCTCGGTGCCATTGCCCTCTGTTTGAGAGTCTCGACATCCGTCGACCGGAAGATCAGCGCCATGGCAAGCCCGATGACGATCGCGAGAACGATCGCAGAGACCGCCCTGGCTACGCCGAGATCGAACCCGAGCACCCGGGCGGTGTAGATGATCGCGAGGATGTTGATGGCGGGCCCTGCGAAGAGGAAGGTCGTCGCCGGGCCGATGCCGCTCCCCTTCTTGAGGATGCCCGCGTAGATCGGGAGGATGGTGCAGCTGCAGACCGCGAGGATCGTCCCGGAGACCGAGGCGATCCCGTAGGAGACCGGTTTCGGGGTGTCCGGACTGAAGTACTTCAGTATGGCGTCTTTCTTGACGAAGGCCGCGATGGCGCCGGCGATGAAGAACGCCGGCACGAGGCACGTGAGGACGTGCGCCGAGAGGTAGTCGAGCACCGCCGCAAGCCCCGACGCAAGAGCGCCGATGAGTAGGTCGATCATGGTCTTTTCCTTTTTGTTACGGTATGGCGTTCTCTTATCGTGTGCTTGGTCTGCAATTCAGATGACGGCAAGAACCTGGAACGCCACGCCGGCGAATACGGCGACCCCGAGGATGACCGCCACGAAGGCTGCGAGCAGGCGCCGCTCGAAGATCGCGGCGAGCAGCGTCACCTCCGGGATACTCGCGCCCGCACCGCCGATGATCAGCGCCATCACGGCGCCGATGCCCATCCCCTTCTCGAGGAGGACGGCGCTGATCGGGATGATCGTCTCGGCCCGGATGTACATCGGTACGCCGATGACCGCCGCGACCGGGATGGCGAGGGGATTAGCGGGCCCCGCGACCGCGACGATCAGGTCTTCGGGGACGAACCCGTAGATGAACGCCCCGATCCCGGCGCCGAGCAGCAGGTAGGGGAGCACCTGCCGGAACAGAGCCACGGCGAAGGTGAACGCCCCGCGGATCCGTGTGCCGTGGCCGGCGTTGCAGCCGCACGGTTCCGGCCGCCCGGCGACCGTGACATCCCTGACGTACCGCTCGTACCCGAGTCGCCCGAGGAGCGCCCCGATCCCGACCGCCGCCACAAAGGTGATGCCTGCGTAGATGGCGGTCGGGACGATGCCCACCAGTGCTGCGAGGAGCGTGAGGATCACCGGGTTTAAGAGCGGGGATGCGAGCAGGAACGACATGCAGACTCCGAACGGAACGCCGGCATCTAAGAGGCCGAGGAGGATCGGGATGGTCGAGCAGGAGCAGAACGGGGTGAGGGCACCGAACCCCGCCCCGAGCACGTTGCCGGTGCCCGGCCGTTTTCCGGTGAGCACGCCCCGGATTCGCTCCTCCGGCACGTAGGCGTGGAGGAGCCCGACGAGGAAGGTGATCCCGATGAAGAGCAGGATCAGCTCCCCGGCGATGACGACGAAGAACTGTCCGGCGGTGAGAAGGTTTGCGATGGTATCCATGAGAGTTCACTCACCGATCCCGCTTCTCTTCAGTCGGTCTGTCTTCGGTCCGGGGTTCCGGGGCTCCGGTTCGTCCGCCATCGTCTGCTTCCCGTCACTCCTTCTTCTTGTCCGTCTCCTTCGGCACGATCTTCACGTTGCAGCAGCAGCCGCAGTCGTTCTCCGGCGTGAAGAGTTTTTTGATCTTTTCGGCGATGCCCTCTTTTTGGTTTCTGCTGGTGCCGTCTGCCATAGGGGTACACTCCGTCACGATGGGGATCTAAAAGTTTCAAATTTGTTTGAATTAGTGTGAGCAACACCACCACATAAAGGTTCTGGTTTCAAAAAGAGTTGAAGTAGGGATCACTCGGTGAGCTTGCGGTAGAGCCCGGTCAGGTTCGTCCGGTAGATCTCCCGGATAGTCTCTTCGCCTGCCGCGATCGGTTTGACCGGGACGAAATCCGTCACGACGTCGGGCGCAAAACCCGGGCTCTGCATCGTCCGGAGCGCCCCCTCGACCATGACGGCGAGCCCTTCCTCCGCCTCGGCGCCGGAAAGCCCGAACGACCGGGCGAGGTCGAGGAGTTCGTACCACTGGAACCAGAAGTAGGTCGGCCCCATGGCGGTCAGGATGGCGTAGGCCTCGAGTTTCTCCTCGGCGACCTCCGGCATTCTGCCGAGCACGCCGAAGACCCGTTCGAACTGCTGTTTCTGCTCAGCTGTCACCCCTGCGGAGAACACGACCGGGTTGTAGCCCTCGCCGACGGCCGCCGGGGCGTTCGGGATCATCCTCATCCTGATCGGGGTACGGATCGTGCTTGAGCATACCATCTTTGTGTGACTGAGCGATCAAGAACGATCACCGGTATCGCCGGGCTCGGCACCGGACGTTCCATGGCGATACAAGATGCAGAGGTCACGTAGGCGCCATCAGATCCAGGCAGGGAAGGAGTGTTTCACACGCCATACCCTGCCATAGAACCGACCATCATCATATACGCTTTCAAAGATCCCTATTTTGGGTATACCCACCCGTAATGCCCGATTCTAGTGCCAGTAACCCCGGACATACAACTCATGATCCCGGAGATAGGGCGTGAAGAAGTGGAGCATGAGAGGGACGAGAACTATGCAGACAATGATATTTCCTGCCAGCCAGGCGCACCACACCTGCACTACCTCTGCCCACAGGATCTCCCCGCCGAGGGCGAGAGTGACAGAACCCCATGTGGCGCCGGCCAGATTGTTGAGGACGAACCCGAAGATCAGGAGAACTCCTACATCTCTCCTGCTCCTGAGAGCCGGGTCGCACCCAAGCTCCCTGAACGCCACGAGCGGGATGATAACCTGCCAGAAATCTGCAAGAGACCAGTAGAGGTTTACGCCGGGCGGTACGCCGCTCAGCAATCCTGCCCCGATGTAGCATCCCGCATAGGCTGCGATTGCCCCGTACATGCCGAACCACAGCCCGAAGACTACCATCGGAGCCACCACGATGTACAACATGGATATACCGGGACTTATCTCAAAGGAGAACACCGCGAACTTGGCTACCAGGGCATTGATGCAGATCAGCAGAAAGAACAGCGCAAGATACAGGAAATTCGGCACGTGCTTCTGATTCGATCTCTCACGGAATTCCGGGGGATCTGCGGTTCCCTGGTGCATTGAATGGACATTCGACCCGCATGCTATTTATCACCTCCTCTCCTACGCTGAAATCATGGAAAGGACGAGTGGCAATTCTGCCGGGATGTCCGCGATGCGGAGATGGGCAGGGGAACCGATGCCCGGAGCACTCGTTACCACCCTCCTTCTGGCAGCGATCATGTTCCCGTACTGGTGGCTTGCAGTACAGTGGGCAGGATCTGTCCTTCTCGATCCTGAAACTCACTTCGCCTTTTCCACTACCACGTTTCTCCTGGTCCTGATTATCGCTGACAGCACATTCCTGATACGGTATTACCAGCTTGTGCGAAAACGCGAGATGAAGGAGAAGACCCACGATCTCAGGCGGAGCGAGGATGCTCTCAAGACAGTGAATGCAAAACTCAACCTGCTCTCAAATATCACACGCCACGACATCTTAAACCAGGTAATGGCGTTAAAGTATTACATCGAACTTGTGCGGGAAGAGAAGGACAGGGACGCCATCTCCGACCTCATTGGGAAACAAGAGATCATTGCCAATGCCATCGAGCATCAGATCAATTTTACCCGCGACTATCAGGACATGGGTGCCCAGGCTCAGGCATGGCAGAATGTTGCCGCGAGTATTGAAAGAGCGAAGGCTGCACTCCCGGTTGCCGGTATCCGGATTACTGTCGACAGAGAGGATCTCGAGATCTTTGCCGATCCGATCTTTGAACGGGTATTTTACAATCTGATCGACAATGCCCTCCGCTATGGAGGCCCCGGTATGAGCACTATCGGTGTGTCATCAACAGAGACGGAACACGGGCTGATCCTCTCCGTTGAGGATGACGGCACCGGAGTTCCTGTTCAGGATAAGGAACGCATTTTCATCCGGGGATTTGGAAAGAATACAGGACTTGGACTATTTCTCTGCCGTGAGATCCTTTCCATTACAGGAGTTACCATCCGGGAGAACGGGGAACCGGGAAAAGGAGCCCGCTTTGAGATGCTGGTGCCGAAGGGGCACTTTCGGTTCGGCATCGGGAACGTAAGCAATCACGGAATCATCCCAATCGGGTCTGCAACCGGGGTATCCGTCAATATATGAGCAATCCAATGAACGGCCTCGTTCGGCTTCCCGGCAACCATATAGGGATACTTCAGCCCGCCACCTGCATAGCAGGATGATGCCATCCGATACGAAGTCGGCTCCGCGAGTGTCGCGCAGAAACCTCATAAACGAGATTTTGGCCGATTTCCATGTTGAGGCTGCAGGATTTGCAACCGGAAACACCCTTGTGCTGTGAATGTCGGACTGTTCCGGGATGCCGTCGTAGGCAGCTTCACCCCCTCTTCTCGATCCGATCGGGGCATCCTCCCTAAAAGCGAGAACCGCTTTGCATGCACCGCACGGTTCAGCGAAGACGCGAGTGAGAAGGGTTCGGCATGTCCGGTAGAGAAGAGCAGGAGCACCCGGAAAGCCTCAAGCTATTTCACAGTAGGCAGCGTGAAGAGAGGCGGATACCCATGCACGAGTACCTACCTGCCGTGGCCATCGTGCCGTTTCCCGGAAGCCTCGAACAGGTCGTCCTGGCACTCTTCGTCATCGTACCGCTCCTGCTCATCTTCAGTTTCCTGCTGATCAGCGAGGAGGCCTTCGAGGCGATCGGCCTCCGGTTCCACCAGGCCGTTCTGATGACCGCCGGGGCACTGGTCGGGGGGTTCATCAACGTCCCGCTGATACCGCTCGAAGAGGCCGTGATAGCCGTCAACGTCGGCGGATGCGTCATCCCGCTCGTCGTAACCCTCGAACTGGTCGCGAAGCAGCGGGTCGCCTTCTCCCGGGTGCTCGCCGCAATCGTCGCGGTATCCGTCGTCACCTACATCTTCGCCGTGCCCGTCCCCGGCGTCGGGATCACCATGCCGGTCTACGTCGCCCCCCTGGCAGGTGCGGTCGCAGGACTCCTCCTGTCGCGGGGATGCGGCGGGGCACCGGCGCTCGCCTATGCCGGGGGGACGGTCGGGACGCTCATAGGGGCGGATCTCCTCAACCTCGCAAACCCGGTCGTCCTGGCATCCCTGACAGCCGCCGCCGGCACGGTGCTCTCTATAGGCGGGGCAGGGATATTCGACGGTATCTTCATAACCGGCATTCTCGCCGTGATGCTCGCCGCGTTCTTCGGCAGGAGGATCAGACGGCTGAAAGGCGGATGCCCGGAGGAAGAGCGGATCTGAACAGCTGCTCTTACCGCTGGTCGAAGAACTTCCGGAGCCAGAGCTCGGCGCAGACGATCCGCCATATCTCGGTTGAGTAATCGGCCTTCCCATCGAGGAACTCACCGTAGTTTGCAGAGACCGCCTCCGCATCCCAGTAAGGCCGCCCCCGGAATGACGCCGACGCGAAGATCGCCAGCACCTCGCCTTTCAGGTCTTCCTTCATCCAGACCTCCTCCGGCGTGACGAAACCCATTTTGTCCATCCTGCAGCGTATCGCATCGGGCACAAGCCCGCGTATCGCCGACCGGAGCACGTACTTCGTCACCCCGCCGCGGATCTTCTGGTCGAGCGGCAGGGATGCCAGATACTCCACCAGCCGGTAGTCGAGGAACGGCACCCTTGATTCTATCGAAAACGCCATGGAGTTCCGATCCTCCCAGTGGAGGAGGAGCGGTAGGTTCGTTGCAAAGAGCTCCCGTTTGAGCACCTCGTCAAGCGACCCCTGGTAGCGGAGGATCTCCGGCACAGGTCCCCGAATCAGGTTCCGCCGGTCCGACCGGACCAGTGTCTGCCGAAGCGCCCACGAAAAGAACCCCCGGTGATGCCGCATGCTTCCCACCATTTCGCGGAGAGCCTGCCGGAGATACCCGTCCCGGAGGAGGCCACGGATGTAGGAGGTCTGGTAGGCGATATACCCGCCGAGCTGCTCGTCGGCACCCTGCCCATCGAGCACCACCTTCACCTCCTCCCGGGCAAGCCGCATGACACAGTACTGAGCGTAGATCGAGAGCGAAGCGAAGGGTTCGTCCTGCACGTACAGCAGGTGCCCGATATCGTCCCAGAGACGGACCGGGTCGGGGCTCGTCCGGTGACCGGCAGCACCCGTCGCATCCACGACCACGTCGATGAACCCCCCCTCCGAGAAGCGCGGATCATCGAAACAGACCGAGAAGGTCTTCTGCAGCTCACCGACGCTCGCCGGCCTCTCGGCACGGAGGAGTTCGTTGATCAGCATCGACAGGGTCGAGGAGTCGATCCCGCCCGAGAGGCAGGTACCGACCGGGACGTCGCTCCGCAGGCGGAGGCGCACCGCATCGGTCAGCAGTTCCCGGAGCCCCTTTGCCGCCGCCTCATCGGAGATCCCGGAAGACGGTTCGGCGTTCATCGCGACGTCCCAGTAGCAGAACGGCTCCAGAGCCAGGTCAGGGCGGACGACGAGCGCGTGAGCGGGCGGCAACTGCATGATTCCGGAAAAAAGCGTCTCCGCGGTGTGATCGGCAACCCCCCAGGCGAGGAACGCCATCAGCGCCGGGACGTTCGGCTCCCGCCCGGTGTCAGGATGGGCGAGCAGCGCCTTTATCTCGGAGGCGAAGAGGAACGAACCGCCTGTGATGGTGTAGTAGAACGGTTTGACACCGAGGCGATCCCGGGCACAGAAGAGTTCCTCCCGTCCTGCATCCCAGAGGGCGAACGCCCACATCCCGTTGAACCGCCGCAGGCAGTCTCTGCCCCATTCCTCGTAGGCATGGAGGATCACCTCGGTATCGGATGCGGAGGAGAACCGATGCCCGAGCAGAGCGAGTTCGTCCCTGAGTTCGACGAAGTTGTAGATCTCGCCGTTGAAGACCAGCCGTAGGGAACCGTCCTCGTTCTGCATCGGCTGGGCTCCGTCGTCCGAGAGATCGATGATGGCGAGACGGCGATGGGCAAGCCCGATACGGCCTTCCAGGTACAGGCCGTCTCCGTCAGGCCCGCGATGTGCGAGGCGGGCCGACATGCTCCGGACGAGATCGGGGTCGGCCTCTCCCGTCGACAGTACGAACTCTCCGGCAATCCCACACATTGGATATCAGTTATCGGTCAACGCTCATGAACGCTCTGGTCAGACCGGGAGAGCGAAGAGAGGAAAAACAGGGACGGTCAGTCCGAGCAGGTCTTCTTCAACCCGACCCCGTTGAGTTCGCAGGGGGGGCATCCTTCGTCCTTCCCGTTGACAACCCGGTAGGCATCCGCAAGCACTGCGGAGTTCGAGAGGAGCCCGGCGATCAGGATGACCTCGAGGATCTCCGCCCGGCTTGCACCTTTCGCACGAGCCGCCTGCATATGGTACTCCACGCAGTGGCTGCATTTGAGAGCGGCGCCGACGGCGAGGCTGATCAGTTCGATCATCTTCGGCTCGAGCTGGCTCGTCTCCGTGACCGCGCTCTTATAGAGGAGGTGAGAGATGAGTATCTCGGGTCGCTCGCTCATCCGCTCAAAAATCAGCGGAACTCTCCCGTACTCCTCCTCAATATCGCGGAGCCATTCCCGAGCGATGGCCTCGGTACCCCGCTCACCAATGGTATTGAGAATCTTTTCAAAATCCATCGCTGTTACACCATGATCCGGGTTTCCGAGAAAGGTTTGATCCGTATCAATATGTAATTGCGCATTCGTGACGGGAGAACCTCGGCGACGTCTCCAACGGTCACACCGTCGGCGATCTCAAGAGCACGTACGTCGTCTGCGTAGGTTTCGTACGGCAGCTTCACCCGGAGACCCGAGAGCTGGGCGGTCACCGGCGTCGGATGAGTCAGGAAACTCACCTCGTGGATCTTCTCTTCAAGGATCTCCATCAGCCGCGGCGGGAAGATCGAGAGAGGGTCTTTCGCGAGCTCGTCCCGCTTCGCGTCGAGCGCCTGCGAGACCTCCTCTACGAGTTCGTCGAGTTTCCGGAGTTCCTCCGGCCGCTTGAACCGATGCATTATCCGGCCGATATCGCCGACGTACCCCTCAACAGGCGGATCGGCGATCGCCATCAGCGTCTCCCGATCGGGAGCTCCTGTGAGGACGATCGGGACATGGATACCCCGCCGGAGCACAGGAAACTTCTGTCTGATGCACTCCTCAAAGGTTCCGAGGACGTACACGGCGAGGTCGTGCTCGTTGATGACGTCACGCTCCTCGGCGTTCAGATTGGCGATCCGCTTGCCGAATCCCCGCGAGAGCCCGACCATGTTGGTCTTGGCACCGGCCCGGCGCAGGTACTCGGCGAGATCGCACGAGGTGTGCGGAAGATGATGGATCTCAAGACTCGGGCTGACGACGGCGATCTCGGTACCGACGAGCGGCGCCTCGATGACCTCGCCCGCGAGAGGCTTCGCGATGCGGCGGATCAGCTCGACGTCGTCCCTCGGCACGAAGGACTGGAGCACCACCTCCTGCGCCATCAGGTGCTTCTGCACGATATACCCGCCGATATCGTCGATCAGATCCACGATCTCGTCATGGCGGTAGACACCGCCCTTGTAGGTGATCGGCACGAGGGTCGTCACAGGCTCACCCCCATCAGGGCGAACTTCTCGGCAACGAGGGTCTCCACGACATCCTCGGGCAGCGTATCCTCACTTGCCACATAGTAAAATTTCGTGCTCTTTACATACTGACGCCGCACCTTGAACCCCTCCGGAGCAATATACTGCAGGGCATAAATGACGTCCTGGTGAATAGATGCACTCGGATCCGCCACCACCAGATCCTCGATATTCTCTTTCTGGAACCCTTCTGCAGGAAGGACGATGGTGAACCGGTCGGGCTGTTCGACATGCTCCTTGCCGAACCGCACCCAGAGCAGGGTGAGCAGCGGGGCGAGGTAGGTCTCGTCGCTGATATCGAGGACGGCTTTTCCCTCCTGAACGTTGATGTTGGCGAAGTCGTGCAGCCGGACCTGCCGCGGCAGGTGGCGGATCGTTCCGGCGGCGACGAAGATCGGGACCTTCGGATCGATAAAGATGTGCAGTTTCTCGATCACCTTGATGAGATCGAGATCCTGCAGTACGTCGGCGGCGATCCGCTTGTAAGCCTCACCCCCTCTCCTATCGCTACACTCGACTTCAAAGTAGTTCAGCGGAGGCATTCAATCTCCTTTGATGTATCCGGACGCGAGCAGCGCAGAGCCCACCGCGCCGATGTACTGGGAGTTCGGTGGGACGACGATATCGGTCTGCAGAAGTTCGCCCATCGCATGAACGAGCCCCTCGATCAGCGACGTCCCGCCGACCATGATCACCGGCTCTTTGATGTCGACCTCCTGAAGCTGCTGCTCGAAGACCTGCTCGGCGACGCTATGGCATGCGGCGGCGGCGACATCCTCCGGGGAGCTGCCTGCCGCAAGGGCGTTGACAAGGCTCTGCGTCCCAAAGACGATGCAGTAGCTGTTCATCGGTACGTTCTTCGCAAAACCCTTCATGGCGAGGGGTCCAAGCTCGGTGATATCGACGCCGAGACGCTTCGCCGTCATCTCGAGGAACCGCCCGCTGGCGCCGGCACAGATGCCGCCCATCGTGAACGTTCCCGGGATTCCGTCAATGACACTGATCGCCTTGTTGTCCATACCCCCGATATCGATCACCGTCGAGGCTCCCCGCTGGTGATCGGCAAGATAGACCGCTCCCTTCGAGTTGACGGTCAGCTCCTCCTGGATAAGATCGGCACCGAGATGCTTTCCGATGAGGAACCGCCCATAGCCGGTAGTGCCGACGGCCTCGACATCCTCGCGGGAGAGCCCCGCCTCCGCAAGCGCGAGTTCGACAACCTCGTCGGCGCTCTTGAGCACCTCGGTCGTCGGGCGCCATCCGGTTCCGACCACCTGGTTGTTCCGCATGACGACAGCCTTCGTCGTGCTCGAACCGCTGTCCACCCCGAGGGTGATCCCGGTCTGCTCCTCACGGGCAAGGAGCGCCCGTCTCCTCGCGATGGTGGTCAGCGCCTCCATTCGGGTGAGCAGCGTGCCTGCAGTCGTCCGTTCGGTGAAGGAGTAGCTGACGACCGGAAGGCTCGATCGCTCGTGGATGTAACGCCGGAGCTCGTTCCTGACGATCGCGGCCTCCGCACACCGGAAGCAGGTTCCGATGAAGACCGCGTCCGCCTCGACTTTTCCTTCGACGAGCGCCTTTGCCCGGGCAATCGCAAGTTTTAAATCGGCGCTCCGGACATCGAGCCCGAAATCCTTCACCGCCGATCTGACATCGGCGAGCGCGACATCAGGGAAGAAGATCTCCGCATCGACCGATTCAGCCGCATCGGCAATCTCCTTCTGCACTCCGCTGTACTCGGAACCGCAGGAAAGCTGGGCAATCCTCACCCGTGACGTCATTTCTCTTCCTCCTTTGCAAGCCCGGCCAGGAAATCCCTGATGGCGGCGACGAAGCGCACCCCTTCCTCCTCGTTCCCCGGATACTCAACCTCGAGTATAGGGATATCCTTCTGGCGGAGAGAGAAGAGGATCAGTTCGTCCGTCCGGGCGCACCCCATGCACCCGAACGCGAGATCGGCGTCGGTGACGATTATCGCGGCCTCCGCATCCTCGAGGAGAGGCCCGTATATCGACATCCTGCCCCGGACACCCGACGGCACCTCGACGGCCGCATACTTCAACCCTTTCTTCGGGTCCTCGGGGGTGATCTGGAGAGGCGGCGATTCGACGCCGGCGGTTTGGATACGCTCCCGGATTGAGAGTGCGGCGCCGAGCGGCTGATGACCGAACCGTGCCACCAGGTCGGAGAGGATCAGACTCGTTGCAGGATAAATAAACACCTTGGCCATATCTTCAGGACTCCTCTGCTTCTTCGATCAACTCTTTGAGTTTTTTGATATTCAATAGCGATCGTCCCTCCTGCCGCACGGGCGCTCCTGCAGGCTCTCTCTCCCCGCCCGTCTCGAGCACCTCAAGACCGTGAGAGACGTAGCGGAGCAGAGGAAACTCTGCCTCGTGACCGAGATAGCCCGGGCGGGCTCCGCCGAGATTCGCCCGGCAACGCCGCGGATCGCCGGGCGGGAAACCCCGATCCTTGACGAAAATATGTGCCGGATCAAAAGTGCGGATCGTCCGGATAAGCCGGTCGACGTCCTCCGGCATCCCCGTGACCTGCAGGCCGAAACAGGTCTCTTTGATCATGACGCCTTCAGAGACCTCGTACGCCCGGAGCGCGAGAGCCGAAGGCGTCATCGTCGGCGACTCGATGAAGACGTACTTAGTGACAGTGCCCACGAGACGGGGCGTGTACTCGGCCATCTATTTCACCTCTCTGATATAGACCATCGAACCTTCCTTGAGGCCTTCGAGTTTTTCGACCTCCGTGACGGTTCCGATGATGTTGGTGCCGGTGAACGGCTCGGACGTCGGCCCGAACTCCGCACTCTCCGTCGTGCGCACTCCAACCATACCCGAGCCTTTCCGCGAGTCGTTCGTCATCGCCAGACTGTTGGCGGGAACAACCCCTTCGGGAGTATTCTCCGGGATAATGCCGACACCCCGTGCTATCGACGGCTTGAAGAGATAGACATCCTCGAATTTGAAGTAGAATGGGATCTTCCCGACGGAGTGGTGCTTCAGCCCCGAGACCTCCCGAAAGACGGCGCACGTCAGGGGAGCATGTTCGTCGTCGAGCCGGACGCCGATCACCTGGCCGAAAGGCTTTGTCGTAACCTGAACCTCCCCGTTCGCCAGTGCCTCGAGCGTCGTCGCCGGCCGCTGATCGACCACGACACGGTCGTCGCCCGCTTCATCCGCGGTGATGCCGATGCCCCGTTCTCCGGCAGCGGTTCGCGCCTCACCAAGCGTCCTGCCGATGAGATCGAGCTTCTCCGGGATAACCCGGATACAGAGCAGGTCACCCTCACGAGCAAGCCGCGCAAGCTCAAGGCCGCGGGTGACTCCGGCGACCACGGTATGTGCAGAGCTCGCCGGAGCGTTGTCTGTATAGATATAGACCGCTCCCTCCGATTTCCCGGTTGTCCTGACCGTGACGGTGCCCGCCAGGCGTGCGGCGTTCTGCTCCGCAGGAACCTTCGTCCTGGCGAGCCGTTCGTCACGAATGTGCGTGCTGGCCGACCGTCCTACGGAGAATCGGCCGCCCTGCAGCGCAAGGAGGAGATGCTCGACACTCTTCGCCGTCCGGGTATCGATACCGTCGCTTGAAAAACCTTCGGCCTCCGCCTCCAGACAGCTGACGATATGCATGCCGTCTTCAAGGACGATGCTGCCGTCGGTCGTCGTCACCGCCCGGGACCGATCCGCCCGGCTCTGAATCCGGTCAATACGGAGAATCCGGTCGCCCTCCTTCCAGGTATCGAGGACGCTCCTTCCGCTGACGACCCGCCCGACGACACCTCCGTCCTCCGGAGCGCCGTGGTCTGCCGTATGGCGAATCTTCGAGAATATCAGATAGGATCTGGCCGGGTCGTATCCGCCGCATCCGAGGATGACGTCTCCCCGTTCATACCGGTACGGGCGGCGCGCAGGAGAGAACGCCGATACAAACGGCCCGAACGCAGCTGCATACCGGTCAGTCCAGCGGAGCTCGAGCTTACGGGGCTGTCCGGAATCCTCCTCAGGGAGACGGTACGCACTCCCGCTCCCTTCAACAACGATCTCACCCGCCGTCGAGACGATGCGGAGCTGTGCGGTCTCCGCAGCCTCCTCATGGGCAGGACGAATAAGAGCGACGGTGCATCGCGGATCCCTGTCGGGAAGGAGATCGGAAAGACGGGCACCCTCCGGGACGACCCGGCGCTCCCCATCGAGATGGATCTCCATCGGTCACCTCCCTTACGGGGCGGCGCTGCCCATCACTTTCCGTTCGTCTTCCGTCAGCTCGCTGAGAACCTCGGCCGTCGGCCCCAGCTTGATGATCTTGCCGCCACGCATCAGCGCGACCCGATCGCAGATATCCTTCACAAAGTCCATATCGTGGGATACCACGATAAATGTCTCGTCCATCTCTTCGCGGGCGTGCAGGATCGAGTGCTTCACGTCGATCTTGGTGATCGGATCCATCGTCCCGGTGGGTTCGTCGAGGATGATAACCCTGGGCTCGCGGATCAGCACCTGTGCAAGCGCCACCCGGTGCTTCTCGCCCTCGGAGAGCTGGGCAGGGTAGCGGTCGAGGATCGCCCTGCTCTTCTCCTCGGAGAATCCCGCCATGCCGAGAGTGATGAGGGCTTTCCTAAGTGCGAGCTCTTTTGGGAACTCAAGCCCGATGGCGTCGGTGAGGTTATCGAGAACCGTCCGGTGCGGATAGAGGTCGTACTCCTGGTGGAGCAGGCCGATATATGCCTTGGCACGCCCCCGCTTTTCAATACCGGGCTTGGTCATGTCCACCCAGTCGTCGCCTATCCTGATATTCAGCTCACCGCTCGTGGGTTCGAGGATTCCTGATATCATGCGGGAGAGGGTCGTCTTTCCTGCACCGCTCTTCCCGATAACGCCGAAGATCTCCTTCTCCCCGACCTCGAAGGAGACACCGTTCACCGCTTTTACAACACCCCGGTCGACGGAGAGATAGCGCTTGATGACGTCACGGGCGACCATGACCTTCTCCCCGACCTCGGCAACCTGCCGCTCGGAGACGTCGCTGTAGTCCTCCATGAAGCGCTGGATAACCTCTTTCGGCGATCCTATCCTGACAATTTCACCGTCTTCAAGGAGAATCGCACGATCCGCGACGTCTTCGATCACCTGCGAGAAGTGAGAGGTAACGACCATTCCCATATCATTGGTCTGTGCGCTCTCGATCAGCATCCGGTGCACGAGCACCGCCGTCTCAGGGTCGAGCGTCCCGGTGGGTTCGTCCGCGAAGAGGAGAACCGGCTCTTTTGCGAGCTGGCGGGCGAGCACCACCCGCTGTTTCTCACCACCGGAGAGATCGCGGGCGATATGCATCATCCGATGGGAAAGGCGGACCTCGTCGATGAGATCGGCGGCTCTGCCGATCGCTTTTTCCGACGGGTAGCCGATATCGTCGAGAGCGTGCAGCACGTTCTCGATAACACGGTCGTCCCCGTAGAGGGCGAACGTCCGCTGAAACATGATCGCCGTCCGGCGCATTATCCGCCGTTTCATGCCGGCATTCTCTTCCGCCCAGAGATCGACATCGAGAGCCGTCAGCTCGCCGCCGCATTTGGGACAGGGTTTACCGGCATCGCTCCGGACGCTGATGTACTCGCATCCTGCGCATGCGGCAATATGATACATAATCTGACCGCTCGTCGGGGGTTGATCGACGCCTCGCATCAGGTGCATAAGAACGGTCTTACCGGATCCGCTCCTGCCGATAATCCCTACAATCTCCCCCTCTGCAACCTCGAAATTTATATCCTTCAGTGCAGTATTCCCATTGAAATCCATGCAGAGGTTTTTTACCGTGATTAATGGGTTCATCGCAAGCTCCTCGTTACAACTACTGTGGCGGTCGTATCATATTATGGTTTATATCGTACCAGTATCCGGAAACGAACCGTTGCCGAGCAGGCCTCTGACGATGCCGGGCACCTCCGCCACATTCCTGATGATATAGTCTGCGCTCAGGTAGAGCACCTCCGGCTTCGTATCCGACTGCTGCTCGGAAAGGATGGAGACATCGGCCGCCTTGAACGCGTGCAGATCGTTGATGGCATCGCCGACCATGACGACCACATCGTGCTGTTTCCGAAGGTCTTCGACTATCTGCGCCTTTATCGACGGGGTCGCAACACCGTAGACGCGCTCGCGGGGAATGCCGAGGTAGTCCCCCATCTTCTCGAGTTTAGCAACACGGTCGCCGGAGGCGATATACGCCGGAACACCCATCCGGTGCAGCTCGCTGATCGTCTCCTTCGCCCCGTCGAAGGGCTTTCCTCCCGTGGTAACGGCAAACTCAATCCCGTTCATAGCCATATTGACGATCACCCCGGAGTTCAGCGTCACGATGGACTCCTGCTTACAGCTGCTCCAGACCTGCCTGATGCATTCCTGCAGATCCCCGACGCGGGCATGCCGGTCGGTGTAGAGGACGCTGCCGACCACCTCGGCAGGGATCACACGGCAGGCGCAGGCAACCCCGAATCCGATACCTTTCTCGATGAGGAACGATGAAAGAGGCATCTCGGAAGATGCCTCGATGACGTCGCGGGAGTGAAGATGGAGCACTACCAGCACCCGGTTCTCGGATGAATACGTCAGCGTGGTCGTCTCCACGTCGATAAGCATACCCCCGTTCCGGACGTCACGTGCCACCCTGAAGGTCTTCAGCAACGTTCCTGCACTATCAAAGACAACGGCAACCGACATCGCAATCCCAACGCCAATAGTTCTATGTAATATAGTATCGCCTCTTCAATGAAGATGTATGCTGCTGACTGAGACGGCCGAGGATATCCGAACCATGAAGATCCGGGGTGCCGGGCGCATAGCCCGGGCAGCTGCGGAGGCACTCAGGGAGTATGCCGGGACAATCGAGGTATCCGACCTCGCCGCATTCCGAACGGAGATGCAGGAAGCTGCGGAGCAGCTCATCGCCACCCGTCCGACGGCGGTCTCGCTGCCGAATGCGGTGCATGCCGTGATGAGCGGTCTTTCAGGGGCTGATTCACTTCCTGAAGCCAGATCCGCACTCAGAGAACGGGCGGATACGTTTATCCGGTCATCGCTGCACGCCGTCGAGGAGATCGCAGCAATCGGTGCACGCCACATCTCCGACGGAGACGTCCTCATGACGCACTGCAACTCGGAGGCGGCGCTTGCCTGCATCCTTGAAGCAGACCGGCAGGGAAAGGAGATCGAGGTCTATGCCACCGAGGTTCGGCCGCGAAACCAGGGGCTCGTCACGATCCGGACGCTGAACGATGCGGGGATACGGACGAACTACATTCTCGACTCCGCCGTCCGCTACTTCATGAACGAAGTAGACCTCGTCATCGTCGGTGCGGACGCCATCACGGTCAACGGTGCGGTGGTGAACAAGATCGGGACGGCACAGATCGCCCTTGCAGCCCACGAAGCGCGGACAAATCTCATCGTTGCTGCCGAGACGTACAAGTTCGCTCCCCGCACCATCCTCGGGGAACTGATCGAGATCGAGGAGCGTTCCGGGAGTGAAGTGCTCCCCGATACCCTTGCCCGGGCGCTCTCGCACGTCCGGGTCAGAAACCCGGCCTTCGATGTCACGCCTGCGGAGTACGTCGATCTCATCGTGACCGAGAAGGGTGCGATACCGCCCGGGCTCGCCTACAGCATCATCAAAGAGTATCTCGGATGGAGCATCGGAGAGTTTCACAAAGGACTCGTGATGAACTCTGAAAATCATGAGTGAGCAGGACTGATACAGAACGTCGTCCCCACCTGCTCCTTCAGGGCAGGATATGGCGGAAGCCCGCTTCCTGACGCCGACCGTAGAGCATCGGGTTTTCCCCGGGAGGTGAGATGAAATCCTCATTATTATCTGAACGAACGTCATACGCGTCTTTGAGGATACCGATGGAGATTACTTTTACCAAACTACAGGGGAACGGAAACGATTTCATCCTGATTGACGAGCACGACCGGGAGATTATACCGGACGGGATGAAGGCGCAGTTTGCGTCGCTCTACTGCGACCGCAGATTCGGCATCGGTGCCGACGGTGTTCTCTTCCTGCAGCCGTCGGAGGAGGCGGACATAAAGATGCGCCTCTTCCAGCCCGACGAGAGCGAGGCCGAGATGTGCGGGAACGGCATCCGGTGTCTCGTGAAATACGCCTACGATGCCGGATATGTGCAGGAGTCCTGCACGGTCGAGACTGCGGCGGGGATCATGCCGGTCACCATGGGTTACAACGAGGAGGAGACGGAGTTTCGTGCGGCGATTACAATGACCGAACCGGAGTTTGCGAGAGCCCGCATCCCCGCAACCGGCGACGGCGACTATACTGAGAAGATCGCCGGGCATACCGTCTACGCCGTCAATACGGGAGTTCCGCACGCCGTTATCTTCGTCCGGGAGATCGGAGCGGTGGATATCGGAAAGATCGGGCCTATCGTCCGGAACCACCCGACCTTCCCGAAGGGAGCGAACGTCAACATTGTCGAGGTCGGGGAGGACGACACACTCCGCATCAGAACCTTCGAGCGTGGCGTCGAGGCGGAGACCTACAGCTGCGGGACAGGAGCGACGGCATCGGCGGCAGTCGCCCATCGGCAGGGGCTCGTCGGGAAGACCGTCGCGGTCGAGACGATGGGAGGGGCGCTCGTCATCCGGTTCCGGGACGGGACGACGATGGAGGGGCCTGCCGAGACCGTCTTTACAGGATCTATATCCTGTTAATACCGGTTTCCGTTATCTCGAACTCAAAAGAGAGACCTTCGGGACGCGACCGATGCTTCCGGAGCACTGCACGGCGGGTGCCGTCGAGCCGCTCGAAGCTCACAATCGCCTTTGAGATATGCTCAAGTGCGGTTCCCCCGAGCCCCGAGATCCTTTTTCTGTCGATATCGACGTATATCTGGTTGGTGATCAGAACGGGGACGTCATACTTTTTTGCGAGCCCGAGGATCTTGACCATATAGTGGGAAAGCCGTCGCAGAGTCTCCTTCCCGGTCTCGAGCTCGGTGCGGTAGAGTGCCGTTGCGGAGTCCATGATCAGCAGGTCGACGGGGTGCTCCCGGTTCGCACGGAGGAGGTCTTCGCTCTCGGCGATCATCAGCCCCTGCTGTTCGAAGTCCACCGGTTCGAAGAGATAAAGGTGCTCTGCAAGCTCCTCGGCTCCGTCTCCACCGGCCACCTGGCTGAACCGCTCCACCGAAAACCCTTCGGTATCAATGAAGATCACCGACTTCCCCGCTCGCAAACATTCCGCCGCAGCCATGAGACAGAGCGTGCTCTTCCCGCTCGCGGGCTCACCGTAGAACTGGGTGATGACCCGCCGCTCAAGTCCGCCGCCGAGCAGCATATTGAGATCCGGACTCCCGGTACTGAGTTTGTTACATTTCATTCGTCAAGTACTCCCCGTTCTCTGAAGATCTCCCGTGCCGCATCCTCGACGATACCGGTCACTTCCCGGAGCGGGACGTCGAGTTCCCGGGCACAGAGACGCGCCTGCTCGAACTCCGCCTTGAAGGACGAGACTTTCCCTGCGAACCATCCGCACTTGACGTCGATGGTATATGTCCTGCCTCGTATCGTGACCGTTACCGGCTGAACCGTCCGCTCGATGGTGAGCCGGTGGACGGACGGCAGACACCGGATACCGAGCGTGCCAAGCTCCCGGGCCATGACGCCGGCCAGGTGATCGGTCATCTCCTGCCTGCAGATCACCCGGATCAGATAACCGTTGCGCCCTTTCTTCATCACGAGCGGGAGGGCACTTGCATCCCGTGCTCCTTCGTCCATCAGGCGGGAGAGGGTATAGGCAAGAACTTCTCCCGTCACGTCGTCGACGTTGGTCTCGAGGATATCCACCCGGTCGTGGGGGACAGGAGAGGCATTCTCAAGAAGAAATGTCCGAAGGACGTTCGGCGTCCCTTCCGGGTTCCTCTTTCCCGCTCCGTAGCCGACCGCCGTTATAGAGGCCGGCCAGATCTCTGCGGCGGAGAGGGTCGCAAACTCGGCGAGCAGCGCCGCTCCCGTGGGGGTGCAGAGTTCCCGCTCCTCCGTTCCGATCATCGTCTGAACCGCCGACTCGCGGATGACTGCAACCGTGGCAGGGGCAGGGATCGGGAAGGTGCCGTGTGAACCGACGGCAAATCCCCGCCCGAGTGCTATCGGGAGCACGGCCACACCGTCGACCCCGAGCGACCAGAGGGCAGTGCATGCACCGACGATATCGGCGATCGCATCGTCGGCGCCGACTTCGTGGAAGTGAGCGCCGTGGCCGTGGACACTCGCCTCGGCCCGGTGCAGGCGGTGAAAAACCCGGCGTGCCATCTCAAGGGCAGGTGCGGGTGCAACGCTCTCATCGAGGCGGGCGAGCACCTCCTCAAGCGTGCGGTGGTGGACAGGTGCATGCGTCTCGACCCGGACCGCCCAGATACCGGCACGGTCTACCCGTCCGAATGTCGGTTCGGCCACGACAGACTGCATCGCTCTTCTAACCAGAGCCTCACCCGCCCCCAGATCGAGCAGGGAGCCGATAATCATGTCGCCTGCCGCACCATGAAACGGATCTACGAGGAGGATCTTCATGCGTCGACAGTACTTATAAATCCGAGAATATATGAATTAGAGGTAATGCCCGAAATATACTTGAAAGTCGATAGTGCTTATCCGGAGGATCAGGGCGCGGGAAAGGCGCGGCTCGACCCTGATACCATGCTCCAGCTCAGGCTGAGCCCGGGTGACCTCATCGCCATCGAAGGGAAACGACGGACCGTTGCAAAGGTCTGGCGTGCCATGGTGAACGACTGGCATCAGGGTAAAGTCCGCATCGACAACTTCACACGGCTCAATACCGGTGCCAGCATCGGTGATCGGGTCAATATCAAGACACTTGACGAGGAGGTCGAAGCAAAACGGGTAGTTCTCGCCCCACCCGAAGACCTCCCCAAGCAGCTCCCTATCAACTACAGCAGCGTCGTCAACAAGCTGATAGACTTCCCGATCGTAAAGAACGACTCCGTCCCGATCCAGGCCGGCCTTCCGTTTATGCAGCCCCAGCTCGTGGCGTTCAAAGCCGTCGTGGTCGAACCGGAGAACGCGGTGATCATCACCAAGAATACCAAGATAGAATTCTCCGAAAAACCCGCAGCAGGGTTTGAAGGAGCAAAGAAGATCAGCTACGAGGATATCGGCGGCCTCAAGGACGAACTGCAGCGTGTCCGCGAGACGATCGAGCTCCCCATGCGCCACCCCGAGATCTTTTCAAAGCTCGGCATAGAACCGCCGAAAGGCGTCCTCCTTTATGGGCCGCCGGGAACCGGGAAGACCCTCATCGCAAAGGCCGTTGCAAGCGAGAGCGGCGCCCACTTCATCTCGATCGCAGGGCCTGAAGTGATCTCCAAGTACTACGGTGAGAGCGAACAGAGGCTTCGGGAGGTCTTCGAGGACGCCCGCCAGCATGCTCCCGCCATCATCTTCATCGACGAGCTCGACTCGATCGCCCCACGCCGGGAAGAGGTGACCGGCGAGGTCGAGCGGCGTGTGGTCGCCCAGCTGCTCACGATGATGGACGGCCTTGAAGAGCGTGGCCAGGTCGTGGTCATCGGAGCGACGAACCGCCTCGATGCCATCGACCCCGCTCTCCGGAGGCCCGGCCGGTTCGACCGCGAGATCGAGATCGGCGTTCCGCCGGAGGACGACCGCATTCAGGTTCTCCACATCCACACCCGCGGCATGCCGCTTGCACACGACGTGAATATCGACAGCATCGCCAAGCAGACCCACGGGTTCGTCGGTGCCGATCTCGCAGCGCTCGCCAGGGAAGCGGCCATAAAAGCGCTCAGACGATACCTCCCCGAGATCGACCTCGATGCGGAGGAGATCCCCCCTGAGGTGCTCGAGAAGATGGAAGTGCTGCCAGGCGACTTCCGCGATGCACTCAGGGACGTCGGTCCGAGCGCCATGCGTGAAGTGCTCCTCGAGGTGCCCCACACATCGTGGAGCGACGTCGGCGGGCTCGAAGAAGCAAAGATGGATATCCGCGAGGCCGTCGAGTACCCGCTTACGGAGCGGGAGCGGTTCGAGGAGCTCGGGATCGAGCCGCCGAAAGGCGTCCTCCTTTATGGGCCGCCGGGAACCGGGAAAACTCTCATCGCAAAGGCTGTTGCCACCGAGAGCGGCGCAAACTTCGTCCCGGTACGGGGCCCCCAGCTCCTCTCCAAGTGGGTCGGTGAGAGCGAGCGGGCGGTCCGCGAGGTATTCAAGAAGGCCCGCCAGGTTGCCCCATCGATCATCTTCTTCGACGAGATGGATGCACTGACGCCGGCGCGGGGCGGAGGCGGCGAATCGCATGTCATCGAGAGCGTCTTAAACCAGATTCTCACCGAGATCGATGGGCTCGAAGAGCTCCGCGGGGTCGTCGTCATGGGAGCGACGAACCGTCCGGATATGATCGATCCGGCACTCCTCCGGCCGGGCAGGTTCGATCGATTGGTCTACATCGGCGAACCCGTACCTGCCGACCGGAACCGGATTCTTCGTATCCACACACGCTACGTGCCTATCGCCGGCTCCACGCTCGAGGAGATCGTCGATAAGACCGATGGGTTCACCGAGAGCCAGCTTGAAGACCTTATCGGGATGCTCGGCACCGAGAAACAGATCACCGTCGACGATCTCGTCCCCCACCTCGCCGGCCGGCCGGAAGCAGCAGTGGCAGAAGCAAACCCGGGGAACGGCGATGAGAGACTGAAACGGTCGGCACGACGAAAGAAGATCGTCGGCCTGCTCACCGAGCAGAAGCTCGACCTTGTCGACCCCGCCCGCGATGCGCTCATCACGAAGCTGGCCTCGAATACCGAGGGATTCGTCGGTTCCGACCTCGAAGCACTCGCCCGCGAGGCCGCCATGGCAGCCCTCCGCGACGGGTCGCGCTTCGTCGAGCCCGGACACTTTACCGAGGCAACGGGTAAGGTTCACGCAACGATGAACGAGCGGCTGCGGCAGTACTACCAGAAGATCCAGCAGCATTTCAAGGGTGGGCTCCCGAAAGAGGTGCAGCCTCTCGAGTACCAGTAATCCATTCCCACCCACCCCATTTTTTCGACAATATATTTATCCGCTGATGGACAAGGTTATACACTGCGGATCAGCGATGCCGGACTGCCCCCGCATCCCGACCAAAGGGGATACGCTATGCCGAACTGTACCACATTTCTCGACGTCAACGCCTGCAACCGCTCAAAGACCGCTCTGATAATTCCATCCCGCGGAGAGGAGTATTCGACAGCCCGGCTGCTCGATCAGGTGAACCGGATCGGAAACGGGCTTCACAGGATCGGCATCGAGGCAGGTGACCGGGTCTGCATCTACCTCGACAGTTCGCCGGAATATCTCATCAGTTACTTCGCCCTCTGGCGGATCGGCTGCGTTGCGGTACCGACGAACCGTGTCTACCGGGAGGCCGAGCTCCTCTACGCCGTCAGGGATGCCGGGGCTACGGCGATCATCACCGATACTCCCGGCAGCGTCACGGCCGGGAAGATCCGGAAGGAAGCTCCGGCACTGCGGGAGGTGATCGCCGTCGGCGGCGGAGAGGGAGCCACGGCATGGGCAGACCTTCAGGGATCGTCGCCATATCTCCGGCCGGCGCACTGCCGCTTCGACGAACTCTGCCAGATCCAGTACACGTCAGGGACGACCGGCAGACCGAAAGGAGCGATGCTCACCCACGGCAACTGGATCGCGGCGATGGATGCCGAACGGGAAGTGCTCGGCCTGACCGGGGACGATACGTACCTCGGGATCTACCCGATGGGCCACGTCGGCGTGAGCTGGGGGATCTCCGCCCTCCGGGCGGGGGGTTCTTATGTCGTCATGGAGCGGTTCGACCTTGAACCGTATCTCGACCTTGCAGAGCGGTACCGTGCCACTGTTCTCGCCGGGATGCCGCCGGTGATCCACTCGCTGCTCCGCTCGCCGCCCGGCACCGAGAAGAGGCTTGCATCGGCACGGCTGATGATCAGCGGGGGAGGGCCGCTCGTGCCCGCAGTCTGGAGGCCATTCCACGAGCGGTTCGGCATACCGGTCGTCAACGCCTACGGCCTATCCGAGACGATCGTCGTCGGGACGGGGACTGCCATCCGCCCCGAGCACTACACGACGGCAGATGAGTTCCGCAGTGTCGGGACGCCGGTCGGGTTCTCGGAGGTGCGGATCGTCGACGAAAACACCCCCGAACGGGAACTTTCACCGCATGAGATCGGCGAGATCGCTCTCCGCGGCCCTTCGGTTGCGGCAGGATACTGGCAGATGCCCGAGGAGACCGCATCGGTCTTCCTTCCGGAAGGCTGGTTCCTCACCGGAGATATCGGCTACCTCGACGAGAGTGGCATGCTCTTCATTACCGACCGGAAGAAGGATATGATCGTCATGTCGGGATGGAAGATCTACCCGACGGAGGTAGAGAACGTCCTTATGGAGCACCCGGGGGTCAGGGATGTCGCGGTCTTCGGGTGCAACGACGAGCATCGGGGCGAGGTTCCGGTTGCAGCAGTCGTCCCGGCTGAGGGCGGCCTCACTCCCGAGATGATCGTCACATACGCGAAAGAGCAGCTTGCCGGGTATAAAGTGCCCCGGAAGATCCTCATCGTCGACAAGCTCCCCCGGGTGAACGGCTGGAAACTGATGCGAAAAGTTCTTCGTGAACAGTACTGCCCTCCCCGTCCGTGACGGCGGAGGTCGGAAGCAGACTTTTCATACACTTTGGTCTTTGATATCATCGACCGAGAGGGTTCGGTCGTTATGAGCATACTTATATATATCCTGACGGATATGGTTCATAGTTTTTTTGGGGGCATATATACGTGACAGACACAAAAAAACGGCCGACCGGCATTGCCGGTCTTGACCTCACCATCGAGGGCGGGTTTCCGGTCGGTACACGGATAATCGTCTACGGAACGGCGTTAAGCGGCCTTGAGCTGCTGGCGCAGCAGTTCTGGAAGGCTGGTAACGAGGAGTGCCGATACCTGATGCTCGATGCAGAACCGACGGGTGAAATGCACGACGGACGGGAACTCTCGCTCAAGGAGCTCGCAACAGCGATGCGGGGCGAACGTATCGTCGTGGATTCGCTCTCGACACTCATCCACAACTACGGCATCGACGCCGCCGCCGAGTTCCTCGCCCATACCACAAAAGACCGCCTCCGGGAGGGATCGAACATTCTCTTCCTCCTCTACCGGGGGATCCACTCACCGGTGGAAGAGACCTGCCTCATGCGTGCGGCGGATGTGGTCATCGTTCTGCGGCAGGAGCTCCACGGCAACGAGTTCGAGCGGACACTTTCCGTCGAGAAAATAAAAGGGATGAACGTGCCCCAGCGGGCGGTGCCGTATAACATCACCGCGAAAGGGCTCGAACTCTCGACCACCACCAGGGTGATCTAAGCGTACTCGGTCCGCAGCTCGGCGGCCGCCGCGACCATATTTTTGAGTTTTCCAAAAGCTGCCTCCCGGGTCTGCATCCGCAGACCGCAGTCGGGATCGAGGAGCATCGCTCGTGCTCCGAAGATATCGATCCCTTCTTCGATACGCGCCCGGATCGTCTCCACACTCTCGATACCGGGGCTGCTCGAGTCCACGCAGCCATAGCCGACCAGCCTTCCCCGGAGGTCCTTCTTCGAGAGGACTTCAAGATTCCCGGGGTTTACCGCGAACTCGAAGTCGAAGACCGAGACGTTCGCCTTCAGGATATCGTCGATGACCGCCCCGACTCCTCCGCAGACGTGAAGAGCGGTCGGGATGCGGAGCGACGAGACGATAGCGTTCACTGCCTGGCGTCCAACCGCAAGATCCGCCGCACCCGTCGAGAGGATAGGCTCATCGATCTGGAGGAGGATCACGCCGGCAGCCTCGAGATTCCTCGCCTCGACAGCCAGAGCCGAAGCGAGGTCAAGCACCAGTTCCTCACGGTTTCGATAGATCGGCGTCTCGATCTTGAGGGCGTGGGCAAGGGTGGACGGACCGGTCAGGATACCTTTGACCTTCGGATGCTTCGAGATGGCGTACTTCGTATCCGCGACCGTGAGCGGTTTTGCCGGGGGCATCACCCTGCCGACAACCGACTGCCCTTTGATCCCGGGGAGCCGGGAGGTGAACGCCTGCACCATATCCCCCCGGACCTGGCCGTCGGAGATTATGTCGATTCCGGCCGCCACCTGGTCGGCGACCGCGACCTCGACTGCGTGCTTCAGCGGGTCGAGGGAGAGGAGCCCTTTCTTCCCGGAGACCGGGTAGCTGCCGACCACCGTCGTCGGCAGCAGTTTGCTGATGAGGGTCATGGCGTCAGCCGGTGCCGGTCGCGCGGGAAGAGCACGGCCTCACGGATGTTCGGGAGATCGAGCATCGTCATGATCAGGCGCTCGACACCGAGTCCCCATCCCGCGTGCGGGGGCATACCGTACTCGAACGCCTTGAGATAGAACTCAAAACTCTCCGGAGAGAGCCCTTTCGCCCGGATCTGTTCGACGAGAAGGTCGTGCTGGTGGACACGCTGGGCTCCGGAGGAGAGCTCCATCCTCGGGTGCATCATATCAAAGGCCTTCGAGAGCTCGGGGGTATCCGGATACGGCATCGCGTAGTAGGGTTTGATCTCGGTCGGCCAGTCGACGATGAAGTAGTGCTGACCCATCGCTTCACCGATAGCCTTCTCCGCGGCGGTGCCGAGGTCGTCACCGAAGGCGAGTTTCTCCGGAACCGTCCGGTTTGCGATCTCGATCGCCTCGGCGTAGGTGATCCTGGGGAAGGGCTTTGTCGGCATTGCAAGTTCTACCTCAAGGTTTGCGAGCTCGGCCTTGCAGTGCTCGGCAACATACTCGTAGACCGTGACGATGAGATCTTCCAGGAGCTCCATGACATCGTTGTGATCAGCGAAAGAGACCTCCACATCGAGCGAGGTGGCTTCGTTGAGATGCCTGACGGTGTTGTGCTCCTCAGCCCGGAAGATAGGAGCTATCTCAAAGACCTTCTCAAAACCCGCCGCCATCATCATCTGTTTGTAGAGCTGGGGGCTCTGGTTTAAGAAAGCCTCTTTCTCAAAGTAAGCGATCGGGAAGAGTTCCGTTCCGCCCTCGGTCGCCGCCGCGACGATCTTCGGGGTGGTGATATGAATAAAACCGCGGCTGAAGAGGAAGTCGTTGATGGCGTGAACGGCGGCGCTCCGGATGACGAATATTGCCTTCACGCGGGGTTTTCGCACGTCCAGAAACCGGGAATCGATCCGGGTGTCCATCTCCGCGGACACCTTCTCCGCGACGTCGAGCGGCAGCGGGCTTGCGGCGCTGCTGATGATCTCGAACTCGTCCGGCACGAGCTCGCGGCCTCCCGGTGCTTTCTCGATCCCCTTGACCGTCCCTGCTATCCTGACGACCGATTCGCGGGAAACGCTTTTTGCAGCCTCAACGACCGCTTCCGGCGCCTTCTTTTTCGGGATCGTCACCTGGATGAACCCGGTGCGGTCGCGAATGAGAAAGAACGCAAGCCCGCCGAGATCCCGGACTTCGTGAACCCATCCGATGATCTCGGCATATTCTGTCGTCGGAGTGACATCTTGTATTGAAATGCGCATATCAAAACCTGAATACTATGGGTTCTGGTAGATATTTTGTTTTCCGTTCGATCGGGGAGGTGACGGCAGAGAGAAGCGACCTGAGAAGAGCGGTACCATCAGCGGTGCTTTAAAAAAGTGGGGTCGCGGACGAATCAGACGAAGACTGCCGCTGAGATGACCGTCGTCCACTTGCCGTCCATATCCCCTTCGGCAGCCTGGCAGTTATGGGTCGTGTAAATGATCTTACCACTGGCTTTATAGATCTGTTCCCGCTCCTGCCACGCCCGGTCAGGGTCGAACTCTATTCCGAGCGTCGTCGCGAGCATGGTCGCCGCGAGATCCTCTGCGTACTCGCCGCTGATCTCAGATGTCTCGCCGTAAGCATGGTGTTCGGAGAGGTAGCCATATTCATTGCTCTCCTTCGGCATGGCATGCCCGATAGCGGCCGAGATCAGCCGGTTTGGTTCGTTCGTCTCGCTTCGTGCCATCACGACGTAGACGATGGAGCCAGGATGTAGCTCCCGCAGTCCATCCTCCCGGTCAATCAGTCTGCAGTTCGGTGGGAAGATGCTGGAGACATATACCAAATTGTACTTCTCGATGCCCGCCTGTCGGAGCGCGAGTTCAAATGATGCCAGTTTATCTTTATGAACGCCTACACCTTTCGTGAAGAAACACTTAGTCGGAACAAACATTATCGATCTTCTTATCTCTAGAGTTTTTTAATATTTTTGGTACTACTAAGCAGGAATTTAAAAATAAGCCAATAATTCAGTTTTATTCCAATTTAAGAGGGTTTAATGACCCATATGAGCCATAAAGCATAGTATAGCCGTTAAACGTGAACGTGAGGCGAACAGGGGGCAGCAGGAGATATCTCTGTTCCGCCGGGTTTGCCGGAAAAACAGGATTCTTCGGCGATTCTTACCAAAAGAGGCGGAACCCGGAACATAAGCCGATCGGGATCGGGAACTCCGTATAAGCGCATGCCCCGCCAGGAGAGGGAGGGGCACGAACCCCGGCAGGTATCCCACGGGAGACGGAGAGCCATCGGAAAGGTGATCTCCCCCCGTGACGTATCGTCTCCGGTTTCGCACGACCGGTTACAGATCTCCCGATCAATCAGACTCGAAGATCGGGGGAATACTTATATTCTTTGACTTCAGAGACCGTGCGACCGACAGCGATCATGGGTTCGTCACCACTGATGTACAACCCGGAGAGGCAGCTGCAGGTGCCGAACGTTCCGGTACCGAACAGGTCTTGCCAGAACAGATTCCGTCCACCCGTATCCCTCCCGGGGATACCGGGGCATGGCGTACCGGCCGGCTCTTCGCTTTGATCCGACCGATGGGAGAGGAGGAGGCATAAAGATGAGTTCATCAATCGAACCGGCAGCTGAAGTGGACTGTATCGGGCTTTACTGCCCGATGCCGATCGCCATGGCGAAAGAACAGATCGATGCGATCGGTGTCGGGGAGATTCTGAAAGTGGAAGCGGACGACCCCGCCGCAGAGGAGGACATCAAACGCTGGGCACAGCGTGTCGGACACGAGATGGTGGACTTCCAGAAAGAAGGCGGGATCATGACATTCTATATTCGTCGGATGAAGTAAGGGGGACAAAAGACCATGTACGCTGATTTGACGGCAGACTGCATCGGTGCCTGCGAGGCGCCGATGCTCATCGTGAAAGAGATGTTCGGAAGGCTAAAGAAGGGACAGGTGCTGCAGGTCGAGACCGATAAACCTGGCGTGGTGCAGGATGTCACCAGCTGGGCTGAGAGCCAGGGGTTCTCCATCGAAGAGCAGTTAAAGAATGCAGGCGTGACCACGCTGTACATCAGAAAGACTGCAGAATGGTCTGAAGAGCAGGAGAAAACCGTCCAGACGGCCGAGCAGCGACGCTAACGGAGGACGGGGAGTGCTCATTAAGCATCCCCGCCCTTCCTGCAGGGGAGGTGATGTGCGGTGCATGCCGACAGGTACGTTGACTGTAAGGGCTCTTTCTGCCAGGCACCGATGTTTATGCTGAAAGATGGGATGGATCCGCTTGAGCGGGGATCTATCCTGAAAGTCGATGTCGATGCGGAGGCAACAAAAGAGGATGTGAAGGTCTGGGCGAAGCGGATGGGGCACGAGGTCGTGGAGACCGAGAAAGCCTCCGGCGTGACGACATTTTATATACGAAAGGCGGGAACGTGAGAACATGCCCAGACTTCTCTACGTCCAGACAAGCGGTACCGATACCCCGGAGCGGCTCTACGCCCCCTTCGTCCTCGGGATGACGGCCCGGGCGATGGAGATGAATGCGGACATCTTCTTTATGATCAAAGGGGTGACCGTCGTCAAGAAGGGAGAGGCGGAGAAGATCCGGGTCGGGAACTTCCCGGGTCTCGCCGAGATACTGAACCAGGCGATAGCTTCGGGCGTAAACATTTACATCTGCGAACAGAGCACGCAGCTGCTCGGACTTGAGCGGGGAGACTTCATACCGGAAGGAAAGATCGTCGGTGCGGTGACGCTGAACGACCTTGCAATCGATGCAGACGCCGTCATAACCTTTTAGAGCGGGCTTATGGAGAGAATTTACCTCGACCATGCAGCGGCGATGCCGGTCGATCCGCGAGTCCTCGATGCCGCTCTGCCGTACCTGACCGAGAAGGTCGGGAACCCGTCGAGCCTCTACAACGAAGGGCTTACGGCAAAGTCTGCCATCGAGGAGGCACGCGGCAGAGTCGCCGACCTGATCAATGCGGAGGATACCCAGTCGATCATCTTCACGAGCGGCGCCACCGAGTCGAATAACATCGCCGTACGCGGCACTGCTCTACGGAACATCCGCACCGGAAAGAAGATTGCGGCGAGCACGATTGAACATATCTCCGTCATAAATCCTGCGAAAGATCTCCAGAAGAGCGGTTTTGCGTTCGACCGGATACCGGTCGATGCGATGGGCGTCGTCGACCTCGAGGCTTTGAACGGGATCGTGACGCCCGAGACGGCAGTGACTTCGGTCATCTACGCGAACAACGAGATCGGCACCGTCGAACCTATCCCGGAGATTGCCGGGATCGTCCACGACCGGGGCAGATATCTCCATGTCGATGCAACGGATGCGGCGGGCCGGATTCCTATCGACGTGCAGCGTGACGGCATCGATCTCCTCACGCTCTCAGGAAATCAGCTCGGCGGGCCGGAAGGAATCGGCGCCCTGTACATACGCCCGGGCGTCCGGGAGCAGCCGGTGATCTTCGGCGGAGGACAGGAACGGGGGCTCCGGTCGGGCACCGAGAACCTCTTCGGGATCGTCGGGATGGGCGAGGCCGCACGCATCGCCGGAGCCGATATGCAGGGGGAGAGCAGGCGGCTTGCCGGGATACGGGATCGGCTTATCGAAAGGATCCTGACCATCGACGAAGCCTACCTTACCGGCCACCCTGTAAAGCGTCTCCCGCACCACGCCAGTTTCCGCTTCTCCCGCATAGAAGGAGAGAGTATTCAGCTCGCCATGGACATGTACGGTATCGCGGTCGCCACCGGCTCGGCCTGCACCTCGCGAACGCTTGAAGCGTCCCACGTTCTTCTCGCAATAGGCCTTCGGCACGAGGAAGCGCACGGCTCCATGATCGCGACCCTGGGCCGTTCGAACACCATGGAGCAGGTGCCGATGGTCGTAGACGCGGCGAGAGAAACTGTTAAACGGCTGCGCGCTATTACACCGCTGTAATCGAGGTGACGCTCGCATGGCAGAACAGGTAGGCTACAGCCAGAAGGTGATGGAGCACTTCATGAACCCGCACAACGTCGGGGTCATCGAAGATGCGGACGGATACGGCAAGGTCGGCAACCCCGTCTGCGGCGACATCATGGAGATCTTCATCAAGGTGAAGGACGACCGGATCGAAGATATCAAGTTTCGTACGTTCGGATGCGGTTCGGCCATCGCCACGAGCAGCATGGTCACCGACATGGCCAGGGGAAAGACCCTCGACGAGGCGATGACCATCACCCGGAATGATGTGGCCACCGAGCTCGACGGGCTGCCGCCGCGGAAGATGCACTGCTCGAACCTTGCGGCGGATGCACTCCACGAGGCGATAAAAGACTACCGGAGCCGGCAGGGAGCGTAGATCTGCTCCGCCTCCCGTTACCGGCCAAAGATCCGGAGAATATTCTTTGCGAGATCGACGCTTTTGCCCCGGTTGACCATAAGGGTATCGAGGCGGAGCGCGCCGTCGATCTCTACCGGATCGCGGACGTCCTGCACGAAGAGATCGAGAAAATCTTCGTAGAGCCCGAATGTTCCTGCAGATGTCGGTTCGCACCGGAAAGCCCGCATCAGCGCCGCGGCAGGTCCGCTGATCGGCGCATCCCCGATGAACGGGCTGATCGCAACCACATGCTGCTTTTTGAGCGCTTCACGAACACCTGCACACTCGAGAATGGGAGAGATACTGGTCACGGGGTTTGAGGGGCCGATGATCACGGCGTCGCTCTCTTCTATCGCCGAGAGCACGTCAGGCGTCGCCACCGGGGGCTCCCGGGCTCTCCGGACGACACCGGATATCTCCACAGTCCCCCGGTGTTTCACCCAGTACTCCTGGAAGTGGATGCAGCCGTCGGCGGTCTCGACATACGTCGTCACTTCCGAGTCGGTCATAGGAAGAACCGTCGCCTGCACACCGAGGCGCTCTGCAAGCGCCTTTGTTGATGCTGTCAGCGTCATGCCCGAGCGGAGCTGCTCCCCTCGTGCCGCATGTACCGCCCGGTCGAGATCCCCGACCGCGATGAACTCGTCGACGCCGAGTTTCTGCAGGTACTCGTGGGTGATGAAGGTATCACCGCGGATACCCCACCACTTCGTCGTGTCGAGGGTCTCCGCAAAGAGGTAGAGTACGGTATCGATATCGGGAGAGAGGTGATTTCCCGTGAGCCACATATCCTCGGCCGTGTTGACGATCACGCTGATCTCGCGTTCATCCAGCACTTCCTGGATGCCGCGAAGCAGTTTCGGCGTTCCCGTTCCGCCCGAGAGGAACGTAATCATGCAGTTATAGGGGTAATAGACCTTACCTATAAGAAGGTTGTCAAATAGGCCGGGTTAACCCCCCGCAGTATCGTCGATTTCCCGGCGCTTTCACCGTCTTGCATGCCTGATGACCGCCATGAGATCCCATGCAAGCGATTCGGCATTCCGATCACGCCAGACGCGGGTCTCGAGGCGAAGCGACCCCTCGACGACTTCAGGGTCGCGGATATCCTGCACGAAGACGTCCGCGATCTCCCGGTAGAGATGCCAGATGCCCGCCGAGGTCGCCTCCTCCCCTGCAGCCCGCATCAGTGCCGCCTCCGTCGGGTCAGGAGTGGTATCCCCCCGGAACGGGGAGACTGCAATGACGAACCGATCCTGAAGCGCTTCCCGGATACCGGCGCAGTCGAAGATGGGAAGGATGCTCCGGACGGGATTATCCGGCCCGATTATAACGGCATCACTCTCTTCTATCGCCGAGAGAACCTCAGGCGTTGCGACCGGCTCCTCTTCACCGGCACGGACGATCCTCCGGATAGCGGGGTTCTCAAGCCCTGCCCGGCAGTACTCGAAGATTCCCATGATTCCGGTATCCGTCTCCACGAAAGTGGTGATCTCGGTATCGGTCATCGGAAGAATCCGCGCCGCGATACCAAGAGCGGTGCTCTGGAGCCGTGTTGCCTCCGTCGGCGTCATACCCGACCGGAGCATCTCTCCCCGGGCGATCTGCACAGCGCGGACTTTGTCCCCTATCGCGAGCCACTCATCCCCTGCCACCCGCTTAAGGAACCGGTGCGTCGAGAAGGTGTCGCCGCGGATCCCCTGCCAGGTGGCGGTGTTCAGGATACCCGCAAAGAGGAACATGAGTGTCTCGATATCGGGAGCATGGTGGTTGCCGCTGATCCAGAGATCGTCGGCGGTATTGGCAACGACCGCGATCTCGTGGTCGTAGATGACCTGCCGGATGCCCCGTATCAGCCTCGGCGTTCCCGTCCCGCCCGAGAGGAAGGTGATCATAGCAGACGTATGTTTCTGCTAGATGAAGAAGGTTGATCGGATTGCCCGGGCATCGGTCGAAAGGCTCCGGAGTGGCCTGCGTCACACAGAACTCCTTCTCCAAAAGTATCAAGGCGGCACCGACCAATGTATAAAAAACAGCAGACCGCGCAGAGCGGGAGAAACTGATTAATGTGCAGTCAGCACACGCTCACATGAAAGCGATGAAGATCATCAAGGATCCGGTGCACGGCTACGTGGAGGCGGATGCGCTCGCACTTCGCCTGCTCGATACCGGGGAGGTTCAGCGCCTCCGCCATATATCACAGCTCGGATTCGCGAATCTCGTCTACCCCGGAGCGAACCACACCCGTTTCGAACACTCGCTCGGGACGATGCACTTAGCCGCCCTGCTCTCGCGGAAACTCGACCTCACCCCGAACGAACGAGAGCTCGTCACCGTCGCTGCTCTTCTCCACGATATCGGTCATGGCCCGTTCTCGCACGTCATCGAACCCGTCATGGAGGCATATGCCGGAAGAAGCCACCACGAGGTTTCCACCCTGCTGAAGACCGACCCGATAGCCGGGATCCTCGAGGGCGAGGGGATCAGTCCCGCCGAGGTCTGTACCGTGATCGGCGGCCGGCATCGCCTTGCGGGGATCATCCACGGGAGCCTCGATGTCGACCGGATGGACTACCTGATGCGTGATGCACACTACACCGGTGTTCCCTATGGGACGGTGGATGCAGACCGCCTGATCAGGAGCATCATCCTCACCGACTCAGGCGTAGGACTCGAAGAGAACGGCATCAACGCGGCGGAGTCGCTCCTGATAGCCCGGACGCTGATGCGTCCCGCGGTCTACTTCCACCACGTCAGCCGGATCGCGACGAGCATGTTCATCCTGGCCGTCATCGAGCACCTTCGGTCGGTTCCCGCCACCGATCCGGCTGCGATGATGCGGATGGACGACGCCGCCTGCATGGAGATGCTGAAGGCATCGGCGAGCCCGGTTGCCCGCGACCTCGCTGCCAGAGTCTACAACCGCACCCTCTACAAACGGGCGCTCTACGTGGGGGAGGACCGGGTAAACCTGGCCGCCGTCCTGACCGACCTGAACCTTGCAAAGGAGCGGACGATCGGCCGGGAGATAGCCGAATCCGCCGGCATCGAGGAATGGCAGGTGCTCGTCGATATTCCCCCGCTCCCGGGCGAGATGTCGATGGAGGTCAGGGTCAGGAGCAGCCATACCCTGGTGGAGCTCGAGGAGGTCTCTCCGCTTATCAATACCTTAAACGACACGAGAAGGCAGCAGTGGCGCCTCGGGGTCTATGCACCGGCCGAACACCGGACTGCCGTCGAACAGGCGGCTATCGAGGTGCTCCGGGTCAAGCGCCCGACAAAACAGGACAAACTGATGATCGCATACCAGAAAGAGGGTTTATGACGAAAGAATATGTTATCGGGGTTACAGGAGCGAGCGGGGTTATCTACGCCCGCCGCATCCTCGAGGTGCTCTGCGAGAAGGCGACCGTTCACATTGTCATCTCGGACGTCGCCCGCCAGATAGCAGAGATCGAGCGGGTCGACCTTGTCGGGTTCGACGCGATCTACGCCGAGAACAGCGATCTTGCTGCGGATATCGCCAGCGGATCGTTCCGGTATGACGGGATGGCGATCGCACCCTGCAGCATGAAGACACTTGCAGCCGTCAGCAACGGATTTGCCGAGAACCTCATCACCCGTGCGGCGGACGTCTGCTTAAAAGAGAGACGGCGGTGCATCCTTCTTCTCCGGGAGATGCCGCTTTCCCGGATACACTTAAAGAACATGCTTGCGGCCGACGAAGCGGGTGCAACAGTCATGGTGGCAAGCCCGCCGTTCTACCAGAACCCGGAGACGATAGACGACCTCGTCGACATGGTCGCTGCACGGGTGCTGGATCACCTGGGCGTCGAGCACCGTCTCGGCGTGCGATGGAGCGGATACGATGCGTGAATTCATTGAGATGATGCGAAGAAAAGGGGCTGTCGAGGATATCCGCGAGCCGTGCTCGTCAGTCTTCGACGCCCCGAGACGATCGAAAGAGAACGATACCATACTCTTCTTCCACGACGTGGACGGGCACCGGGCGGTCATGAACCTGATGGCCGACCGCTCGGCTCTCGCAGCGGCGCTCGGCGTCGAAGAACGCGATCTGGTTCCCCACCTCGCTAAGGCGACCTACTCCGGCAGAGTGGTCAATGCAGGGCCGCTTCAGGGCGGCAAACCAGCAGATCTCTCCCGCCTTCCGATCATGAAGCACTTCCCCGGGGATGCCGGCCGCTATATCACCGCGGGGATCGTCTTCTCCCGCGAGGGAGAGATCGAGAACGGTTCGATCCACCGGATGATGGTGATCGACGATACAAGGGTCGCAGCCCGTCTTGTCGAAGGACGCCACACCCACACGATGCTCAAAACCGCTCTTGCCCGGGGGGAGCGCCTTCCCGTGGCGGTCACCATCGGCACCCACCCCCTGGTGACGTTTGCAAGCTGCACCCGGGTTCCGGTAGGAAAAGAACTCGCCTACGCAGCAGAGCTCCTGGGCGGAGAAATCACCGTGCGGGAGTGCAGAAACGGGATCCTGGTTCCTGATGCCGAGATCGTACTCGAAGGATATATCGGTACGGAGCGTGCCGCAGAAGGGCCTTTTGTCGATATCACCGGAACCTACGACCCGGTCAGGCAGGAGCCGGTGATCGAGTTCACCGCCATGTATCTCAAAGCCGACCCGATCTATCACGGGATCCTCCCCGCCGGGAACGAGCACAAACTCCTGATGGGAGCGCCGTACGAGCCGAAGATCTATCGGGCGGTCGGCGAAGTGACGACGGTGCGGGACGTACTGCTCACAAAGGGCGGGGCGGGCTACCTCCACGCCGTCGTCCAGATCCGGAAGAACACGCAGGGCGACGCAAAGAACGCCATCATGGCAGCCTTCGCCGCCCACACCTCGCTCAAGCACGTCGTCGTGGTCGACGAGGATATCGACATCTATGACCCGGTCGACGTCGAGTTCGCCATCGCTACCCGTGTCCGGGGGGATACCGATCTTATGGTGATCACGGGAGTGCGTGGTTCGTCCCTCGACCCGACACGGCTTGCCGATGGGACGAACGTCAAGATTGGCCTAGACGCCACGATGGTGATGGGAAAAGAGGACGAGTTCGTCCGGGCAGGATGGGAGTGAAACGATGTATCTCGATGCAGAAGACGAGAAGATCTTAAGCGGCGAGTTCGGGGAGACCCGGCAGAAGATGATGGAGATCCTGGTCGCCCTCGGCCGGGTGTATAATGCGGAGAAACTGGTTCCGATCGCGAGCGCCCAGGTGAGCGGCGCATCGTACAAGACGATCGGAAAATGGGGGCTTGAATGGCTCTCCACACTCGATGCCCGGGTAGCGGTGCCGACGGTCTTAAACCCGATCGGGATGCCCCGGGACGAGTGGCGGGACCTAGACGGGATCACGCCCGAGTTTGCCCACCAGCAGGAGGCGGTGCTCACCGCGTACCACCGCCTCGGGATCAGGATGGAGTGTACCTGCACACCCTACTACCTGCAGAGAACCGAGTACGGCGAGCACCTCGCCTGGTCGGAATCGAGCGCCGTTGCGTATGCAAACTCGGTTATCGGAGCCCGGACGAACCGCGAGGGGGGCCCCAGCGCCCTCGCCGCCGCAATCATCGGGAAGACCCCCTTCTACGGTCTGCATATCGTCGCGAACCGACGGCCGGGCGTCGTTGTCGAGGTGGAGGCGGGAGACTCGCTGCATGCCGATCACTACGGCGCGATCGGCTACCTCGCCGGAAAGGAAGTCGGGAACCGGATTCCGTTCATCACCGGGATCAGGCCGGGCCGTGACCAGTTAAAAGCGCTCGGGGCGGCAATGGCCGCGACCGGGGCGGTCGCCCTCTATCACGTCGAGAAGATCACCCCCGAGACGAGGGTCTTTACGTTCGAGACCGAGGGGCTTGAACGGATAAGCGTCGGGCTACAGGATATCGAGGATCTCTTTGAGACGATGGACGTCGATGCGGTCGCAATCGGGTGTCCGCACTGCTCTCCGGACGAACTCCGGGAGATCGGCGACCTCCTCACCGGAAAAAGGACAACAAAACCTCTCCTCGTATTCGTCGCCCGCAGCGTAGCCCGGGACAACCAGGATCTTGTCGCTGCCATCGAACGGAGCGGTGCGATGGTCGTCCCCGACACCTGCATGGTCGTCTCGCCGGCGATGGATCACTACAAGGCGATCATGGTCGATTCGGGAAAAGCCCTCGCGTACGTCCCGGGGATGTGCGGGGCACTCGCCCGGCTCGGAACGCGAAAAGAGTGCATCGAGGTCGCGACCTCGTAGATCGGCCGTTCTCCCACCATACCTTTTTTGCCGGTCGCCGTTCTCCATCCGGCAACCTTCATTACCCCGGACACCGGGAGAGAGGAGTATGCCACGAACAGACGTCACCGTCATGCAACGAAACCGGGATATCGAAGGACTGATCCGGGCACTCGACGATCCGAGCGGGAACGTGCGGGAGGCCGCTGCGACGGCGCTCGGGGCGGTCGGCGATGCCCGGGCGATCGAACCGCTGAAGAAGGCGAAGTTCTTCGACGACCGCCCCGAGGTCAGGAGGGCCGCGTCGGCAGCGCAGGTCTGGCTCTCAGAGCGGCTCAGAGCGGAGCGGATACTGAAAGGCGGGCAGTAAAACCCCTCCGGGCATGAGGTCACCTCACGGCGACGGCGCTCCCCGCGGGAAGATTACCGGAATGAGCGCCTGCGACTCCGACGCAGCGTCCCTCGGCGGAGTGAAGGTATTCTTCGGAATCCCTCTGTTGACGGCGAGGTTGGTGTACTCGACCGAGAGGACGGAGTTCCCCGCCTCGTTATAGAACGCAGCTTTATCGACCATCCAGGTCGAGGCGTCGATCCACGCCCGCATCCGGGTGAACCCGATACCCATATACCGGATTGGATTGCCCGGCGATGCCTCGATGACGTGTGCCCTGCTACCGTTCACGCCTTCGACCCCGAGATAGGCGATCGCGTTCTCCTCCACAATCCTGGGAATAACCTGCTGATAATCCTCCCGAACGAGGCGATCGAATGCCGCTTCTCCTGCAGCAATCAGCTCGGTCTCGCCGGTACCGGGACGATAGAGCCAGAGCACGCTACCGTTGAAGATCTCGAGCAGATCCGGTTTTCCGTCTGCCCCCATACGCTCGAACCGATACCGGTAGGGATCTTCCACCTGCACGAAGATCTTCCCTGACGACGCGTCTGTATACTTGATCACCTGCAGGGTTGCCGAGTAATCGCAGAGGCTCTCCCGGTGTCGGAGGATCTGATCCCGGATCTCACCACCTGTCGGCTCCTGAGCCCAGAACCCCGACGATACGGCGATGATGCTTGCCAGGACGACGAGCAGCAGCGCAACGGATCTCATCCGGTATCCCCGCCGAGACGGTCACCCAGCAATCGGCCGATCCTCTCCGTCTCCACAATTACCGCCGGTTCGTCCTTCACCGACCGGCACCGGAGGATCTTTGCCGACCCGTGCACCAGCGGCACGTTATCGGGCAGGATCTCAAGGTATCCACGGTAAGCCTCGGCATAACCGTAATCCTCTCCGGTAACCTCCGGCGCGGTGGCGTTCCAGTTCGCGTAGGCACAGGTCTCGCCTGCCCCGCAGGCGAAGCAGCAGGGCGTCCCCTTTGCGGAGATGCTCCCGACAAGGTCGAACCCCTGCCGATCGAGTGCTGTCGCCATCCAGGCAGCGGTCTCAACTTCACCCACCTCACCGACCGCGACCGTCGCGGCCAGTTTTCCCTTCAGCCTCAGATGCACATGCCTTTTTGAGAAGAGACGCTCCATGAACGCCTTCGTATAAGCGCTCACCGTGCCGTAGTAGACCGGAGAGCCGAGAACCAGGGCGTCGGCCTCCATTACCTTCTCGGCAAGCTGCACGAAATCGTCCTCGACGACGCAGAGATTCATGAATGTGCACCGCATACAGGCGTTGCAGGGTCCCACCCGGAGATCGGAGAGTTTAACGAACTCACTCTCCACACCCGCCGTCTCGAGGATTGCCTTCACGAGGACGTCAGTATTGCCGTCTTTCACCGGGCTTCCGCTCACTCCGAGCACCTGCAGCCGAGTCATATGCCACCCATTGAGAAGGAGAATGCTAATACCTTACTGCCGTAGAGGGCAGACCGGGAATACATAAATACTGTTGTTGAGTGACAGATGCCATATCATGAAGGGGGTATGATCGATGGCGAGTCTTGATGATATCGACACCATGCGTGACAACCGGGACGTGGACGGACTAATCCAGGCACTCGGCGATGAGGACGAGTTTGTCAGGACGCAGGCCGTACTGTCGCTCGGGGCGATCGCCGACCCGAAAGCAAAAGATCCGGTCGCCCGGCTCCGGACGGAGGACTCGAGCGCATCCGTCCGTGAAGCAGCCGAAACCGCCTACAAATGGCTGGTAGGCAGGCTCGAGGAGGTCAAGACAACAAAAGGAACCCTCAAGAGCCCGCCGCCCCGGTAACCGGGGGTCACCAGACCACGTACTGGAGCCAGAGGATTCCGGTGCCGATTCCTACCGTGATCGCGAGGATTACCATCCCAATTTTGAGAAACTCCACGAACGTTATGAGGATCCCCTCACGCGAGGCGATTCCGAGCACCACCACGTTTGCCGACGCCCCGATGGCCGAGCCGTTCCCACCGAGGCATGCACCAAGGGAGAGCGCCCACCAGAGGGGGTACGTGTCCATCGAGCCGCCGAGATCCTGGATGAGCGGGATCAGGGTTGCGGTGAGCGGGATGTTGTCGACGATGGCGGATGCGATGGCTGCAAACCAGGCGATGATGAGGATGGCCTCGCCTTCGGAATGAACCGTATTCACCACCATGTTCGCAAGGGCTGCGATTATGCCGGTCTCGACCAGCGCTCCGACGACGACGAAGAGTCCGCCGAAGAAGAAGAGCGCCGGCCATTCGATCTTCTCGAAGATCGCCTCGGGAGACTCACGGCTCCAGAAGAGAATGAACGATGCCCCGATAAGCGCGACAAGCGCCGGTTCGAGACCGAGTGCTCCGTGGATGAAGAACATTCCGACGACGAGCAGTATCGTCACTATGGACTTTTTGAAGAGCACGGTATCCCGTATCGCCGCCCGCTCGTCAAGAGATTCGAGCGTACTGGCGATGGCCTGCTGCTGCTCCGGGTCGACCCGGAGCGTTCTGCCGTAGATGAGGATGAGCACCCCGAGAACGACAAAGAGATCGATCACCATGATCGGCCCCATATGTACCAGGAACTCGTTGAAGGAGAGACCCGCGGCGGAACCGATCATGATATTCGGCGGATCGCCGATGAGCGTCGCCGCTCCCCCGATGTTCGAGGAGAAGATCTCGGCGATGATAAACGGGATTGGACTGACCTTCATCGCGTCGGCGATGTAGAGGAGCATCGGGGTGAGGAGGAGCACGGTCGTGACGTTATCGAGAAACGCGCTGACGACTGCGGTCACGACCGAGAAGAGGAGAAGGACACGAAGCGGGCTTCCCCCGGCTCGTTTTGCCGTGATGATCGCAATATACTCGAATAAGCCGCTGTTCCTCGCAGTGTTGACGATAATCATCATCCCGATCAGGAGGAAGATGGTGCCGAGGTCGATATACACCGGGATCATATCCCAGGGGACGATCTGGAGAAGGACGATGATCGAAGCGCCGAGCATCGCGGCAACCGCCCGGTGAATCCGCTCATCGATGATGAGGGCATAGGTGAAGAGGAATACGGCGATCGCTATCAGTTCAGGCCCGTTCATACGTAAACCCCGCCGGATTGAGATCGTAAAACCCGGTCGCCGAAGAGCAAAGCCCAAGCTGCCGTATTCACTGCGTGAGAAGGAAGAATCATGGTATTCGCCGGATACGTGTAGTCAGAATGAAGTGTTTGCACGTCCTCTCGATAAGAATATCGATTTTTGTTGCAAACGAGACAACAGGATCGGGGATTTTCTTCCCTGCATGCACCTTTCGCGGAGTGAGACGGCAATGTGGCCAGGCTATCCGGTCCCTGTCGGCTCTTGAAGAGAACGTGACCCTTCGGCTGCGGCGTCTCCCGATACTTTTATACCGCCAGCAGGGGGAGGGAAGAGCGACCCCGCAAAAAGGCCGAATCAAGCCTTTGCGAGGAGACGGAGTGTGTAACCATGAGCACGATTGCAGTTCTTATTACCGATATGTTCGAGGATGTCGAGTATACAAAACCTGCCCGGGCTTTCAGAGAGGCAGGCCACGATCTTGTTCATATCGGTCTGAAAGCCGGAGAGACGGTGCAGGGGAAACGCAACAACGAGTCCGTGACGATCGACCGGGCAGTCCCGGAGGTCTCGGTGGACGATTTCGATGCTCTCTTCATTCCGGGCGGCTACTCGCCGGATAAGCTCCGCGCTCACGCTGAGCCGGTAACGTTCGCAAAGCGGTTCATGGAGAGTGGCAAACCCATCTTTGCGATCTGCCATGCACCGCAACTCTTCATCACAGCGCAGGTGCTCGGAGGGCGCCGCGTCACCGGGTGGCGATCGATCGTCCAGGATATCAAAAATGCAGGGGCGGAGTTCGTCGACGAAGAGGTCGTTGTCGACCGAAACCTTATCTCCAGCAGGAACCCTGACGACATTCCGGCATTCATCGACGCCGCACTCAGGAAACTGCAGGAGACCGGGGGCAGAGTGACAGCGGCAGAGGCACGGTGAGGCGCATCACTGCACCGTGAGATCCGTATCAGACTCTTTTCTTCACCGGGGCTCCCCGCCACCGCACCCCCCCACCGGAAGGGGTATCAGAGAGTACAGGTAGCGTTGTCGGAAAAGAGCTTCTTCCGCACCCACGACGTTCCGGATACCGCTTCGGGCACGCAAACACTATAAATAAACCACGGCATAGATCTGCATCAGGAATGAATACCGGGGAGTTCGGGTGGCGGTCATCCGCATGGCAGAAACTCGTCGTCATTATCCTAGTAACCGCACTCTTCATCGCCCTCGAACTGGTGGTGCACTATGGGTTCGGGATCGATATCATCTACACCCACTTCTTCTACCCCCTGCTGATCCTCGCTGCGTTCTGGTATCAGCGAAGAGCCGTATACCTCGGCGTATTCCTCGCCGGGGCGCATATCACCGTCGAGTACCTCCAGAACGCGGCGATCGAACCGGGGGTGCTGGTGCGTGCCATGATGTTCATCGCCGTCGCCTACATCCTCGGCTACCTCTTCGAACTCCTGGAGCGGAGGTACGCCGATTACCACTCCTACCTCACCGGGTATACCGACCGGGGTGCCGACTCGGGCCGTCACCTCGAGACCGGTGAAGAGGGAGCCGGTGCAGCGGTACATCCCCGCGATCTGCAACGCCTGATCGGCAACCTGCAGAGCAAAAACCCCGACGTCAGGTACAAGGCCGCAGAGGCTCTCGGAGCACTCAAAAACCCCCGCGCAGTGGAGCCGCTCGCCGCCCTTCTTGCCGACGAGGAGAGCGGGGTGCGGTGGAAGGCTGCAGAGGCGCTCGGACAGATGGGGCGGGCAGCGGTAGAGCCGCTCACGGAAAGCCTCTCCGATCCGAACGTTGATGTCCGGTGGATGGCTGCAGTGGCGCTCGGGGATATCGGCGATCCCAGGGCCATCGATCCTCTCCTTAAAGCGCTCGAGGACGAGGATACCTACGTCCGGAGCCGGGCGGCGATGGCACTTGGAAGGATCGGTGAGCCCGCCCGGGACGCCCTGATCGCCGCCCTCCGGTCGGAGAAGGAGAACGTGCGCTGGGGTGCGGCGCTGGCACTCGGCAGCATCGGGGGAGAGAGCACCATCGAAGCGCTCATCAGGACACTCGACGATGCGAGCCCGCATGTCCGCCACCGGGTAATCGGTGCGCTCGACGAGATCGGGAGCCCGGCAATACCCTACCTTATACGGGGATTTAACGCCTGCACACCAACCAGTTGTCAGAGCATTGCCGAAGCGTTCGGGGGTATCGGCCGGCCGGCCGTCGAACCGCTCACCCGTGCACTCCGCGACGGCCGGTGGGAGGTGCGTGCCGGTGCTGCCGCATCGCTCGGCGAGATAGGCGATCCGACCGGGGTGGACGCTCTCATCGAATCTCTCGACGACGAGCGCCCCGAAGTTGCGGCGGCGGCACGGAATGCCCTGAAGCAGATGAAGAAACTATAATATCCGGGAGTGCGGACGTGAACGGCATGTATGATGAAAAGATACTGGAGCGTGCGATCGGCGCCCTGAAGACCGGAGATCTGCAGACCCGTCGGGCGGCGACGGATGCACTCGGTTCCATGGGAGAGACGGCGACGATGCCGCTCATACGGGCGATGCAGGAAGGGGACAACGACGTCCGGTGGTATGCCGCCCGGGCACTCGTCAGGATTGGCCGGCCGGCGGCCGAACCGCTCATACGGGCGATGCATGAGGAGACGAATAAAGACTTCCGCCGGTATGCAATGGCAGCCCTCGCAGAGATGAAAGATGAGGCGGTCGAACCCCTCATCCGGGAACTCGTGGACGGACAGGAGGAACTCCGGCCCTATATTGCCATGGCGCTCTGCACCATCGGCGAACCGGCGGTCAAGCCGCTCACCGGTGTGATAAACCACCCCGACCCGAAGATCCAGACATGTGCCGCACTGATCCTCTGGAAGATGGGGGAGCCCGGGGCAAAACCGCTGACCGATGCACTGAAAGAAGAGCGGTAGCGGGCTGCCTGACCAAACTTCCGCTTTCAGTTCTCTCATCTTTCCCTCAGTCAGATTCCGAAATGATAAATCGGTGAATGCCCATCAGAATGGTATGGAGTTCTCACCGGCGCTTGGGGTGTATTTCAACCGGCTCGACTCCGGACTGCAATCCGCGATGGCGGTTGCGCGAGCCGCACGCTCCCGCGGCCTCGATCCCGCCGTGGAGCCCGAAATTCCCATCGCAAGCGACCTTGCCGATCGCGTGGAGGCGCTTCTCGGTTACACGGGTGTCGCTGCACGTCTCCGGGAGCTTGAGCAGCAGATGTCGCGTGAAGAGGCCGCTCTCAAGATAGGCGACGATTTTGTAAAGCGAACCTTCGGTGAGACGACGACGGAGGAGATCCTCGACCACGCCATCAGGGCATCGATGGCGCTGCTGACGGAGGGGGTCGTGGCCGCCCCCACCGAGGGTATCGGGAAGGTTGCCCTCGGCAAGAACGACGACGGGACGGAGTATCTCAAGATCTACTATGCGGGACCCATCCGGAGTGCTGGCGGAACCGCTCAGGCGCTCTCCGTCCTCGTCGGGGACTACGTCCGGCAGGCACTCGGGATCAACCGCTATATCCCCCGCCCCGAAGAGGTCGAGCGGTACATCGAGGAGATCCGGCAGTACAACAATATCATGAGCCTGCAGTACCTCCCGAGCGAGAAGGAACTGCGGATGATCATCACTAACTGCCCCGTCTGCATCGACGGTGAGCCGACGGAACAGCAGGAGGTGAGCGGCTACCGGAACCTCGAACGGGTGGAGACGAATACGGTGCGGGGCGGGATGGCGCTCGTCGTCGCGGAGGGGCTCGCGCTCAAAGCCCCGAAGGTCTTAAAGAACGTCCGGAAGATGAAGATGGAGGGCTGGGACTGGCTCGAGGAGCTGATCGGCGGGGCGACAACGAGCAGCAGCGACGACGACAAAGGCGCTGCCGTTAAACCGAAGGATAAATACCTCCGCGACCTCATCGGCGGCCGGCCGGTCTTCTCCTACCCGATGAGGAAGGGCGGGTTTCGCCTCCGGTTCGGCCGTTCGCGGAATACCGGGTTTGCCGCCGCAGGCCTCCACCCTGCAACCCTTCATATCCTCGGTGATTTCCTTGCCGTCGGCACGCAGATGAAGATCGAACGGCCGGGAAAAGCCGCCGGGATTGTGCCGGTAGACTCCATCCAGGGCCCGACCGTCAGGCTGAAGAGCGGCGAGGTTCTGCGGATCGACGATGCGGCGAAAGCACGTTCTCTTGCGTCACAGGTGGAGGACATCATCGACATCGGTGAGATCCTCATCAGCTACGGAGAGTTCCTCGAGAACAATCACCCGCTGATGCCGCCCTGCTACTGTGAGGAGTGGTGGCTGCAGGAGGGCGGCGTCCGCCACCCCGAGAACGAGATGGAGGCGATCGAGTTTGCCCTCGACGGGGCGTACCTCCACCCGGACTACACCTACCTCTGGGACGATATCACCCCGGCCAACATCGCCACCCTTGCCGACCGGGTTGCCGAAAGCGGGGTGATCGAGGACGGGGCGCTGAAACTGCCGAATACCCCGGATGCAAAGGCTATCCTTGAAGAACTCCTCGTCTTTCACCGCATAGAGGGCGACCGGATAGTCATCGGCGAGTATCTGGTGCTGCTCACCTGCCTCGGCCTGACGCTCCAGCTCCGGAAACGGGAGACCTGGACAGACGCTCCCACCGACGATTCGCTCGGGCTCGTGATGCACCTCTCCGGGTTTCGGCTTCGATCCCGTGCCGGCACCAGGATCGGCGGAAGAATGGGCAGACCCGGCAAATCCAAGGCCCGCGAGATGAAGCCGCCACCCCACTCGCTCTTCCCCATCGGCGATGCCGGCGGCTCCCGCCGGTCGTTCCAGGAGGCGATCTCCTACAAGCACCGGTCGAATACCGATGGCGGACAGATCGAGATTGAGGTCGGTGACCGCCGCTGCACCGCCTGCGGCACACGGACGTACAAGAACCTCTGCGACTGCGGCGGGCACACCGTCCCGGTCTTCCGCTGTCCCCGGTGCGAGCGGGAGACGAAGGAACTCCTCTGCCCGGCCTGCGGTGCGGCCGCCGTCTGCCTCCAGAAGGTGACGGTGAACGTCAAGGCGGAGTACGCTGCCGCCCTCGCCCGGCTCGGTATGCGGGAGAGCGCGGTTTCGCTTCTGAAAGGCGTCAAGGGGCTTATCTCCCGCGACCGGCCGGTGGAGCCGATCGAGAAAGGGATTCTGCGGGCGACGAACGAGCTCTACGTCTTCAAAGACGGTACGTCCCGGTATGATATGATCGACCTCCCGCTCACCCACTTCCGGCCGGACGAGGTCGGCGTCTCCATCGAGAAACTCGCGAGCCTCGGGTATACCCACGACATATACGGTGCGGAACTCACCGAACGCTCTCAGGTTCTCGAGCTGCGCCACCAGGACATCCTCGTCTCGGAAGACTGCGCCGCGTGGCTTATCCGCGTGGCCAAGTTTATCGATGAACTCCTGGAGAAATTCTACGGCCTTGAACCGTTTTACCGGATCACCGACCGGAACGACCTTCCCGGGCACCTCGTCATGGGGCTTGCCCCCCACACGAGCGCAGGTGTCCTTGCCCGGGTGATCGGGTTTTCGAAGGCCGGTGTCGGCTACGGCCACCCCTTCTTCCATGCTGCAAAACGGCGAAACTGCTTTGCGGGCGATACGGAGATCGAAGTCTTCGACGGCAGGGCATGGGCAACGGTGCCCATCCGGCAGTTCGTCGTCGAGAACTTCGATATCAGCAACCCCGGTCTCGATCACCAGGGGACGTTCTACTCCGACCCGGCGAGGACCTTCTTTACGAGGAGCATCGATCCGCAGGGCACAGTCAGGATGAAGAAGATCACATCGGTCTCGGTGCACCGTGCGCCGGCACACCTGATACGCTTCGAGACAAAACGCGGGAGGCTCCTCACGGTAACATCCGACCATACCATGCTTGTCTGGGATACGGACTACCTCCGCAGGATCTCCGCTCAAGAGGTGAATATCGGCGACCGCATACCGGTGATCGAGGGAACTATGCCGATCTGCGACGAGATCACCGGCCGGGAGATCGTCAGGGCGCTCGAAGACCGGGTTTACTGCCTCACGGTCGCCGACACCCATACGCTCGTCGCGAACGGGATCTTCACCGGCCAATGCGACGGTGACGAGGACTGCGTCATGCTCCTCCTCGACGGCCTGATCAACTTCTCGCGCTCGTACCTCCCGGAGACCCGGGGCGGGACAATGGACGCCCCGCTCGTCCTCACCACCCGTCTCGATCCCGCCGAGGTCGATAAAGAGAGCCATAACGTCGATGTCGGCGACCACTATCCGCTTGAATTCTACCTCGCCGCACTGAACTACACCCACCCGAAAGACCTCGACAAACTCATCGACCGGGTTGAGCGGAGGCTCGGCACTCCCGCCCAGATCGAAGGGTTCCTTTTTACGCACCCGACAAGCGATATCTCGGCAGGGCCCCTCGTCTCCACCTATACCATCCTCGGCACAATGCTCGAGAAACTCGAGGCGGAACTGACGCTCGCCAAGAAGATCAGAGCGGTGGATGCGGACGACGTCGCCGAGCGGGTCTTAAATACCCACTTCATCCGAGACCTGATGGGAAACCTCAACGCGTTCTCGAAGCAGAAACTCCGATGCACGAAATGCAACTCGAAGTACCGGCGGATGCCGCTTGCAGGGAAGTGCACCAAGTGCAAGGGGAACGTCATCGCCACGGTCCATGAAGGCTCGGTGAAGAAGTACCTCGCCGTTTCCCGGGAGATCTGCGAGACCTACGCGATCTCCGAGTACACGAAACAGCGGGTGCGCGTCATCGATATGTCCATCGAGTCGACCTTCGGCACGCCGGCAGAACAGCAGCTCGGGCTTGCGGACTTTATGTGAACAGATCGGGCGATGAAGACGAGGGGTATCCTCTTCACCCTCCGCCCCTCCCGAAGCTTCAATACCTTGCAGGGCACTTGCGAGGACTATGAGTCTCCTTGCAGGGCTTCTCGCCCTTATCCTGATCATCATCATCGTTGCCCTGCTCTTCAGAATTCTGCGGAGCGGCATCGCTCTTGTGATCAACGCAATCATCGGGGTGATCCTGATTTACCTCATCAATATCTTCAATCTGATGAGCATCTTCGGTCGCCCTGATATCCCGATAAACCTGATAACCATCCTGATCAGTGCAATCGGCGGGGTGCTCGGGGTGGTTCTCATCGTCGTGCTGAATCTTCTCGGGATCTCCCTTGCATACTGACGGCAGCGGGGAAGAGGGGGATGCGGGTGGCATGCTCCCGGTTCCGGGTATGCCGGATGCCGAAGGCCATCTTCCGCCAAGCTCATAACCCTCCGCTTCCAATAGTATAGACGCACGTTCTTATGGGGAAGTGCACAACCCTCGTTGTGCATTTACCCGGAGCGAGGATAGCCAAGCGGCCAAAGGCGGGTGACTCAAGATCATCTCCCGTAGGGGTTCGTCGGTTCAAATCCGGCTCCTCGCACTCCTTTTTGAGATTTGAGTGGGATAATTGATTCTTTCGTCCATAACTGCACGGCGCGATCGGTATGAAGTATCAATCGCAAGGGGCTTCTCTGCCGATACACCGGGCGACAGCATCATGCAGGCGTATCAACACCCGTTCACGGCCGGCCTCGAAAGAGATATCTCTCCGTAACTACGAGAACCGCCACGGTGACCACCATCATCCCGAGCAGGAGCGCGTTCGGCGCCTGAAAGTTCGCCGGATCGGCGTTCTGCATGACGCCGAAGAGAGCCAGAAAGTTATGAAACACAATTGTTGAGTAGATCTCCCGGACGAGGAAGAAGAATACACCGGTGATAACCCCAATGAGAGTGAGCAGCAGGATCAGGGAGAGCGTGTTGAAGGGCGGGCTGTGTGCGATGTGGTATGCCCCGAAGAGGACCGATGCAAGCGCGATTCCCACAATCAGAGAGGGGATCCTGCCGAGCGATCGCGTCAGGCAGACTCCCGTCACCCCGACGAGCGCATAGACAACGAGGATCTCCGCCGTGGAGGTTGTGAAGACCTGCGCAAAGACGTTGAGCACAACCACCGGATCGAGCGATTTCGGGGACTGCAGGACGAAGATGAGAAGGCCGAGAACGAATGCTCCGATGAGCGAGACGAGCGTCCGTTTTGCCGGCTGGAACCCGAACTCCTCCCGGGAGATACCGCCCGATTTCCAGAACAGGTTCATGATGTACAGGGCGAGTACCGTTCCGATCAGGAGATTCGCAATGACTGCATAGGTCAGGCGACCGACGGGGTCACCACTGATCAGGAGGTTCACTCTCCCTTCCAGCAGATAGGTGGCCAGTGTCCAGAAAAGGTAGACCGCCAGTGCGATACCGAGCATCGTCGCCGGTGAGAAAGAGCGCGCTCCATGTTCGTCCCGTGACATGGAGGACTGATCTTCCGACGGTGACCTTATAGGTTGCTCCCGGACTCGTCCCCGGCAGGCTGCCCTCCACCTACTGCCTGCCCCCCGGCGCACCGGATACCCGGAGCACCGCTGCATCACCGGGTATCCGGTGATGACCGGCCCATCAGGTAGCCGCCAAACCCGGTGACCCATACGAGGATGGGATAAGCAATCCACCGCTCAAGCCCTCCGATGCCGAGGATGGCAAACGGGCTCGCATCACCGAGGATGAAGTAGAGGGCGAGATCAGTAAGCGATATCGCCCCGAGCGCCACCGAGAAGTACCGGAGCGGCGGGGTCTCGACCCGGTAGGCGGCAACGGCGGCAACCCCGCCGGCTGAAAAGGCAAGGAGGGCGAAGAGGGCATGCACCGTACCATAATTCCCGGGGAAGATGCCGACACCGAGGACGCCGAGCCCAAAGAGGACGAGCGGGACGGTGACGACGAGTTGCCCAAAAGCGCGGTGAATGCAGTACGCGGCGGCGAGTGTCAGGAGACCGGAGACCATCATCGTTATGTTGAAAATAGTTGCGGAGGGTTCGACGATGATGCTCCCCGGCGGCATCGTGGCACCGAGATCGCTTATCGCATTCAGCGACGTGCTGTACCCGGGATAGAGAGACTCAGCAGTGATGATCCCCATCAGGGCCAGTACACCGACGCCAAAGAGCAGTGCCCCTGCAAGCATCCGGCAGCGCAGAGCGGCGGGTGATCGATCGGTCATGAAAATCCGACGGAACGTAACCGTTGGGCTATTTAGTCGTTGTGCCTCCACAGGCAGAAGAGCATCGGGAGCGGTGGGTGCGCTTCTGCCGGTACACCGCGGTACATCAGAAGATATCGACGTCCCGGTGCTGCGCTTCTCTCACGTTCTCTCTATACCCCTCAGGGTCTCGTGCATATTCCCTGATCTCCCGGATCGCTTCTGCAGCCCGCAGGTCTCCCCGATTTGCCAGAGCCTCCTGTAGCAGGGCGAGGTCTTCATCGTTCTGCACGACGAGAGCCACCATGACAGGGTAGCAGTACTCCTCCTTCCGTACGATCCCGCCGTCAAAGCGGGGTGCATCGTACACCAGCTGCTCGATGACGCCGTCGTCACCCATTGACGCCAGCACATGAAGCGCATGCCGAACGATCGGGCGGCTCTCGGGCGTGTCCCGGAACCGCAGGACGACACTTTTGAGCTGCCGGGCAAACGCTTCACCATCGGTCGGCAGAACCCGCTGCCTGATCGCGGCATCGTGCAGGATCTGAAGCGCCATGTATGCTACCTTGTAATCCTGATCGAGTGCTACCGCGACTGTATCGAGGAGCCCGGGCGTCGCACGACATACCGATTTATAGAGGAGCACCTCATGGAGGGCGGCGTAGATCGCATCGCGGTTGCCTGACTTCACGGCTTCTTTCAGATCGAGTGCTCCCGGGTATTCCATGGTATCGTTCATGATGCACCATCATCTGGGACTGCTGCACCCGCCCATCATCCGGCGCTCGTGCAGCGGGATCGCGGGGTGCCTCATCTCCTTTCATGCCGGGCAGTGATGAACGTGTCGTTCTTCCTGCCGAAGGCCTCCCCGGGTGAGAACAACCGTCCCGATCCGCCGGAAACGGGTCAGAAGAGTGATATGGCTGCAGGGGCGATATCATCCGTCACCGCAAGGAGAAACCGTCCATGAAACTCCGAACCTACGGAAGACCGCCCTACACCGTCGCCGTCGTTCACGGCGGGCCCGGAGCGCCGGGTGAGATGGCGCCGGTAGCCTGGGCTCTCTCCACCTATGCGGGCATCCTCGAACCGCTCCAGACAGCGGCGACGCTCGACGGACAGGTGCAGGAACTCGCCGAAGTGCTTATTGAGCATGCCGAGCCGCCCGTCACGCTCATCGGGCACTCCTGGGGCGCGATCCTCGGGTTCATCACCGCCGCCCGGTACCCGGGACTGGTGGGAAAACTCATCCTCGTCGGAAGCGCCCCGTTCGAAGAACGGTATGCCGGAGCGATCATGGCAACCCGGCTTTTGCGGCTCAGTGACGGCGAACGAAGCGAGGCACTGGCTCTCGCAGAGAAGTTCAGCGATCCCGCAATCGAACAGAACGGTAAAGCCTTCGCGAGGTTCGGGGAACTGATGGCGGCGGCAGACGCCTGCGATCCCCTGCCGCACGACGATGAGGTGCTCGAGTACCAGCCCGCTATCAACCGCAGCGTATGGGAGGAGGCAAGGAGTCTCCGAAGCAGTGGAGAACTTCTGGCACTCGGCAAAAACATTCGCTGCCCCGTAATCGCAATCCACGGCGACCACGATCCCCACCCGGCAGCAGGCGTGCGCGAACCCCTCTCCCGGGTGCTCGCTGACTTCCGGTTCATCCTGCTCGATGCATGCGGTCATGCACCGTGGCATGAGAGGCGGGCACGGGATGCCTTCTTCGCAATTCTTGAACGTGAGATCCGGCGGAGCTTATAGGACTGTTCCGGGAGGGGAATGAACTGTAATACTCTCGAAAAAAAGTGTTCTTCGGGGTTACACCGGAACAATCCGCTCGCCGTAGACCTCATTGATGATCTGTCCAAGGCCGATGTAGAGCGCAAGTCCTCCTGCAACGAGTCCCGTTAGTCCGCCGAGGGTCAGGATGAAGGCATTTCCAGTGAGATCCGCCGCGATCAGGAGGGCAACCAGCAGCACGACCGCAAGGAACGTAACCTGCAGGATACGGTGCATCTTGAAGGTGCAGATGAAAAGCCCTACGGCAAAGAGACCCCAGACACTGAGGAATGCGGCAAGCTCAACGGGTCCCGGCGCCTTCGCAAGGCCGAGGATCGGGAGCATTGCAATCGCGGCGAAGGATACCCAGAAGAACCCGAAACTCACGAACGTGACAAAGCCGAAGGTGTTGTTCTTCTTCCATTCCAGGATACCGGCGATGATCTGGGCGATGCCTCCATAGAGAAGAGCCATCGCGAGGATGGGACTCCCGAGGGCAATGACGCCGACGTTATGCAGGCTCAGTGCCATGGTCGTCATACCGAACGCACAAAGCCCGAGCGGTGCAGGATTTGCTGTGTCATCAACGAGGAAGATGCTGTTTCTACTCGTATCGTCTATCTGATTCATATGTTTCCTCTTCTGGCACGGCGGATTGAGACTCAGCTGCACCAACAGGATCACATTTGTGGTGCCCCCTATTTATCAATTTCATAATTGCCGCACCAACTGTGCACTGATATTCCCAAAAAAATGCACAGCCACACGGCGAGGCGCACCACAGTCCATCAGAAAACGACCTGCCACCGGATCGTACCGGACTGCAGATCCACGGCACTGCACCACCCTACCGTATCCTCCCGGGCATGAAGACGCGCGGCGTCCCACCTCGCCGGGACGGCAGATCCTTCAGTTAAAGGTTCGCAGAGGAATCTCCCGGTCATCCCACCGTCACCAACATGCTGGTCTGATAAGGCCGCAGGTAGATGTATACATACATACGTGGCCGTGCAGCGACGGGTGATGGCAGATGAGCTGGCAGGATATCGGAATAACGGTGATCACAATCCTCTTCTCGGTCATGCTCCTTCCGCAGCTCCGCGACGTCGTCTCCCGCGGTATCGTGCTAAACTTCTTCTCCGCACTCTTCACCGCCATTCTCTCCACCCTCATGTGCCTGATATTCGCCACCCTTGAGCTCTGGCTCTCGGTCGTCGGCCAGTCGCTTGTTGCGGCGGTCTGGATGGCGCTCGCCTACTTCTCGGTGAAGAATGTGCGGGATACGGTATACCCCGAACGGACGCTCTGGTTTGTAGCCGGGGATTTCTTCGCGGTCTGGGCGATGGGAGTCATATTTCTCGCATCGAAGGGTGTACGGCGGATCTTTTCAAGGAATCAACCTGACTGAAGAGATCCAGGGCACGGAAGCGGACATAACCCGGCAGGGGATACCTTTGTAACCTCCGCGAACCCGGACAGGAGATCCATGGAGAGAGTGGCAACGGCGATCACGCACTGCTTCATGCGGCTCGTCAACGGCAGACCCGGATCGTTCGAGAGCCTCTTTGCAGGAGAGCCACGGATCAATACCCCCCTGCATGGCGAGATCAGAGGAAGAAGAGCGTTTGCCGGATTCATCGACGAGCAGCGCCGCCTTCTCAGCGAAGAAAAAGCACGAGCGGAGCTCTTCGCGATCACCGCAACCGGTGAGCGGATCGTCGCGGAGTTCCTGCTCACCCTTCACCGGGGCGGCACCCCTGTCGTGATTCCTATCGCCGTCGCTGCAGATCGCACGGCCGATGCCGTCTCGATGATCCGGGTCTACTACAGCAGCTGGCCACTCAGGGGACGGCACCGCATCCGGCCGCCGATCATCGTTCCTGCCGCGGATCTTGTGGAGCCTGCAATAGTCAGGGCGTATACGGCCGCACTCAAAAGGGGCGATACGGAGGCAGTGCTCACCCTCTTCGAAGAGGACGGATACGCACGCGAACCGAGCGGGGCGGGGTTCAGGCACGAGGGAGTCGAGGGCCTCAGAGCATTTTACAGCGAGATCCTCGCAGACGGAGGGATCTCGCTCACCCACTGCACGGCGACCTTCGACGGCACCCGGTGCGCTGTCGAGTATACCTGCGACCGATGGGGAACTGAGGCACTCCCCCCGCAAGCGGGCATGGCGGTGTACGAGCTTTCAGGGAACGGGCGACTCGCTGCCGCGAGGATCTACGACGACATATCGCCTCCCGGGGAAAGAGGCTAAGAAAGCCATAGAATCACTCGGCAGAAGCAACAGATCGCTACGATTATCCACCCGCAGTGCTCACCGGAGGTAGAGATACCATGCACATCTGCCGTCATCACGTGTCTCCGGGCATCCTGCTCATCCTCGCGGCTTCCGCAATCATCTGCGGATGCATAACCGCCCCACAGGAGGAGACCGTGGCCATCTCCTCAAACACGACCGCATACTCCCCCGCGATGTCGCATACCGTCGGGATTGAACTTGCGGTGTACTACACAGGCTCCGCAGAAGATTCCGCTACCTATCACTGGACGGCCGACTACGGTGAATTCGTCATCTGGACACCCCCGGATTACCGGGTAACGCCCCTCGGCGCCGATGCGGTAACCGAAGACGCGACCGTCTACTGGACGTACCATCCCGGGCAGCCGGGCGAAGAACCTGCAGCGGTCCGGGTCGCCGTTACCATCGAGGAGAATGAGACGGGAAGGACGCTTGCGACGGCAGAGCGGCAGATCGTCCGGGAAGGTTCACTCTACCGGCTGGAAGCAGAATAAGACGGCAGCGGCGAGAGCAGACGGGGAGGGGTAGAGGAAGTCAGGAGCCTCCCTGCCCTCCCATAGTCTGATTCCGGGTCTGGTTCATCAGCCGGGCACACGAAAGGCCGGCCAGAGATGCCAGCAGCAGGGCAGTGGCAAAGACAAACAGAATGGCTTTCATCATCTCCCCCCTCGCCCTGCAGGAGCGGGGCGTCTGGTGCAGGTTATGACGCATAAGTGTTTGGGCACTTCCCGAGCCGGCGCATACGGAGGAGTGCCCGGCGGAGAAAACAGGACTATGACTCAAGGAGCCCCGTCGTCTGCCCGACCTCAATCAGGTGCCCGTCCGGGTCGCGGATGTAGCACCGAATCTCGACACCACGGTCGATAGGCGGCGTTAAGAAGTCGGCGCCCCGCCTCCGCCACTCACCGTAGACTGCGTGAATATCAGCCACCCTGATATTCAACGCACTGGCGGTAAGGTTCGGGTCTCGTGGCGGTGCCATCGTCACCTCCGGCTTATCCTCGGTCGGCCCTCCTCCCACATTGATGATGAGCCAGCTGTTCAGAAAACGCATGACGCACGGGTCACGCTCACGCACCACCGTCGCCCCCAGCACATCCCGGTAAAACGTGCGCGAACGATCGATATCCTCGACGATGAGCAGCACCGTGAGCAGCATACCCTCTTCCGGTGCAGGAAAATCCTCATTCACAAAAGATCCCTCCGTCTCCCGACAGGACTGCATCCATCGTAAAGTTATTGCCTCCCCGCCCTACGCGGTGCCGCCAGGCACGAGCAAAGGGGCGGCTTTGAAGTTGAAAAAGACCTTTAAAAAAGGTTAGACATGGTGGCGCCCCAGGAAATAGACGCCGATACAGATGACGCCGATCGAGATCGCCATGGCCAGCATATCCATCGACGTGGTGAACTGCATGGTGAGAATACGCTGGAAGAAACTGACGATCAGCACCATGATGATCACCTTGATGATCTTGTTCTTCAGGTCGTCGAGACTGGAGACTTCAAGGATGCTCCCGAACGAATCATCCTTCCGTGCGATATCTATCTCCGAGATGAAGAGCTCGTAAATGCCGAAACTGAAGATGAGCAGCACGAGACCGATCAGGTAGAAGTCAACCGCCCCGATGATTGCGATCAGGATATCCTCGTGGGTCAGGTGGCTATCCGTTACGATATACTCCGTGAGTATGTTGAAAACTTCCAGAGAACCGGCAATGAAGAGAACAATTGCACTGAGCGCTCCGAAGATCACGCCGAGCAGAACGATAAACCGTGAATTCCAGAGAATTCGCTCGAAGATGCTCTCTATTACGCTCTGGTTCCGCTGCTGGACGAGAGGTGCCGGACTATCCGGTATCTTGACTTTCTCCATAATCTGTCCCTTGGTATGGGTAGTACATCTGTCGGTGATAGATTAACAACTTTTCAGGATAATCCGGATCGGCATATAAAAATCAGCCATGCTCCTGCCGGTGCAGACAACCGTTCGGAACCGAACCGGTTTTCCGGCCGGAAAGACGGTCATCCGTTCTCCAGAACGGCCAGATCCTGCGTCCGGAAAAAGTATATATTCAGGTTCATCCTGACCTGCTGCCGTGTACAGGCAGGAAGTCGACAGGAGGACGCTTCAGACCTTCGTGCAATTCATCCGGCTCGGGCGATATCCCTTCCTTCTCTCGGGATTTATCCCGTTCCTCGGAGGAGCACTCTTTGCACTGCTCATGGGGGCTGATTTCTCCTTCGCCCAGTTCCTCCTCGGCTACACCGCAATGGCCGCAGCCCATCTCTCGGTACATTACAGCAACGACTACTTTGATGCCGATGCCGACCTGTTCGGCGAACCGACCGGCATCTCCGGCGGGAGCGGGGTTCTTGCAGAGAATCCCGCACTCAGGCCGTACGCGAAGTGGGCGGCCGTTGCACTGATGGGTCTTTCCATCCTGCTCGGGTACGTCTTCCTGACCATCTACGAATTTCCCTCGTACTTCCTCCTATTCGCCATTGGTGGAAATCTCCTCGGCTGGTTCTACACCGCGCCTCCCCTGAGACTCGCATACAACGGCCTCGGAGAGATAACCAATATGATCACCTTCGGCCTCCTCATGCCGGGAGCGGGATACTTTGTGGCGATGGGAACGCTTGATCCTGCCTTTTTTGCATACAGCGTGCCGTTCTTCCTCTACGGACTCGTCTTTATCACCAGTGTCGAGATCCCCGATATGGAAGGGGATATCGCAGGGGGGAAACCGACAATGATCGTCAGAAGAGGGAGAGCGTATGGTTTTCGGATCATCGCTCTCGCGGCAATCTCCGCAACGCTGGTTATCACCCTGTATGCGGCCACGGGTCTCTTCGCACCGATAAACTTCTGGCCGCTCGCCGCGATATCGGCTATTCCGCTCGCTGCCGCCCTCCGGGGGTATGCCGCCCGGTGCACCGAACGATCAACCGCCATACGCTATGCAACCACGAATATCATGGCATATTTTCTCTTCACCGGACTGGTTGCGCTGTATTTCCTCCTGGTTGCAATCGGCATCTGAAGGGCATTCATGCTCCGGTGCGGCACGGAGCAATGCATGTATATCGATCCCGGGAGAGGTACCATGCAGGCAGATACGCTATCGTATCGAGGGAGGAGAAGAACGTGGGTTTCGAATGCATCCAGTGCGGCGAGTGCTGCAGTCACCTCGGGCAGGTGCACGTCATTGCAGAAGAGTACGGCGGGTACCGGTTCCTGATCCGGAACGTGTATACCGGGGAGAAGACGCCGGTCTGCATCGATGCCGATAAAATACACCTCTACCCGGAGAAGGGCATCTTCAAAGAGCGCCCGGAAGCCTGCCCGTTTCTCCGGAAAGATCCCGAAAACCGGAGAGTCTGCTGCATCGTCCACGCCACCCGTCCCGAGATCTGCAGGGACTTTTCGTGCTGGCGCCTGCTGATCGTCGACGGCACCGGAACGCGGGCGGGGAGGATTATGGGTTCGCGGCATCTCGCCGCCGACGACCCCGTCCTCGCAGAAGTCTGGGAGAAGGAAGTTCGGACGATGCACGAGCCTGAAGATGCGGCCTGGGAAGCGGAGATGATCAGGATTGTAAGGCGGGCGGGATACTCGGTGCGCCGGTAGAGAGAGGGGGGTCGTCCCACCTCCGCCGGGCTACAGCCGCACCTCGACGGTGCGGTCGAACGGGACGTCAAACGAGGTGATATAGAAATCGAGCGTGCCCGAACCGCTCACCCGGAAGGTGACCGCGCCGTCCTCGAGGAGCCGGAGGAGAGCCGTCACGAGCCGGATGTTGTCGACGGTCACGGGAACGGCGACGGTTGTGTCGCCATCAGGTCGGATCGTAAAGCCCCCCTGCTCTCCATGCGCGAGGAACCGCTGCCGATCGCCCTCCAGAAAGTAGATATCGAACGAGAGATTCTCAAGCGTAGCGCCTACCGGATTCGGGTTCGTAATGGTGAGCCGGAGCACGAGATTGATACGTGAAAGCGAAACATTTTCGACGGCGATCCCGTCGACTGCAATGTCCGGCTGTTCGTACACGGGTGGCGCCGTGCAGCCTGCCGCAGCAATGGCGGCAATGGAGATGAGAAGAAGAAAAACCGCCCGCCCCATCATGCAGGTCACAGGGATGCGAAACACGAAAAAGATGTCGGAGATACGGAGCGGGTGGTCGCCGGATCGCTCCGCTCCGTCGTACCGGCAGAGACCTGATGCCGGTCTGCTTCAGCACTGCATATCGTCCGGCGTCACCGGCGGGATCAGCACACCGTCGATGACATGGACGACGCCGTTGGACGCATCAATGTTCGCATCAATGACCATTGCATCGTTGATCATAACACCGTCGTCAGTGGTGGAGATCCTGATCTCGTCACCCTGAACCGTCGTGAGGGTGTCGATATCCGCAAGATCCGAGGCGCAGTAGATGCCTTCCACCACATGGTAGGTGAGGACGCCCGCCAGTTCGTCGGGATTAGCAAGGAGGTCCTCTAAAACCCCATCCGGGAGCTCATCAAACGCCTCGTTCGTCGGGGCAAAGACCGTGTACGGCCCTTCGGCACTGAGCGTCTCCACGAGGTCGGCAGCCTGAACCGCCGTCACCAGCGTGGAGAGATCATCCACACCGGAAGCCAGTTCGACGATATTTCCGGTTGTCTGCGCAGGTTCTGCCCCGGCCTGTTCCGGACAGGCGGTGCAGGCGGGTGCTGCCATACAGATGGCCAGAATAGCCACAAGAGCAAGAAGGCACCATCTTGTCGTCTTTAATCGATTCATTACAATCCCTCCGGAGGGCGCCGGGCAATATATTTAATACTATTTAATTATTAGGATGAAATTGCAGGCTGCGCATGTATTGCCGTTGCAGCACGAAACGCACCGGAAAGCCTTCAGGTATAGCGCTCGTCCTGCCGAAGAGGTTAAGTTAAAATAATTAATATAAAAAAAGAGTAAAATGCAAACATTGGTGACGGAGCACTGCCACACTACACAGTATGGCTGATGCATTCATGGTGTACCCGATTGCAGTCAACGATACACTCACGGCGATCAGGGAAGGCCTCGTGCACCGGTACACTGCATGGTATCTGCCCGGATGCCGCCGGACAAAAAGAAGAACGCGAAGGCTGAGACGCATAAAAGCGTGGATCAGAGAGATAGATCACCTGCAGTCACAGATCGAGAACGTAAACCGGAGAATCATCCCTGCTATCGAGACGGATCTTGGGTATACCTTCAAAGATACGAATCCCCTCATACGGATCCTTGTGGATACCACTACGAAACGCCTTTTCCTCGGCATCCTCAATACACTGCCGGAAGCCGACCTGCCGGTGCCTGCACGGGATATCTTCATGCTCGCAAAGATGCCGGGCGATGCAAGTGCGCTCGCCCTCATCGGCGACGTCACGCTGCGGCTCCGGGTGGTGCCGGGAGCGATCAAAGGCGCTTTTACCTCCCCCGGAGAATCCGATACGCGACTCGATGCATCTGCACTGTTTGAAAGCCACCTTGCACTCTGTGACCACTGGAAACTATTCGAGAATGCCATCGGTCTCGGGTACCGCCCTCGTTCGACCGGAGAGGAACGTGCGCGAGAGAGGGCAACCCTCGTCCAGGCAGTCTTCGGTGCCCTCTACCTGGAAGGAGGGCGCGATGCCCTTGAAGCGGCAGTGCCGCTGCTCCGTGACAGGGCGTGGGATACCTCCGGCGGTCGGCCGGAGAGGAGCGTGACGGCTACTGCTATGAGGACCGGGCACGAACGGTTAGTATGAATCACGGCGGGAAACCGGCGGCGTGAGGCGAGCGGCATGACGGGAGATACCACTATTATCATCGGAGGCGGCCCTGCCGGACTCTTTTGCGCCCTGCAGGCAGCAGGAGACGGGCGAAGGGTGATCGTGCTTGAGAAGAAACGCTCCTGCGGCAGAAAACTCCTTCTCGCCGGATCGGGACAGTGCAACCTCACCCACGACGGCGAGATAACCGACTTTTTTTCACATTACGGGGAGCATGGAGCGTTCCTCCGGCCTGCACTCCTGAACTTCACGAACCGGAATCTCATCGCATTCTTCGAAGAGCACGGGCTCGGGATGCGGGCAGAACCCGGCGGGAAAGTCTTCCCGGCATCACGGAGATCCTCGGATATCCTTGCCGTCCTCCAGAGAGAATGCGAGCGGCAGGGAGTCGGGATCCGCTGTAGCGAACCCGTGCACCACGTCGCACGCGAGGACGGGGATTTCATCGTTCAGTCCGATGCGAACACGATGCGTGCGGATACCCTCGTTATCGCAACCGGAGGCGCCTCCTACCCGATCACCGGTTCATCCGGAGATGGGTACACCCTTGCAGGGCAGCTCAGGCATACAATCACGGAGATTGCTCCCGCCCTCGCGGCAGTATATATCAGGGAGTACCCGTTCACCGATCTTGCGGGCATATCGTTCAGCGACCTATCAATAGCACTCTTCAGGGGCGGGAAAAAGATCCGCCAGCATACGGGCGACCTCCTGTTGACGCATACGGGTCTATCAGGTCCCGGTATCCTCGATCTCTCGCGGTACATCCGTCCCGGTGATCAGCTGAAGGTAGCATTTCTCCCGGGGATGAATCAGGACGCGATCAGGAGTACCGTGACCGCAACCATTGCGGCAAACGGTAACCGCCTCGTGAAGACCGCTCTTGCCGAGCTCCCCCTGCCCGAACGGTTCGCAAAAAAACTGGTCGAACTCGCCGAAATCCCGCCTGACCTGAACGGTGCCAACCTCTCGAAGAAGGCACGGAGTACACTCATAACATCAGTCGCGGAATACCCGTTCACCGTGGAGAACCTTGCCGGCTTCGATGAGGCCATGGTCACGCGGGGAGGGGTTTCCCTCGCCGAGATCAATCCAAAGACCATGGAGTCGAGACTGGTACCGCATCTCTACTGCATCGGCGAAGTCCTTGACATCGACGGCGATACGGGGGGCTATAATCTGCAGGCGGCATTCTCCACAGCAGCCCTTGCCGCACGCCGGATATCCGGACGATAGGAGAGACGTCACCCGTACCAGCAGGAGAATACCGCACAGAGGATCCGTCACTCGTCCCACACAACGCGCAGGATTGGAAAAATATGATATCATGCCATTTTTCCCTGCAGAGGCGACTTCCTTTCCGAAATCTCCATTATAAAACATCAGACACTACCTCGCATTACGCCACCAATTTTCACCGCATTTCTGAATTGACCTTCAGAAACCCCCGGAGCACCCTTCAGGCACCGTATCAGTCACGATACAAGAGCCATCCAGATCCAAGAGAGCATAGGGGCAAAATAGGCAGATTTCGAGTAATTATTAAAATATAGCAGGAAATTTCTGAAAAATAAAATAATAACTTTTTAATACATTCATAGATATTAAAATACCTGAGCAGTACCGTGATCGTGAGCCTTCTGTCAGCAATCCTCCTCATCTCACTCATCACTCCGCAGGGAGTGCTCATCTGTCCGAGTATCGGCCTAGAGAATGCAGGCAGCCCCCCCGATGCCACCGTTCCGACAGCCATTGCTGCCGTAGCAACCCCGGGAGCTCCCCCCGACGAGATCATACGGAGGGTCGAGACCGAAACCCGCCGCTACATCGACGGGCGACCGCGACTCTTCCCGGTCGGTATCGATACGACCCTGAAGAACCGGATCGGCGACTGCACGGATCTCGCCCTGCTTCGCGTGGAGATACTTAACGAGAACGGCGTCAAAGCCAGGCCCGTTCACGGGATCATGATCTGGGATACAAAGCGATTCAAGAGCGCCGCTCTCCACCTTGAGTTCCGCGAAACCGCCGTCGCCATTCACGACTGGGTCGAGATCGACGGCGGCCGGACGCTCGGCGCATACGAAGGGAGAGATGAGATCCGGTGCGTGAAGATCGGCGACGGGGTCTGCCTGCAGCCCATATTCCAGCTCATAGGATACCTCTGACAACCGTTGCTTCCATCACTGCAGGATCGCTTTCGCAAACTCCTCGATCTTCCGGCCGTAGGTTCCGGCATCCACCTCATCCTCGAGGGTAACGGCGGAGGAGACAAAACGCATCCCTTTCTTCGTAAGCCGGTCTCTGACCGCACGAATGGCGCTCTCCGCCCCCGAACCCTTCATCTCCACGAGCACCGAGAACGGTTTTCCGGAGCAGTTCACAAGCCCGGCGAGATACTCGTTGACGTAGGGCGGAACTTTCTGCGCCCAGACAGGCGTTGCAACGATGAGATGATCGACATCGCCGAGACTGGCATCGAGCGGCCGTATCGCCGCCCTCATCCCGAGCATGGCTCTCATTGCTTTCCCAAACATGCCCGACTCGGAGACGGCCTCTATCCTCTGCAGTTCCGCACCAAGCAGCTCTGCCAGCGCCGTCGCTACCGTCCTCGTATGCCCCTGCCAGGAGTAGTATACGATCCGTATCCTCACCATGATCTCTCCGTTCGCAGTATGCCCGCTTAGAGGTATAAAGCGCTCCTGCCCGTGAGTAACAATACGCAGCAAAGACAGGAGAGCCGGAAATCCGGGATTTCTGCTACCGGCATGCAAGAAGCGGACAGGCACGGCGATCGGCGCCTTTCCGATAGTAGCGCTTCGCGTGTTCGACGAGGAGGGCGTGGTACTCCTGGTAAACGGGAAGAGCAGGCGGGAGGTTCTCTTCGACGAGATCCCGGATCCGATCGTACCCGACCTTCTCCTCGATGAGCCCGAGATTTCCGAATATGCGCCGGGTGTAGGCATCGACCACGAATATCGGGACGTGAAAGGCATAGAGGAGCATCGAGTCCGCCGTCTCCCGCCCGATCCCACGGATCTCGAGGAGTTCTTCCCGGGCAGGAGCCTTCGTGCCGAGCGAGAGGAAAAAGTCTGCAAACTCCCGCAAGTATCGCGATTTCTGGTTGTAGTATCCCGCCGATCTCACGGCTTCTTTCAGAGTCGCATCATCGAGTCTGACGAGCCGTAGCGGATCGAGAGCGCCGAGGCTCCGGAGATCCAGAAGCGCCCGCTCTACATTCATCCAGTTCGTATTCTGCGTCAGGATTGCCCCGGCACAGACCTCGAAGGTCTGCGTCCGGGTCTCCGGCAGGTCGTAGCGGAGCGGGTGATAGCCCCGCCGGCTTCCGGTCTTCGCAGGCTCTCTCTCCCCCCCATAGTCGAGAAGCGGCCACCATCCCTGCGGTCCGTAGCGCCCGTAGAGTTCGTGATAGATCCACTCAACGCAATGCATGGGAATAACCACGTACACTCTTCTTCTGCAGCCGAAAAACCCATCGTCCGGACGGGTGCCGGCAGGACGTAGCCTCCGGAGCCGAACGATCGGGAGTGGCGGGAAAGAACTGCAGGAGGGCGTGCAAACCAGGTTCCCTGCTCGCCTACCGAACGAATATATATCCATTGAAGACACACGAGTACGTTTGACGAGCCTGAACGCTTGCACAAAATCTGCGGCTCTACACTATCAGGGAGTGGATGTCCTGACCGAGAACGAGAGGAAGAAACCCGCTGCCGGGGCAGGGGGAGAAGGGGAAGAGATCATTCGTGTACGGCTCCCGAACAAGCGAAACAGGGAGACGTTCGGAAGCGCAGAGTTGATGCTCGGTGCGAACCACATCAAAGTGCGCTGCTTCGACGGCGTCACGCGAACGGGGAGGATCAAAGGCAAGATCAAAAAGAAAGTCTGGATTCGGGAAGGAGACGTCCTCATTGTCGTACCCTGGAGTTTTCAGGACGAGAAGTGTGATATCATCTACCGATACACCAAACCGCAGATCGAGTGGCTCCGCAAAAACAGGTATCTCTGACGATACCCAACAAATCCTTCGATTTTAATTCTTTTTTGAAGAGATACACAGCGACACAGCCGGGCAGAGGCCACCGCCGGTAGAAAAAGAGTATCGTCTAGATACCGTACACAGTGACGGCGTAGGATTTCACGATGAGCGTTCTGACATCCGGGAGCGTATAGATGTTCGATCCTGGTGCGGTCTCGGCCATCCCCAGGGTTCCCGTCAGGTAATTCTTCCAGCCGGTCGAGTAATCATCGTCAGGATCGGGCGTGTATACCACGCTGACCGTCGTCGATGCCCCGACACTCGTGTTTACGTCGGTTGCCGGAGACGAAGCGAGACCCATCCTGACGGTGCTCATGCCGCTCGTCGAGATCGCCTCACCTGCATCAAGCTCTATCACGAAGACAACCAGTGTCTTCGTCTGATCGTCGTAGAACCACCTTGGTTCGGCAAGGATGGTCGAACCGGCCTGCCCGTCCTGGCGGGTCAGAACGGCACCATTCTCAAGGACAATCACTTCAGAACCACGATCTGAGTAATACGTAAGCTTCCCGAGAGGCATATCTCCGGTAGAGTAACCATCCAGAGTACTGATACTGAAGGATGACGGCGACGCACCCGCATCCACCACCGATAGTGTCCCGCCGCTCACCTGCAGCGTCGTCTCCTCGTACGGGACGGTCTTGTAGCAGAGGCTCTTGACATCGTTCTGAAGGATAATCATCCCCCGTTCCATGTTCCGGACATCCGTATTGCTCTGCTCTTTGAGGAGCAACGGGTATCCGTAGAGGGTCACCAGGGCGATGCTGCTGACCATCACACCGAGGATCAGGATAAATCCGATCGCCTCGGAGACCGCTCTATCGTTCATTTCCTTCACAGCGTATTCCTCCTAAAACCCTTTCCAGTCATACTCGATGATGTTCCACCCGGCTCCGGTCGTATTCCCGGTCACGCCCATCGTCGCCCCGATACCGGCGACCGAGATGCGGCTCCGGATATCACCGCTGCTCACCAGGATCTGCTGATCGGATCCCGAGAGAGTCGCTTCCACCAGGTAGTCCCGCCCCGCAACATCGTCGGGGATATCGAAACGGGTGGAGATGCTTCCGTTGGCAGGGGCAATGACGTACATGTCCACGATACGGGTACTGATGCCGTTGCCGATATCTACGAAGGCGTGATACTGCAGGGTATCGGCCGGCCCCTCCATGAAGACGGCGTTGACGGTGATCATGACCACCACCAGCAGGATGAGGAGAACACCCGAAAAGGTCAGGTACTCCATCAAATTCGTGACGCCGTCGTCAGAAGTATGCGGTCTCGTCATACGCGGTCACCCCGTTGTTGTAGTGAAATTCTGTCCGGTAGTACAGCACCCCTGCGACATCCTCGGGGCCTGTTAGCGAGAAATCGACGACGGCATTTTTACGAGCGAGAGAAAGGGCGCTAATGTCGTCCCTGACAACATTCAGGACAGTGCTTTGAGTTCCGGAAGAGAGGGGTCTCAATACCCCGACCAGGTCGTCCATCTCGCTGCGCAGGTCGCGGATATCGCTCTTCGGGAACTCAAGGACGCTCTCGGCCGTCGTCTGCCCGACGAGTGCCGACTGGTTGATGATCAACGCGAGGAAGAACATCCCAATGGCAACAAGCAGCCCCATGAGCACGATCCACTGCCCCTCTTCGTTCAGCCCCGCCATACGAGCACCTCCACGAGAAGTACAGGGTACTGGTTGCTCACCGTACCCGGTGCACCAGATGGGCGTGTATTCAGCTGCACCCATCGGCTCACACGGACGGCGGATTCTCTCCCGGTCGCGACGTCGGACAGCCCGAACGAGTAACTCTTGATCTCGTCGTGGGATCGGTCACAATAGAAGATGGTAGCATTCATGTGCAGATTGTCGTCGATGCCTCCTGCCCGCAGCTTACAGCAATCGAGGAACATCGTCCGAAATCCGGCTCCGTCATTCAAACGGACGAACGAATGCAACGGACTCTCGGCACCTTCAGCCTCCGGCGTATCCATCATCGCAAGCGCGTCGCTCGCGAGCTGTTCAAGCTGCATATCGGTGATGTGGGTATCGCCCGGCGTGTAGATGCTCGTCGTGTTCAGGACGAAGTACGCGGTTATGATCATAACAAGCCCTGCCGCGACGCCTTCCATCGTATAGAGTTGTCCAGAATCGTTTACCATACCGCCACCTCCAGGGCGCCTCGGGCGAGCACCGGTCGGGTCGTGTTGTCATAGTCATAGAGGTGTGTGCCCGAAAGCAGTGTCCGCGGAGGCGAATCGTCGAACGTATAGGTGACACCGAGGATGCTGTTCTGATCGAGGGGGAGCGTCGCCAGCCACGCAGGTTCGAGGCGCAGATCGATGCTCCCTGTGACCGGCAGCCCCGGAGTGAGGTTGACCGGAGCTCCATCAACGGAGAGCTGATACTTCGCGGGATCCAGAACCGTGTAATCGGGCAGATTGAGCGTCACGCCGTTCTTGGAGAGGCGCACCTTCCGGAGCGTCGGGTCGGGACTGGTGCCGTTCAGAGAGGCGCCGAAGTTCGTGATACTAACGATAACCGGCTCAGCTCGCGGATCGATCTGGTACGCAGAGCCGATCGTCGGATCGAGCAACTCTGAGTAGTCCAGCTGCACCGTGAAGGTCTGTGTTGCCTCTGAAGGGTTCGCCAGATAATCCGGATTCATACAGTTGACCGTCAGATTGGCTGGCTCCTTGATCATGACGACACGGCGGATGTAGCCGTACCCGGACGGCCGCTCCGCCCCGACGAACTGCGGCACCGACCCATCCGACCTCGTCAGCGAGATGTTGAAGGAGTAGGGATAGTCACCGAAGATGACCCGGCCGTGGTAGTCGTCCGGATAGGAGAAGAGACCGGCGTCGAATAAAGCATTTACTTTTTCGGATAAGAGGATATTCGGCGTCTCACGGGATACCGCAAGCCCGATCCGTTCGATCTTATCCTTATCCGCCGCGCCGTACTGTTCCCATGCCGGATAGAGCGGCCAACCCGGATCTTCGACCAGAATGACGCCCGTCCGGTATGCGACGGCATCGTAGTCGATGCCGCTGCTCTGCAGGCCGACCAGAAGGCCGGGAACAAGGCTGACCACGATGATCAGCGCGAGCATGAAGATGGTAAACCCGGCCAGGAAGTCAAGCGACATCGAGCCGTCATCACCGTTCATACCGATGGTATCGCCTCCCCGGTCGCCGCCCGGAAGACCAGCGTTTCAAACTCCGCACCGGAGCGGATTGTCAGCACGTACTCCCCTGCCGTAAGGGCAAGATCAGCGGTGTCGGTTCCGTGCCGCCTGAGAGTATCATCTATTACCATCCGGTTTTGCTCGTACAGACCTTCGGGCATCACCACATCCGGAAAGGCGATCTCTTCCGCAGGCAGCGGAGCGGATAAGGAGATCTTCTGTATTCCCTCCCGACCGTAGGCGAGCCAGCGCGGTGTATCCCCCTGCCTGACCCCGAGCACCCAGCCGCGCGCCCGGCCGTCGGTCTCGACACCGGCACCCAGAACCTGGTATACGGCGGCGACGGAGTCGCCAGGCGGAAGATCGGCCTGCCATGCATCGAGCGCTGCGAGTGCCTCATCGAGCCTCACCTTCGTATCCGGGCCATCGGAGGTGATATCGGTAACACCCCCCTCAACGCCCGACGGCAGCGATACCGCCGCCTGAGAGTCGGTACACCCGGAGGTGCAGCAAATAATGACGATAACTGCCGTGAGAAACGGGATGGCCCCTCTAACGTTCATCTACAGTCAGTTCATTGTATAGAGGTAATATAAATAACCAGATCATTGGATAGTCGCAGATTAAGGCTCATTGGGAAAAAGAAAGATTATTTACCGATATCGGGGGACGAACCATAGGATATACGGTTTTTCCGGGATGCGCGAAAGATTCAACACTCAGCCCTCCGGCTCGGGCGGTGCCGATCTGATCAAAGCTCTGCCGGGTGAACCGGCGCGTCGTGCGGGACGGCGGTATCGCCGCAGAAAAAAGAGCGATGAGGGTATATCAGTCGAGGGAGTGGATGACGAGCCCGCTCAGGAGCTTCGGCTCAAACCAGGTAGATTTGGGCGGCATTACCCCGTCCCTGTCGGCGATGGCAAGGACGGTCTCGATCTTCACCGGCTGCATGGCGACAGCGAAGGCGAACTGGCCCGAGTCTACCATCTCCGCAAGTGCGGAGAGCGGCTTTGCTCCCCCCATGTAGTGGAGGCGGGAATCGGCGCGCGGGTCGCTGATACCGAGAAGGGCTTCCATGACATCGCTCTGCAGAACGCTCACGTCGAGCGAGCCGATCAGGTCTTCAGGTGCCCTGACCGGGCGTGCGAGCTCGTACCACGTTCCGTCAAGGTACAGGTGCATGACGTGCATCGGCACGTCCGCCGACGTCTTCGGCGGAATCTGGTAGGCCGAGCCGTCGATTGCACCGTAGGGGGTGATCTCCCACGACTCAGCGAGTTTCCCGAGGAACTCTTCCGGAGTATTCCCGGCAAGATCGGTGACGAGGCGGCTGTATCCATGGATGTCGACGCGGTTATGTGCGAAGAGCACGACCATGAACCGCTCCGACTCCTCCGTGAACCGCCCCTCGGCACGACGCCGTTCCACCACGTTCACCGCAGACTTTGCACGGTGGTGGCCGTCGGCGATGTAAAGTTCGGAGATACCGGCGAAGAGATCTTCAAGCCGGGTGAGGGAGGCCTCGTCACTGATCCGGTAGATCTCGTGCAACACCCCCTGATCGGTCATCGTGCTACCGTCGGGTTCGATCTCCGGGATCAGCGACGTGATATAGGGGAATATCTCGCCGGTATCCCGATAGAGCAGAAATACAAGACCCGTGTTCGCGTTGACTGCGTCGATATGCCGGGTACGATCCTCCTCCTTGTCGTACCGCGTCAGTTCATGCCTGCGGATACTCCGGTTCTCGTAATCTGCGGTCGAGACACAGCAGACGAGACCGATGAACTCCTCACCCTCCTGCACGGCCCGGTAGACATAGAGACCCGGCTCCGAATCACGCACGAAAAGCCCGTCCGCATTCATCCGGCCGAAGATCTCGGCCGCCCGCTGGTAGACGCGATCGTCGTTCGCCGGGATGCCGGGGAGCTCGGCATCGGGCCTGCTTACCCGCAGAAAACTCAGTGGGTTCTTCTCAATACACGCTCTTGCCTCTTCCGCCGTCACGACATCGTAGGGCACCGCCGGGATGCTGGCTGAAAATTCCTGTTCCGGATGAACTCCGGCAAATCGATAGATCCTTACCATGAAGACCGCCACTCGTTCCGTGCCTACTATTTTGTTCTCTGACACTATAGTATATCGGATATCCAAAGCAGGAGAGGGGGAGAAGACGCCACCATCCATGCCATCACAAGAACACACCATTCGCAGGGCACGGCCTGCCGACATCGATGAGATCGTAGCGATCGAGCGGGAAGCCTTTCCCGACCCCTGGGATGAACGGACACTGCACGAGGCGCTTGCCATCTATCCCGGGGCGTTCTTCGTCGCAGGGGAAAACGGCCAGGTGACCGGATTCATAGCCGGCGGCCTTGAAGATACCGGCGAGGAACTCTACGGGCATATCATGAACCTTGCCGTCACTCCTGCGTGCAGAGGGCAGGGTATCGGAGCCCTGCTCGTCAGGAGGCTTGAGCAGCAGTTCGCACTCGAAGGCGCGACCGGCGTGCAGCTCGAAGTCAGGGTCTCGAACACCGGCGCACAGCAGTTTTACCGGCGGCTCGGGTACCAGGAGGTCTTTACCGTCGCCAATTACTACGGAAACGGCGAAGATGCCCTGGTCATGATGAAGTGGTTCCGGTTTTAAAAGAGAGAGGTTATCCCCGGCCGAGTTCCTGGTGAGCGCGGGCGAGGTGCTGGGCCGCAAGGGCACCGAGCAGGGAGAGTTCGCCGGCAAGAACTCCTGCCGCCACGATCTCGGCAAACGTCCGTGCGTTGGCGCCTGCCGGGGTGCCGCCGCCGTGGACGCCCAGAAGCTCGAGGCACTCGCGCTGGGTCGCAAGACCCGTCCCGCCGCCGACCGTGCCGACCGGGAGCGACGGCAGGGTCACTGCGACGTACGCTCCCCCGTCCATCTTCTCGACCGTCGTGATGCAGGTACTCCCCTCAACGACGTGCGCGGCGTCCTGCCCGCAGGCGATGAAGACGGCCGCGACGACGTTGGCCGCCTGGGCGTTGAACCCGAGCGAGGCCGCGCGGGCGGAACCGACGAGGTTTTTGCGGTAGTTGACGGCTGCAAGCGTCTCGGCATCGGTCTTGAGGAGAGTTGCGATGAGATCGTCGGAGAGTTTCACCCCCGCAACGACCGTCTTGCCCCGCCCTTTGACCACGTTGATCGCTGCAGGTTTTTTATCGGTGCACATATTGCCGGAGAGGGCGACGAGACGGGCGCCGGTCTCCCGCTCGACGAGCTCGCCGACCTTTGCCGAGGCTATCGTAACCATATTCATCCCCATGGCGTCCTTGGTGTCGAACTCCATCCGGAGAAAGACACTGGTTCCGGCGACGTAGGGGACGATATCGAAGAGTTTGCCGTGCGAGGTCGTGCTCTCGGCCGCCTCCCGTATCTCACTCACATGCTCCTCCACCCAGGTGACGATCTCCCGGGCGTGGATGATGTCGCGAGCGGCAAAGACCGGCGCCCGGGTCATGCCGTCGCGCATGATCCGCACGTCCGCCCCGCCTGCACGGGTGATAAGCGAACATCCCCGGTTCACCGACGCCACGAGCGCTCCCTCGGTCGTCGCCAGGGGAAGGTAGTACGACGACTTTGCATACTCGCCGTGAACGGCGAGCGGCCCTGCGACGCCGACCGGCACCTGCACCGCACCGATCATATTCTCGATATTTTTTCTGACCGCCTGGTCGATCGGGATCGTGAACGAACCGAGCGCCGCGAGGTCTGCCCCGCTCTCGGATTCGATATACTCCCGACGTACCCGGACAGCCTCGTCGGCACCGAGTTCTTTCTCCAGGGCATAGAGTTTCAGGGAACCACTCCTGATGCGCTCGAGATAATCATCCATGAATACCATTAGGTCTCAAAGATAAAGAGGACTGGTGGTTCGTATCGGAAGGACGCAATGGTGTATCGCCGTGGCGAGAGGAGATGCCGAAGCGGCGCGACGCCGCCTGGCCGGAGACGGCATGCTGGATCGGACGCTGAAACCGAGGATGGAAGGGGAACTCCTCCTCCTGCCCGTCGTCGAGCCCTGCGAGGGAGCCCGGGAGTGCGAGTTCGAGGCGTTCCCGGAACGGGTCGAACTCCCGCGGCATGAACTCATCGGCGGTATCGCGATTATGCAGGAGGAAGACCCCGCCGGTGCAGAGCGGCTGCTCGCATCGCGGCCGTCGCTCCACACCGTCCTTCTTCCCGAGAGCGCGGTCGAAGGGGAATACCGGACGCGCCGCTATACCGTTCTTGCAGGCACTCCCACCACGAAGACCCGCTATACGGAGTACGGCCTCCGGTTCGACCTCGATCTCGGCCTCGCCTACTTCTCGGCACGCCTCTCCACCGAGCGGCAGCGGCTGCTCTCGCTTGTGCAGGAGGGCGAGTGCATCCTTGATATGTTCGCCGGCGTCGGGCCGTTTGCGATCACCCTAGCGCGACGGGCGCGGGTCGTCTTCGCCGCCGACTTAAACCCCGATGCCGTCCATCTGATGATCCGAAACCTCGCTCTCAACCGCACCGGGAACGTGATACCCATCCTCGCAGATGCGGGACACCTCGACCGTATCGGCATGCCGCCCCTGGACCGGATCATCATGAACCTGCCCCTCGCAGCACCGCAGTTCCTCACGGCAGCGGCGAACCTCTGCCGGGACGGCGGGTGGATCCATCTCTACGCCCTGCAGGAGCAGCCCGGCGAGTTCCTGCCGCTGATCGATGCTCTGCCGGTCGGTGACGTCCGCGAGCAGGAGGTCAGGACGTATTCGCCCGGGAAATGGCATGCGGTCTACGATATCCGCATCGAAAAAGAAGAATGAGGAGTTATTCTGCCGGGACGAACTTCGTCCCGTAGTGAATGACGCCGCTCTCGCCGTCGGCGGCGATACGGCGGAAGACGCTTTTCACCCGCATCCCGATATGCGCCTCGTCGGGGGTGCATACGATCTGTGCGGTGAGGTTCGGCCCCTCGTCGAGTTTGACAATGGCAAGGACATAGGGGGTGGCGCTGTCGAACTGGTCGCTCGCCGTCCGGATGACCGTGTAGGTGACGACCTCGCCGTCTCCCTTGAACTGGTGGTCGATGATCTTCCCGCCGCGGCGGCAGTCGGGACAGAGCGACCGGGGCGGGTAGAAGTGCCGCCCACAGGTGGTGCAGACCGTTCCGATGAGGTTATACCGCTGCGGAATCTTTCTCCAGAACCGTGATACCGACATTCTAGCACCCTCCGAGGATGTGGACGACAACCGTAGCACCGGTGCCGCCGACGTTATGCGCCATACCGATATTCGCGTCCACCTGCCGTCCTCCGGCTTCACCGCGGATCTGCTGGACAATCTCGTAGATCTGCTTGATCCCGGTCGCCCCGACGGGGTGGCCGCAGGCCTTCAGACCGCCGCTCGTATTCACCGGGAGCGCCCCGCCGAGAGCCGTGACACCCTCTTCGGTGAGTTTCCCGGCCTCGCCCTTGGCGCAGAACCCGAGATCCTCGATGGCGCAGATCTCTGCGATGGTGAAGCAGTCGTGCACCTCGACCAGATCGATGTCGCTGTGTTTCAGCTTCGCCTGCGCAAACGCGCGGCGGCCGGCGGCGACCGTAGCATCGAGCGTCGAGATGTCGCGACGGTCGTGGAGCGCGATCGTATCGCTCGCCTGGGCGCTCGCGAGCACCCGCACCGGGGAGTCGGTGAACTCGCGGGCGCGTTCGAGCGGCACCACGACGACCGCCGCAGCACCGTCCGTGATCGGCGAACAGTCAAAGAGGCGGAGCGGGTCGGCAACGAGCGACGAGTTCAGCACGGTATCAATCGTGATCCGCTGCCGGAACTGGGCAATCGGATTGTGGACGCCGTTGTCGTGGTTCTTCACCGCTACCTGTGCAAGCTGCTCCCGGGTGAGGGAGTAGCGGTGCATGTAGTTGTTCGCGATCATGGCATAGAGGCCGGGGAACGTCGCACCGGCGAACCCTTCCCACTCACGGTCCGCTGCACCGGCGAGCGTATCGACGCTCGCACCCGTCCCGACGTCCGTCATCTTCTCGACGCCGGCCGCGACAACGATATCCTCCATCCCGCTCGCGACAGCGGTAACAGCCTGCCGGAACGCAAGGCCGCCCGAGGCACACGCAGCCTCGACACGTGTCGAAGCGGCATGGTTGCTGGCAAGACCCGCGTAGTCGGCAATGAGTGCTCCGATATGCTCCTGCTCGACGAACCTGCCGGCGCTCATGTTTCCAACGTAGAGCGCGTCAATCTGCTCGCCCGTTACGCCGGCATCCTCAAGCGCCAGCGCTCCGGCCTCCACGAAGAGGTTTCGGAACGATGTGCTCCAGTGTTCGCCGAACTCCGTACATCCGACCCCGATTACTGCTACGTCTCTCATCGCTGCATCACGATCTTTCCTTTGTGCTTGGCATACAGTGCATAGTCGACATACGTGGGATTTGCGAGGAGTTTCTCGACGGAAGGAGCGCAATCCCGGTCGAACGAGTCCGATGCGATGGCGTCGGTCACCTCGATATCAAAAGCGTCGCTCCCGGCACCCGACCCGAACGAGGTCACGAAGATCCGGTCACCCGGTTCTGCGATATCGAGCGTCGCCGCAAGGCCTACCATGGACGCACCGCTGTAGGTGTTGCCGAGCCGCGGGACGACGAGCCCCGGCTTGATCTGCTCTCCGGTAAACCCAAGCATCTTCGCCACGCGCTGCGGGAACTTCGCATTCGGCTGATGGAAAACCGCATAGTCGTAGTCGGAAGGTTCTTTTCCCATCTGCTCGAGCATCAGGCGTGCAGCCCCCTGGACGTGCTTGAAGTATCCGGGATCGCCGGTGAACCGCCCGCCGTGCCGGGGGAAGTTCTGCCCTTCACGCCGCCAGAAGTCCGGCGTATCGGTGGTGAACGAACAGGTGTGGTTGATGACGGCTATTGGGTCGTTCTCTCCGAGCACGAATGCAGCTCCGCCGGCCGCGGCGGTGTACTCGAGCGCGTCGCCGGGTGCCCCCTGGGCAACGTCAGCACCAACGGCCATCCCGAAGGTCACCATCCCGCTCTTGACAAGACCCATACAGGTCTGAATCGCGGCGGTTCCGGCCTTGCAGGCAAACTCGTAGTCGGCAGCGGTCATGTACGGCGTCGCGCCTATCGCCTCGCCGACCGTGCAGGCAGTGGGTTTGACGGCGTACGGGTGCGATTCGCTCCCGACGTAGATCGCACCGATCTTCGCTGGATCAATCTTTCTCCGCCGCATTGCCGCCCGTGACGCCTCGACGGCGATCGTGGCGGTGTCCTCGTCCATATCGGGGACGGACTTTTCAAAGACGCCGAGCCCTTTTGTAATGTCGTCTGCGTTGGCGCCCCACACCCGCGCGATCTCGGGGATCTTAATCCTGAATCGCGGGATGTAGACACCGTATGAATATATGCCTACCATAACTCTCCTCGTAAGGAACTGATGATCGTCTCGACATCCATTCGTGTGCACAGCACGGTAATCCTGTCCTTCTCTGCAAGCCTCGGTATCAGCGGATGCACCAGTTCGGAGGTTATCCCCTGCAGGATGACGCAGCGGGGTTTGAACGGCGTGACCCGGATCGCCACCATCGGAGATTTTCCGTTGGAGACGTCGGTGAATATCAGCGCCCGTTCGGTACTCCATCCATAGATCCGGTTGAACTCGCTTGACGAGAGTTGCAGGATTGCATTCAGGCTGTTGATGATCGTATACCCGAAGATCGTCTGATCCATCGAACCGCAGAGACAGGTGCAGTCGATGGCCTTTGAAAAATCTTCGAGGGCAACGGGTGATGCATACTCGTGGATGTCGTAGATGACGTCTTCGTCAAATTCACTGTACAGAATTTTTGCAAATTTGTTGATGTACTTGCTGCCGTTGTCCTCGTCGATATTCAGGATGGTATCGACGATCTTTCCGACAATGGCCGTTCCGGGACTCTTTCGACGTCCACTTTCATAGTCGCTGATAACTGAAGGAGAGACTCCGAGGCGATCTGCCAGTATTCCCTGAGGAATATTGAAACTCATCCGCCATTTCTTCAAAGCCTTCCCGGGAGAGTCCGAAAGCGTAATCTCACCCGCCATTTTCTCGGCAAGCTGATGACGCAATCCGGATTTCATGCCATCTAGGTTGGCACCGATACTTAAAAAATTAGCGTATGGCATATCGACATTTCACGAAAGGGATCCGCCGGACGTGCCGGGGCAGGCAGAGATGACAACCCATATATAGTATGCATCTCAATTTTGATACATATGGTCGTGGCAGAAGATCTGCAGTGCCTCAAAGCGATCGCCCTGCTTGGCGGATGCAGCGGGCCGATATGGATGTCATCCCAGACATTCGGGAAATCGCTGGATATCAGCCCCCAGACCGCCTCCCGCCGCCTCATCTCACTCGAACGCCAGAATCTGATCACGAGGTCGCTTCGACCGGACGGCCAGTACGTCGCCGTCACGCCGCAAGGTGAGAGCGAGCTCAAGCGGGAGTACACCGAGTATGCACGGATATTCAGCCGGAAGAAAGAACGCCATACTCTTGCGGGCACTGTAATAAGCGGCCTTGGAGAAGGACGCTACTACATGAGCATACCCCATTACCGCGAACAGTTTGCAGAGAAACTCGGGTTCGAACCATACCCCGGCACCCTGAATATACGGCTCAACCCACTCAGCATTCAGGTGCGAAAAGAACTCGACACGCGGCACTGGATAGATATCGACGGTTTTACCGCCGACAACAGAACTTTCGGCGGCGCATATGCCCTACCATGCCGGATAGGAGGGCACCCCTGTGCGATCGTCGTCCCGACACGAACACACTACCCTGAAGATATCATCGAGGTTATCGCCGGATGCGAGCTTAGGAAGGAGCTTTCGCTCACCGATAACGATACCGTCGAGGTGGAGATTACCTATGATGCATGAAGCACTACGAGCACTGGCAAACGGCGAATTCATTCTGCTGTATGATTTTGACGATCGGGAACGGGAGACTGACCTTACGATTCTGGCGGATGCGGTGACTCCCGCCCATGTGCGGCAGATGCGGAAGGATGCAGGCGGCCTGATCTGCACCGCCGTCCACCCCGAGGCAGCGAAGAGACTCGGACTCCCGTTTGCGAGGGAGATCCTCGGGTCAGGCAACCTCGTCGAGAGAGACGGAGATATTCCCTACGATCCGAAGAGTCACTCCTCCTTCTCTCTCTGGGTCAACCACCGGGAGACGTTCACCGGCATAACCGACAACGATCGTTCGCTTACAATACGGGCCGTCGCCGAACAGGTGAAGCGTTCCCTCAACGGCGGCGGCACGAACTTCGGCGCTTCGTTCCGGACGCCCGGGCACGTCCCGCTCCTGCGGGCTGCCGACCGGCTGCTCGATGAGCGGTGCGGGCAGACCGAGCTCTCCATCGCTCTCGCCGAACTTGCCGGAGTAACACCGGCGGTCACGGTCTGCGAGATGCTCGACGACGAGACAGGGTGTGCACTCTCAAAGGAGGACGCGAAGGCATACGCCCGCAAGCACGGCCTTGTCTTCATCGAGGGCAAAGACGTTGTGGAGAAATGGAGTTCCCGGTAATTCAGGAATACATACCTTTTTTCTGCAGAATACCACCCAGGAACGCTCCACCGGCCCCCCGGAGCTCTGTCAGGGGAGAACTGCCGCGCTTCTTCGGAAATCATAAATAGTAGTATACAATACCATTTGGCGAATGAAAAAAGATGCAGTCGTGTATCTAAATACAAAAAGAAAGGGGGATTTAGAGGTTCAGAAAGGTGAAGTCGAGAACTTCTGTAAATATCGATTTAATATCACCAGGATCTACCACGACCACCGGATGAACGCAGTCCCCCCCGAGAAGCGCGAGTCATACCAGGAGATGCTGGATTACTGCTGCGCACAGGGGCAAAACACCATTATTCTCTATAATCTCTGCGACTTTGCGAAGAATCCGGATCACTGTCTCCAGGCACTCAAAGCATTGAATGATGCGGAATATACCGTCTACTGCGCCACAAAAGACTTCTTTGGTGCGACGGATGACCCGGAGCAGCGACAGGAATCCATCGGCAACTTCCTCGAATTTATGGATCAGTACCGGGACACCGTCCAGAAGGTGCCGGCAACCAGCGTGAAGAAGACGCTCCGAAAAGGAAGAAAGACAATCGGAAGGCCGAAGGCACTCAATGAGGGGCAGATCGAGGCGCTGCTCACCATCCGGCAGGCGGGCACGAGCATCAGCCAGATCTGCAGGATGTTCGACGTCAGCAGAAGCACGGTCAGCAAGATTCTCACCGACTATCCCGAGCTCAAAGGCGAGTGGAAAGGAACCAGGGCAGACTCCGAGCTCGAGAGCAGCGATTAACCGCTGAACAGCAGGCATCGCAGCCGGCTTTTCCACCCGGGCGGAGAGGGAGCGGTGCCGAAAAAGGGGAGGGGAAGAATCCTGGATCTAGAGGTGGATCTGGGAGAGTGCGTCGTATACCATCTTCCGGTAGAGCTCAGGCTTTATGCTATACTCTTCCTGCGCTCTCTGTGAATCCTCGGTCGTTCCCATCGCATCGATACGGTCAAGCGTATCCCGGGCGGTATCGAGCACCCAGAGATCGCGAGTTTCCCGGTCGACGACGGATATCGACTCAACACGGATGGAGAGGAGAGACTTCCCATCGGGCGTCTCGAAGATATTGGGTTTGCCGACGACCGCGACGAATGCCGGAGGTTCGATCCTGGCAATCTGCTGCATCGCCTCAGGCTGATACGAACCGGCCATGATGAAGAACGGACCGGTCGGGTCGGCGACCCGGCCGCGGTAGAAGATGTTCTGGTCACCCTGCCGCTGCTTCTCGGTGAGTGTCCCGACGATGAGGATACGATTCGCCCGGACTCCGCTCGGGAGGAGGACATAGGTCGGACTCTTTTCGTCCTCGCCTTCCTTGAACTGGACGCGTGTCTCGCGGAGCTCCGATGCAAAGACCCTGCGTGCGGGCTCACGTTCGTAGGAGATCTGTCGGCGGTTCATGCTGTTTCACCTCCGGCACGGTTCAGCAGTAGAGCAAGTTCCGCCGGGTCGAAGGTCATGGGAGCACACCGGTTCACCAGCAGTCGCCCGTCGAACTCGTTGCCACCGCAGGTATAGTAGCGCCCGAGAACGGCATTCGAGACCCGGATGAACACCTCATCCATCCCGAGAGGGTTATTCTCCGCAACCTCGATCGCCTCCTCCAGAGTGAGGGAGGCAAGCTCCTCGACGATATCACGCTGGATGAGGATATTTCTGGCACGGGTTCCATCGTCGAGCACGGCCTTCAGACGCAGGTCGTAGCGGAAGTTCGGCTGGATCTCGTGCACGGGGCAGTAGTTCTGCCGGGAGAGCGTCCGGTTGCACCCTTCGACGGGGCAGCGCTTGATAAGCCCGGAACCAGGAGCGACGTGGACGATAACGCCCGAAGCTCCGGTATCGTTCCTCCCGACCTCGATATCGCCCTCGTCTGCGATGTACATCGCGGAGTTCAGTGTGAGGGAGAGCCTGCCGTTGTACTCATCGACAACGGCGTAGTAGATGTTATAGACGGTATCGGGTTCGAGTTTCTCTTTGCCGTCTTCTTTCCAGATGACGAACTTGATAGTCCCGGTCTCGTCACCGAGAAGCCCGGTCTGAAGCATCCGGTCGTGGGTAACATCCCAGTCCTGCACCGTCTTCGCCCGGACGCTGCCGACTCCCGGCCTGAGCTCGGCAATCGGGGTGATCGACGGGATGAGCGGCACGTCGCTCTCCACGGTCGAGATGGTCGTCCCGGAATGGATCGTCAGGTTTGGCGCACCCCGGTACTCGTTGATGACGGCGGACTCGATCCGATACCACTGCCCGTACTCCATCTCGGGAGGGTTGCCGCGGCTCCAGGCGACGAACCGGATGGCGCCCGACGAGTCGGCGATGATGCCGTTCTGCGCGATCGACGGGGAGGGGGACGGGCTCAGCGCGACGATCTTGCCCTCGATCGTCACCCATTCTCCGGGCACAAGATCATGGATCCGGTGCATCTCGGTCGAGGTGCCGCCGACGCCGGTCAGTTTATGTTCGCGGGCAAGGTCGCTCATAACCGTCCGCTCGGCTTCGGCGAGATTGACACCGAACTCGTCAACGAGGCGCCGGAGTTTGGATTCGACCTTCTGCCGGTCGACAGAAACACCTTTTGCTTCAATTTTCTGGGAGATTCTTTCAGCTACTTCAGACAATGTCATACTACATCTCCAGTGTGTATATGGGTGTGTGAGAGTATTAACGTACGGCTGCGCGGTGCGAAAATGAATTCGGCGGAGGTTCCGTTTCAGGATGGCCGGACACCGCCGTCACGGGCTGCCGGGAACTAGCAACGGACAATTTGCTCCCGTTTCCCTATGTAGCGAGGATTCACTCGAACGTATAATATACCGGGAACAACAATAAAAATGGCATGGCAGTAACAGCAGACAGCACGATTGCAGAACTCCTGCGTGAAAAACCGGAGTCTGCACAGGTTCTCTTCCGGTTCGGTATGGGTTGCCTCGGGTGTGCCATTGCAAACAACGAAACCGTCAGGGAAGCGGCTCAGGCACACGGGATCCCGCTCGGCGAGATGCTCGAGGCGCTCGGAATACCCGAGAAATAATACATTTCAGAGACTATCCGAAAAGCGCTTCACTTCGGTGAGTGACGCTTCCGGATTTCTTTTTACATACTCCGCTACTTCCGGAATATGCAGGAGCAGGCACTTCGTGCACGCCCAGACCTTTCCGCCGCTGGAACTCTCCACCCATTCACCGAGCGTCTCATCCTTGCACGGATAGTACGGGCAGTAGCAGAAATCACACCGCTGCCCTTCGAAGTGGCAGGGATAGTACGGACACGCTTCGGGCATCCACTCCACCCAGTGCTCTCCGCCGTACCTGCTGAAGATGAAGAACGAAGGGCGACTCCGATGCACCGCACCTTCCTCGCGTTTCAGTGCCTCCTGAACGCCGAAGAGCACCGCCGCGTAGACGCGCCGGCCAACCTCGGTCAGCGTACCGGCAAACTCATGCAGAGGGGCGTCACCCTCACACGCAACCACCACGGCATCGGTCGTCGTGCCGGTGAATGCATGCCCCATAGACCGGAGCGCCTCTGCTTTCGCTTCCGTCACCGTGATGATCGTCTCGAGGAGCGCCGCATCGGCCATACCCTCCCGGGACGAGACGACGACGTTAATTGTATGGGGCGGGTCGGGATTTCTGTTGGTCACCGCGGCAGTGACGAAGACCGTGATAAAGTCATACTGAAGGATACAGAGGTTCCACATCGGGACTGCCGTCAGCAGCCCGAAATATTCGTTTGAAAAACCCTGTTCGGTAACGATCCCGCCCATGTACCGGGAAACATCTGCAGGGTCGAAGTTCTTCGGAACGGCGTGGTTGAAGATTGTCGTGACCCTGGCAAAGCCGCCACCGGGGCCGGTGCTTGCCGCCCGAAAAGCTCCCCGAAGAAAAAGAGTGGTATCCCGAAGAAAGTATCTCATACGGCGGAGTAGTGAACCCGGTCCTTCAGTTCCTGCTGTTTCCCCGCATTCCAGCCAGCAACGTCCTGCATGTAGCCGGTCACTCTGCTTATCTGGACGACGTCGTGACTGCCGCACTCCGGACATACGGCACGGCCGCAGAGCGGACAGTACTCAATCCGCTCGACGATGGTGTGATGGCAGGAGCAGTGATCGAGCGGGCACATGATCTCAAGGTGCGTCTCGCCGCAGTGGGGGCAGGGCATTTCGTCCACAACAAAGTGACAGGTATGGCATTTGTATCTCCGCTCCTCAACGGGGATATCCTCGAGCCTCTGATACTTTTCTACAATTGTTCGCTGCTGTGGGCTCCAGTTCATACTATCACTTATGCAGGACGGTATTTAAAATCTTCAGAAGTCCTCATCTCCGCATCCGCCTCAGGCAACTCATAGGGTTCGTCATCCCCGTCAGTGCGGGTGCACCGACGGGATCGGAACGGAATACTCATCACTGGCGGATACGGGCAGCGTAACGTTCAGCCTCGGCGGCCGGGTCGGGCGCCTCGTAGATACTTCTTCCGACGATCACACCGTCGACCAGCCGTGCCACCACCGCGGGGTCGCCTCCCTGAGCCCCGACACCCGGAGAGTAGATCGTCCGGCTGCCGATGATCCCGCGGAGAACCGCGATCCGTTCCGGCCGGGTTGCCGGTGCGATGATACCGTCCGCACGCGATGTGACCGCGAGCTCGGCAAGCCGTTCGGCGGTGCCCCCGTGGAAGAACTCGGTCGCCCCGGGGTGGCTCATCTCGGCAACGATATAGCACGCCCCGCCGGTCTCGTGCGCCGCTGCAACGCATGCCCGCGCGGCATCGGAACCGGTGAATCCGTGTGCGATGATCGCATCGAATCCTGCCGCGAAGACCTGTTCGCAGATCAGGCGGTTCGTGTTCGGGATATCGGCCACCTTGAAATCGGCGATCAGCGGAAGGCCGAGGCCGCCGAGGTCGCGGGCGATCCCGAGGCCTGCGGCGAGAACCAGCGGATACCCGATCTTAATCGCGTCGACGTGAGGGGCAGAGGCCTCTGCTATTGCAATCGCCGATTTCCGGTCGAGGACATCAAGGGCGAGGATGAGTTCGGTCATGCTTCCAGCCTCTCGAGCACCGCCGCGACGAGCAGCGGCAGATTGATCGTGGCATCGCCGTATACGGTCGCGGCTGTCGCCTCTTCGGTGATCTTTCCCCAGGAGCGGGCTTCGTCGAGTGTCGCCCCGGAGAGGCCGCCGAGGTCGGGCCGGTCACCCGTCAGCTGGACGGCGTACTCAAAGCCTTTCTCGGTCATGAGCATGCTCTGGAGGATGTAGTTCTTCGGTACACCCCCGCCGACGAGCAGCGCACCCGCACGCTCCGCCGTAAAGCAGCGGTCGAGCAGTGCCGGCATATCGGCGAAGGCATCCACAACCACACGGTGCGTCTGGGAAAAGAGCCAGTACTGGAGCCCGATCATCGAGTCCTGAATAGCAGGACAGTATACCGGGATCTCTTTCTCTGCCGCCGCCGCAAGGATGCCGCTCTCCAGGCGCCCGCCGATCGCCCGCAGGAGATCGCTGATCGAGACGACGGAACCCTCCTCGAGCTCGCCGAAGACATCCTGCAGAAACGCTTCGAAACGGATGAACGCTTCGTTCGGGAGGAAGACGTCGTAGATCCGGTTGATCTCCTCTTCGCGGAGCTCAATGTCGGAACAGGCTGCGGTGCCGTGGTAGTGACGGCACCCTATCGCCTCGATGATATCGTGCGTGAGGTTGGCACCGGTGGAGACGAGAACGTCGATATGCCCCCGCCGGATCAGATCCGAGACGATACCCCCCATGCCCGCGGGCACCATAGCGCCGGCAAGCCCGAAGAACCGTGTTGCCTCCTCGTCACGGAGCATCCGTTCGTAAATACCCGCTGCCTTCCAGAGCGACCCGGCATTGTAGGCGCCCGCCCGGCCGAGCTCGTCCATGAGTTCGCCGACCGTCATCCCGGGGCGAATCTCTGCCTGCTCTACCGCATCCCCGCAGTGTATGGTCATGATGAATTGCACCAGTTCACTAGAGGATTGGCGTTCATACCCAATAAACGATAACACCGTCTCCGGGAGGGCGACGAGTATTTATTGCAGGCGCAGAGATTTTCCTTCGGTGATGCCATGGTTGAACCTTCGCTCCCGACCACTGTTGCCCGCATGCGGCCGGAGAAGAGAGGTTCGACGGCTTCTGAACCGTTAAGGAGATCTTCCGCCTCACGAACCGGGTCGCCTCGCTGCGGGCGCACGCCTGCCATACGACTACTGGAAAGTGTTGACCACGTATGAAACCTGTCTGCATACGGACCGAACGAATGGAACTCATACCGGCAACGGTCGAGCTCCTGACCTGTGATCGCTTCGACCGCCAGTCGCTGGGCATTGCACTCGATGCCCGGATTCCGGCATCCTGGCCGCCGGACGAGGTGACACCTGAAGTTCTCGAGGAGTTTATCGAGCGGCTCAGCGAAGCGACCCCCCGCGTCGAGACCTACTACTGGGTGACACGAGAGGGCGAGGCAGTACCGCGAACGCTCGTCGGAAACGGCGGGCTCCTGGTGCACGACGATGGAACTCTCGAGATCGGCTACTCCGTCGCGCGGGAGCACCAGCACCGCGGGTACGCCACGGAAGGTGTTCGAGGCCTCCTTGCCCGGATACGGCACGCGTATCCGGGCAGGCGGATCATCGCTCATACCTACCCCCATCTCACGGCATCGATCCGGGTTCTTGAGAAGAACGGCTTTCAGCTCAGCGGTGACGGAGCGGAAGAGGGGACAAAAGTCTACGAGCTCTAAAGCGAGCGGTAACCGCACCTCTCCTTTTTTTATTCCGCCGGCGATGCCCCGTTCCGGGCAGGACAGGGAGAAGGATCAAACTATCCCCAGAGAGAGGGGGAGAGGCGCAGAACGCGAGTGAATCAAATCGAAAAAAGGGGTGTCAACAGGAGATGTTGGCACCCGGCACGGGGCGATCCCGTCTACACCGCACCGGGAATATTGAGTTTGGAACGAACCATCTCTTGATGGGCAGGTGCAGAGGAGGCCACCGGAAGAGTTTCCGGAGGGCATTCGGCCTTCTCTGCACCCACCCGGGCATCATGCCCCGGAGATCGTCAGTCATCGGCTCCGATCCGTCCCGCGCCGGACGATAGAACGTTCCGACCGTTTCATCACGTACACCCGTTCCGGGATCACCATACTTGATTAGCCAATTCACATTAAAATAAGAATAAGTTAAATAAGTCAGTCTTTTTCACTTGACACCTTCAGGCAAGCCCTCCCGGAGCAACGATGCCGGGACGAGATGCCCCCGGCAGCACGGAACGAAAACACCGGTCAGGCCACGGGATTATCCGGAGCCCCCCGCACCAGCGGTTTTGCAAGGTGGCGCCGTGCCGTCGGGGGCACTTCATACCACCCCGGTTGCACCCCGCGGGGCGGGAAAAACCTTTCGGGTTCATCCGCCCGTGCACTGCAGGTCCTGCACTTGTAGCCTTTCTCCTTCCCTGCACTGGTCATCCGCTTCCCGCAGGTCGCACAGAGAGGCGGTCGGAGGGCAGCCGCATCGGCGAGAGAGCGGATACCGATCTTCTCAAGGTTGATACTGCCGCCCTTGAAACTCCCGGCAACGATCACCTCGTCCCCGGGAAGAAGCTGCCTGACAATACTCCGGAACTGCTTGGTCGGCTCATAGGCCATGCAGCGGACGGCATCCTCCCTATCTTCGAGCAGGACCGAGACGTGACCGCCGATGCCGGTCACCGGTTCGGCGGCGATCCGCCCCCGGGCGAGGTATGAGTGCCCCTCAACCAGATCGCCGATCGATCCCGCGAGAAGATGAGCGTCCGTGCCCTGGTTGGTGACGTAGACAGCCTCACAGGCCGGTTCTTCGGAGACGACATACTCCCGTGCCCGCATAACCCAGGCAGGACTCTCGCCGCGGATGCCGAAGAGCACCGGATCGGGCGTATGCGGAACGCAGACAACCACACCGTTCTCGCGGTCGACCGAGTCCCAGGTATGCGGATACGTCGCCGCCTCCGCACGAAAGAGACTGACCTTCTCCACCTGCCGCGGGGTACCCCACCGGTCCTGCTTTCGGTACGCCAGCAGTTCGTAGGTGCGGTCAGGGAGGTCGCTCGCAACTGCCGCCGTCGCACCAATCAGCCCGCGCCGGTTCTTGTAGCCGCGGTAACGTGCACCGGCATCCTCAAGCACCCTGCAGGCATCGTCGATTGTGCAGAAACTCCGAAGCGCGGCATAGTAGAAATCGGGAGGAGGGATGCATTCTGCGACCACCACCCCGGGATTGGTTCCTTCCGCGGCAAACTCCGCAAGCTCCTCGACACACGCGCAGGCGACGGAGAAAGCGCGCCCGGCATCCCCTTCAGCCTCAAGGCAGATCGCCGCGTTCCCCCGTGTCTTGTAGATCACATTCGGGTTTAAGCGGACGAGCCGTGCCTCCCGGACACGGATGCCGATATCCCCGAGGCGGCGGATCAGCACGGCTCCGAGGTATGTCGTGCACATGCCTGCCGGCGAATCCGTGTCATCGATCCCGATCCGCATAACCTTCTATTTTATATTGTTCTCACACTATATCGATTCTTACGGGAAATGTCACAGGATCGTCTACCACAGATGGTCGTCAGTATCATGCTCCTTGCGGGGTACGATGTATCGGAACGGTGCAACATCCGCCCCCGGAGCTTTGATCTCATCGGAAAACGCGGCGATACGCTCCTCATCATCAAGGTAGTCTCCCATATCGACAGTGTGAGTGCCGATATCGCCTTCGATCTCAACCAGATCGCACGCTACATAGGCGCAACGCCCCTCATCGTCGGTGAGCGGGCACGGGATGCGGAGCTCGAGCGTGGCGTCGTCTACCTCCGGTACGGCCTCTTCGCCATCAGCCCCGAGACGCTGTACGATTATTTTACCGAAGGTATCTCCCCGATGGTCTATGCATCCCCCGGAGGACTCTACGTCAGGATCAAGGGCGACCTGATCCGCCAGATGCGGGAGCGTTCACAGATGTCGCTCGGCGACCTTGCATCGAAACTCGGCGTTTCGCGGCGGACTATCAGCAAATATGAGAGCGGGATGGGCACGACACTCGATATCGCCATCAAACTCGAAGAGCTCTTCAACGCATCCCTCGTCGAATCGATCGACATCGTCGATTACCACACGCCGGCCGAGGATGTACCGGACCAGACCAGGGCCGACGCTCTCACCGATCTCGAGAGGATGGGCATGGAGATTCATGCCATGCGGCAGGCACCGTTCCAGGCGCTCGTGCTCTTTGAAGAGCATACGATCCTGACCGCGTACGGATCGGCGCAGAAGATCGTCAAGCGCGCTTCCCTTATCGGAAACATCTCGCAGATAACGAGAACCCATGCAGTCTGCGTCATAACAGACTATAAAAAACGGAAAAAGATCGGGAAAACGCTTCTCATCGGAGAAGAGCATCTTCACTCCCTTGAAGAGGGCTCGGAACTCATCGATATGATTCAAGACTAGAAAATTTTATATAGAACCACAAACCTACATTTCTATCGCTTAACAACGGTGATAGCAATGTCAAGTTTAGGAGGACAACCAATTTTCATTCTGAAAGAGGGTAGCCAGCGTACCCGCGGTCGTGACGCACAGGGAGCAAACATTTCAGCAGCAAAGGCCGTTGCGAGTGCTGTTCGGACAACGCTCGGTCCGAAGGGCATGGACAAGATGCTCGTCGACACCATCGGTGACGTCGTCATCACCAACGACGGGGTAACCATCCTCAAGGAGATGGATATCGAGCACCCCGCGGCAAAGATGATGGTCGAGATCGCCAAGACTCAGGACGATGAGGTCGGCGACGGTACCACCACCGCAGTTGTCGTTGCAGGCGAACTCCTGAAGCGTGCCGAGGACCTCCTCGAGCAGGACGTGCACCCCACCGTCATCGCCCACGGCTACCGCATGGCAGCAGATAAGGCACAGGAGATCCTCAAGGATATTGCGATCGATGTCAAGCCGACCGAGGTCGAGATGCTCCGCAAGATCGCCGACACCGCCATGACCGGCAAGGGTGCAGAGGCGGCAAAGGAGAAACTCACCGATCTCGTCGTCAAGGCAATCACCATGGTCGCCGATGCAGACGGCACCGTCGACACCGACTTTGTCAAGGTCGAGAAGAAGGTCGGCGGCTCCATCGAGGCTTCCGAGATCATCGAAGGCATGATCGTCGACAAGGAGCGCGTCCACCCCGCCATGCCCCGCAAGGTCGAGAACGCCCGGATTCTGCTCCTCAACGCAGCAGTCGAGTTCAAGAAGACCGAGGTCGACGCCGAGATCAGCATCACGAGCCCCGACCAGCTTCAGATGTTCCTCGATGAGGAAGAGCGGATGATCCGCGGCATCGTCGACAAGGTCGTCGCGAGCAACGCGAACGTCCTCTTCTGCCAGAAGGGTATCGACGACATCGCCCAGCACTACCTCGCAAAGGCAGGCATCTTCGCGGTCCGCCGTGTCAAGAAGAGCGACATGGAGAAACTCGCCCGTGCAACCGGCGCATCCGTCGTCAGCAGCATCGACGCCATCGCCCCCGAGGAACTCGGAAAGGCAGGCGTTGTCGAGGAGAAGAAGGTCTCCGGCGAAGAGATGATCTTCGTCACCGAGTGCGAGAACCCGAAGGCGGTCTCGATCATCATCCGCGGCGGCACCGAGCACGTCGTCGACGAGCTCGACCGCGCCATCGAAGACGCACTCCGTGTGGTCAGCGTTGCCGTCGAGGACAAGAAGTTCGTCGCCGGCGGCGGCGCACCCGAGATCGAGCTCTCGCTCCGGCTCCGGGACTATGCGGCCAGCGTCGGCGGCCGGGCTCAGCTCGCCATCGAGGCGTTCGCAAACGCCCTTGAGATCATCCCGCGCACGCTCGCGGAGAACGCCGGTCTCGACCCGATCGACATGCTCGTCGCACTCCGTGCAGCCCACGAGAAGGGCGGCAAGAACGCCAGGTTCATGGGTCTCAACGTCTTCGAAGGCAAGGCCGACGACATGCTCAAGGCAGGCGTCGTCGAGCCCCTCCGGGTCAAGACCCAGGCGGTCGCGAGCGCAGCCGAAGCAGCCGTCATGATCCTCCGGATCGACGACGTCATCGCTGCCTCCAAGATGGGCGGCGGCGGCGGACCCAGCCCCGAAGAGATGGCCGCAATGGGCGGCATGGGCGGCATGGGCGGCATGCCCGGCATGATGTAAACCCCGCAAGACCACAATACAACCACTATCGGGAGCCGTTCCGAAGGCTCCCCAATCCCTTTTTCAATGGGTTTTCTCACGAGCGCCCGCACTGATCCGATCGACTCCCCTCCGGAAACACCCCGGCATCACCGGGGGCGCGATTCGAGAAGTCTTATACCGCGAAATCCCAATCTCAACAGGCAAACCACACGGCCTAAATAGATAGAAATAAATCTATCATGACTGGAGAATGCGGCCCTCCTGGAGGGGCGTATCCGGGAAGAGATGCCGGGTGAGATGCAGATGAAGGACGACGGGACACCTACAACACGGCCGCTCTCCTTTACTCACTACCTGATCATCGCCATCCTGCTGGTACTGATCCCGGTCGTCGTGCTCATCTCCTACATAGACTATGCCGGAGTCGAGCAGCAGCAGGCAGCGAATGACAGAATGCTCCAGAACCAGACCGAACGGAGCATTCTCCTCTCCATCGCGCTCGTCGACACCGGCCTCCGGCACTTCGACGACAGCCTGACACAGGAAATGCGGGAAGGATTCACGCCAGTCCTCGCCGAGTATGAACGTGCCGGCGGCGACCCTGCCCGGATGGATCTTGAAGCCGTGAAAACAAAGCTCGGCGGGGTTGTGGATCTCTACATCATCAACGAAAGCGGTGTTATCGAGTATACCACATTCAAACCAGATCTCGGATTTGACTTTACAACGATCCCCTACTTCTACGAGTACATCACCGACCTCCGGCAGAACGGCGACTTTGCAGCGGATCGGATCGTCAACGAGATCTCAACCGGGGCACTGCGAAAATACGCGTACATGCCGACGCCCGACCGCCGCTATCTCCTCGAACTCGGGCTTGCAGAATCCGAGTTTCAGAAGTACCGCTCGATGCTGAAGTACAAAGATACCGTCGCACGGGTGATCGAACTCAACCCGAACATCGACAGTCTCCGGATCTTCAACAGCCGCGGAAAACAGGTCACCAAAGAGACGGTGCCCGATGAGGACGCCCGGCATGCCATGGTCATGCAGGCATACGAGCAGAAGCGGGATCTCGAACTTGTCAACGGAACAACGGGAGATGCGGTCCGGTTTATATTTGTCGACCTGACAAGCCCTGATTACGGCGCGGATACGAGCCTGATCGTCGAGCTTGCCTACAACACGAAGCTCGCCGCAGAGCAGCTCGATCGCCTGCTGTTCACGCATGCCCTCATCGCCTTGATAGCGCTCCTCCTCACCGTCGAGCTGACGCTCATCGCAGCCCACCGGATCACCCGGCCAATCCGCGATATGGCGGATGACGTCGATGCGATCGCCCATGGGGATCTCGACCACCCGATCCGGGCGTCGGGCGGGGTGGAGTTCGTCAGGCTCGAGCGGAGCATCACCACGATGGTCACCGCCTTAAAAGCGCATATCGAGCGGCTCAGAGCCTCGGAGCAGAAAGAGCGTGAGCACAGCGAGCACCTCGAGGAGCAGGTCAGGGAGCGGACGGCAGACCTGCAGAGGAGCAGCGAGAAGGTCAACCTGTACCTCGACATCATGACCCACGACATCAGCAACGCCAATAATGTCGCAAGCCTGTACGCAGACCTTCTCCTCTCCGAGGTCGCTGGAGAGCCCGAAGAGGTATACGTCAAGAACGTCAGGAAAGGGCTCGAGAAGAGCGCCCAGATACTGAGAAACGTCAGCACCATACGGAGAATCCGAGAGACCCGTCTCCCCCTGAGGAGTATCGATCTAGACGGGATCATCCGAAGCGAGATCGGCCACTATCCCTGTGCCGCAATCAGTTACACGGGAACGGATGCGTACGTCCTCGCCGACGAACTCCTCCCGGTAATATTCACCAATCTCCTCGGCAATGCCGTCAAGTTCGGTGGAACCGGCATTACGATCGCGATAAGGGTCGAGGAGCAGGAAAAGACCATCCGTGTCTCAGTCGAGGACACCGGCCCAGGTATCCCTGAAGACCTGAAGGAAACAATCTTCAACCGGTTCAGGCGGGGGAACAGCAGAGCGAGCGGCAGCGGTCTTGGCCTTTACATCTGCCGGATGCTCATCGAGCGCTATGGCGGCAGGATATGGACGGGAGAACGGGTGCCGGGCAGACCGGGAGAGGGGGCGGCGTTCCGGTTCACCCTTAACCGGGGAGAGCCACAACCGGATGACGGCGCCGAGGTGAGCAGGGAATGACGAAGAAGAGCATGGAAAGTCGGGAACCGCCCTCCTTCTCCTGGTACCTGCTCTGTGCGATCATCCTGATCACCCTTCCCATCGTCGGTTTCATCTCGGTGATGGACGACCGGGAGGTCGAAAACGAGCTCGTCGCAAATTACCTCCTCCTGCAGGAGCAGACGGAGAAGAGCATCGGCCAGTCGATACACCTGATCGATACCGGGCGCAAGCTCTACGACACCTCTCTTGACCGGAGGGTGGAGCAGGGATTTTCGCCGTTCCTCGAGGAGTACGAACGATCCGGCCGGAACCCGGCGGCGATGAACCTGGCAGCGGTCAGAGCGGAGCTCGGCGGCGATATGGATCTCTACATCATCAACGAGAGCGGGGTTATTGAGTACACGACCTATGAGCCGGATCTCCTGCTCGATTTCAGGGATTATCCGGAGTACTATGCGTCCATTACGGCGCTGCGCCTCGGGGAGACCTTCTCCGCCGAGCGGACGGTACGGGAATCCGATACCGGACGTGTATGGAAGTATGCTTACATGCCGACACCTGATCACCGCTACCTCCTCGAACTCAGCACGACGCTCCCGGAGAACTCGCCGTACTTCAACGAACTCAGGTATACGTCCATCGTCGACGAGACGCTGGCACTGAACCCGAACCTGCTCGGCATCAGGATCTTCAACGAATTCGGACTGCAGGCAACCGTGGAACGCGAGGGAGTATCGACCGATCATTTTGGAGCCCTGCCTATCGTGGCAACCGTGCTCCGGGATAAAAACACCGTCGAGATGATCGATCCGGAGAACGGCACACTCACCCGGTTCATCTACATCGACCGCAGCGACCAGGAATATGCGCTCGCGATGAACGGCGTCGTCGAGATGACCTACACCACCGCACCTCTCGCAGATGCGTTGTTCCAGACACGGATGCACCACCTGCTCCTCGCTCTTGTCGCCATCATGCTGACCGCGGGGGTTGCCTTCCCCGTCGCAAAGCGTATCACCCGGCCAATCCGCGATATAGCGGACGACGTCGATGCGATCGCCCATGGGGATCTCGACCACCCGATCCGGGCGTCGGGCGGGGCGGAGTTCGTCAGGCTCGAGCGGAGCATCACCACGATGGTCGCCGCCTTAAAAGCGCATATTGAGCGGCTCAGAGCCTCCGAACAGAGAATACACAAGCACAGCGAGCACCTCGAGGAGCAGGTCAGGGAACGGAAGGCAGAACTCGAACGCTCCAATCAGGAGGCAAACCTCTACCTCGACATCCTTATCCACGACGTCAATAATGCCAACGCCGTCACCCTCGGCTATGCCGCCCTTCTCACCGAGATGCTGCAGGGAGAACGGCATGCCCATGCGGAGAAACTGCTCCAGAGGCTGCAGGTAAGCAGCGACATCATCGACCGCGTATCGACGATCAGAAAGGCGCAGGAGGAGGGGGTACCGCTCAAGGCAGTCGATCTCGATCGGATCGTCAGGATGGAGATCACCAGTTATCCGGCAGCGGCTATCCGCTACGAACCACGCCCGATCACCGTATACGCCGACGAGCTCCTCGCCGAGGTCTTCGCCAACCTGATCGGGAACGCGGTCAAGTTCGGCGGTGACGCCGTGACCGTCACCATTCGCATCGAAGAGATGGAAGAGACCGTCCTCATCTCGATTGAGGATACCGGTCCCGGAATAGCCGATGATCTGAAAGAAGTGCTCTTCAACCGGTTCAGAAAGGGTGCAGAGGCCGGAAGCAGGAAAGGACTCGGACTGTACATCTCCCGGATGCTCGTCGAGCGCTACGGCGGCAGGATATGGGCTGAGGACCGGGTGCCGGGCAGGCAGGAATGCGGAGCTGCAGTCCGGTTTACCCTGAAAAAGCCGACCGGGGACTAACTCCCCGTCACCAGAGAGCGGCGCTGGATAGGGACATCGGGGGATTGCCCCTTCTCGACGCAGGAAGGGAGCGGCAGGGATCTTCCGCGGGCAGGAAGTGTTAAACCGGTGAGATACTATACCGGGCTATGATAGCAGGGAGCTTCCCTGCCCTGGCGGACTGCTCACACCGGCGATATTCGCTGTAGCGATACCGGATGGCGCCTCCAGACCCCGCCCCCGTCTGTCCCGGCTCATGACAAGAACCACGAATGCTGACCAAAAAGACTGGCCGTTCACCTATATCTTCATCCTGGCCATCCTCCTCATCGTCATCCCCACGATAGGAGCCATCTCTATCCACGATTACTTCCAGGAACAGGAGAGGATGACCTCGGATCTCGCAACCCTGCAGAACGTTACGGAGGAGAGCATACGCGCATCCGTCGTAAACGCCGATGCGGGGTTAAAGCTCTTCGACGACGCTCTCAACGACAGGCTCAAGACCGGTTTTACGCTCTTCCTCCAGGAGTACAACCGGACAGGCGGCGATCCTGCGGAGATGGATCTCGCGGGGATCAAGGAGAAGATGGGTGGGACGATCGATCTCTACGTCATCAACGAGAGCGGCGTTGTCGAGTACACCACCTACCCGCCCGATCAGGGGCTCGACTTCAAGAAGATTCCCGATTTTTATGCCGATATCACGGCGCTGCGCCTAGGAGATTCTTTCACCGCCGACCGGGTCGTCTACAAGCAGTCGACCGGGCAGATCCGGAAATATGCGTACATGCCGACCCCGGATCACCGCTATCTCCTCGAACTCGGTTTTGTCCCCGAAGCGTTTGCCGATGAGCGGAACAGGGTACGATCCATGGAGAATCTGCAGGAACTCGTCGCGCTCAACCCGTACCTCGACTCCATCAGGGTCTACAACATCTTTGCGGACCCAGTCGGAGAACCGGCTTCGACAGCCAGCCCGGAGACAAGGAGGCTTGTGACGGAGGTGATCCTGCCCTCCCGGTCGGACTACGAGGTGCGGGACACCGGTAGCGGCAAATTGATCCGTTACCTCTTCATTGACCTGAAAGACCCCGGGTATCCGTCGGACATGAGCCTCATCATCGAACTGACGTATAATACGGCACTCATCGAGCAACAACTCGATCAGTTGCTTCTCTACCGGACAGCCATAGCACTTCTGGCGATCGTCCTCTGCAGCGCCGCAATCTTCGTCGTAACGCGCAGACTCACACGGCCTATCGCCGAGATCGTCGATGACATCGAGATTATTGCACGCGGAGACCTCGATCACACCATCCGGGTCGCGGCGACCCGGGAGGTCAGGGTGCTCGAACAGAGCATCAACAGGATGGTGGGCACCCTGAAGTCGACCATCCAGCGCATCAGAGAATCGGAGGAGACGATCCGGGAGTACAGCGACGCCCTTGAAGAGCAGGTCCGGGAGCGGACGGCCGATCTGCAGGAGTCTACGGAGCGGGCGAACCTGTACCTGGACGTACTGACGCACGACATTAACAATATGACCAACACCGCCAGCCTCTACGCCGACCTGCTGCTGGAGGAACTCGAGGGTGAACCACGGGAGTATACGGAAAAGGTGCACCGGAGCCTTCAGAAGAGCACCCAGATCATCAGAAACGTCAACACCATCCGGCAGATCCACGAGGAGAGGGCCGCTCTCGCTCCCGTTGTACTGGACGAGGTTATACGGGCAGAGATCGGCCATCACCCCGACACCTCAATCCGGTACGCCGGAACGGACGTACATGTACTCGCCGACGGTCTGCTCTCCGAGATCTTTACGAACCTTATCGGGAATGCCGCAAAATTCGGCGGCCAGGATCTCGAGATCACCATCCGCGTCGAAGAACGCGAAGACGAGGCCCGCGTCACGGTCGAGGATACCGGCCCTGGTATTCCGGACGCTATGAAAGGGCAGCTCTTCAGCCGTTTCACCAGAGGCGGCAGCGAGAAGAGCGGCCGGGGTCTCGGGCTATACATCTGCCGAATGCTCGTCGAGCGTTACGGCGGCAGGATATGGGTCGAAGACCGGGTACCGGGCGAGCCGGAACGCGGGGCTGCGATCCGGTTCACCCTGAGGAAAGCCGCGATGCAGAACTGAACCGGTGACCACGGAGAAGCGGCCCCGGAGGTTCGGCTCATAGCCGCAGGAGGGTTCATGAGATTTTCATTGCCCAAAGCCACTTCGGCATAGCGAAACGCTCCGGAAATAGATGATACGGCTATGCACCGGAACCGAATCTGCACGAGGCACACTTCTTTCCGGGCAGCGTGGGTCAGCGGACGAACAGAAAAGAAAATGAAACGGTTCAGGGGAATGCGCTATTCGGCCGGGAGAATATCCTGCACCCTGCCGACCCGCCCGTCCTGCAGCCGCACCTTGATACCGTGGGGATGCTCCGCCGAGTTCGTCAGGATCGCCGCAACGACACCCCGGGTTCGCTTCCCTGTCCGTTGATCGCACTTCTGGACAATCTCGACCGTCATACCCGGCCGGATCTCCTCACGCCGTCTTCCCTTCATCCTCGCATACGGGCAGGTCACCCTGCCCGATCTCACTTTCGTTTCCCTTTTCACGCGGCTGAAGTGTCTTCATCTGCGGGAAGAGGAGAACTTCCTTGATGGAGTTTTTGTTGGTCAGCAGCATCACCAGCCGGTCGATGCCGATACCGACACCCCCGGTCGGCGGCATCCCGTAGCCGAGCGCATTGATGAAGTCGTAATCGATCATCTGCGCCTCGAGGTCGCCCCGGCGCCGCTTTGCGTCCTGGAGCTCGAGCCGTGCCTTCTGGTCGAGCGGGTCGTTCAGCTCCGAAAAGCCGTTCGCCATCTCCATACCATAGATAAAGAGCTCGAACCGCTCGGTCAGCCCCTCGTGCTCGCGGTGCTTCTTTGCAAGCGGCGAGTTCTCAAGGGGAAAATCGTAGATAAACGTCGGCTGAATGAGCTGCTTTTCGGCGAAATGCTCGAAGAAGAGGACGAGGAACTCTCCCCACGTCGTCGCCTCTTCGTATCCCTCGACGTTATGCTTTCGTCCAAACTCCCTGAGTTCGTCGATAGAGAGATCCCGGACGGAGATTCCCGCATACTCCCGCACCGCCTCGTCCATGCTCATCCGCTTCCACGGCCGCTCGAAGGAGAGGGGCGTCTCCTCGAATAGAATCTCCGTCGAGCCGCAGATCTCGCCGGCGAGCTCTGAGAAGATCGCCTCGGTGAGATCCATCATATCATTATAGTCCCGGTACGCCTCGTAGATCTCGACCATCGAGAACTCGGGGTTATGGTTGGTATCGATATCTTCGTTCCGGAAGTTCTTCGCGATCTCGAAGACCTTGTCGAATCCACCGACAAGGAGGCGCTTTAGGTAGAGTTCCGGCGCAATCCGGAGATAGAGTTTCTGCTCGAGGTAGTTGTGGTAGGTCGTGAACGGCCGTGCGTTCGCGCCGCCGTAGATCGGCTGCAGCGTCGGTGTCTCGAACTCCAGAAAGTCGCGATCCAGCAGGAACGTGCGGAGGCGGGAGATGATCCTGCTCCGCGTCCTGAACGTCTCGCGGCTCTCTTCGTTCATGATGAGGTCGATATACCGCTGCCGGTATCGCGTCTCGACATTCTTGAGGCCGTGGAACTTCTCCGGGAGAGCGCAGACCGACTTTGTAAGGAGCACAATGTCGTCGACCCAGACAGTCAGTTCACCCATCTTCGTCCGGAAGACGTGGCCGGTCACCCCGATGATGTCCCCGTTGTCGAAGTAATCCTTGAAGAGATTGAACTTCTCCTCGCCGAGATCGTTCTTCCGGATGTAGAGCTGGATCTTGCCGGTCGCATCGCCGATATCCGCAAAGATCGTCTTCCCGTGATGGCGGATGATATAGATCCGGCCTGCCGTGGAGACCGCATCCTCGCTCTTTTCATGGGTCGCATCGTCGAAACGGGCTTTGATCGCTTCTATCGTGTCCTTTCGGTCGAACGAATACGGATAGACCGTAACGCCGCGTTCTCTCAGGTCCTGTATTTTATCTATCTTCGATCTCTCAAAACAGAGATTGTCCGTGTCATTCATGGGGTCACCATCTCCCTTCTCACCGTGCAGCCGTGCTCGGGCTCCTTCACGGCAACCCTCTCTCCGGGCAGGGAACGGATCGCAGTCATCTGCGATCGATACCATACATATTCCACGCCATTGCTATTTAATGTGGGCTCCGCGGATAAGACAGCGAAAGCCGAAACCGGATACCGCCACCCTATCCCGGAGGCCTGCTCCGGCACGCCCGCATGAACGAGCGGATCTTCTCCCGGTCTTTGACCCCGGGAGCGGACTCGAGCCCCGAGCAGACGTCCACCGCATACGGGCGGACGGTATCGATCGCGAGGGCGACGTTCTCCGGCGAAAGCCCGCCGGCCAGGACGACCGGGACGGGCGAATCCTCGACCATCCGCCGCGCAAAGGCGGGATCGTAGAGCCGTCCGGTGCCGCGGCTCGCATCCACAATCACCGCATCGCAGTCGCCCCGCGGCAGGTCGGTGGGCATCAGGACCCGGATGAACGCCACGTCCCGGGGATCGGGGAGCGGGAAATCGTGCGAGATTTGCACGGCCGCGGGGCGGAGAGCGAGGATGCGTTCGAGGTCTTCCGCGGAGGTGGTGTGGGTGACGCAGACCGTCCTCGTCCGGGAACCAACGGCGCCGATGATCTCTGCCGCCTGCTGTAGCGTGATCTCGCGGGGCGAGTCGCTGCAGACGATCATGCCGATTGCATCCGCCCCGAGAGATACGATATACTCCGCATCCTCTACCGTCATTACCCCACAGATCTTCACGCGCATACCGATCACAACCCCTCTTCTCCTTTCCGACAGATTGGACGCCATCGGTGATGAATGGCATCGTCGGTAACCGAAACGCAACACATAAGATGGTTTGGCGAATGAGTGTGATTGAAGAGCATATGGATGAGAGCACACACCGGAGAGAGCAGATGGGCGAACTCTCTTCAGTGATACGCGAATGCAGAAAATGCCCCCTCTGGAAGGATACTCATAACGCGGTCCCGGGGGAAGGGAATCCTGCGGCGAAGCTGGTCTTTATCGGTGAGGCTCCGGGGAGGCAGGAAGACCTCACCGGCAGGCCGTTCGTCGGTCGTGCAGGCTCCCTCCTTGAGAGGCTCCTCGCCGGCATCGGGCTTACCCGGTCGGACGTATTCATCGCAAATATCGTCAAACACCGCCCCCCCGAGAACCGCGATCCGCGGGAGAGCGAGATCGAGATCTGCACCCCCTACCTCGATCAGCAGATCCGGCTGATCGAACCCGAGATCATCGTCACACTCGGGAGGCACTCGACCCGGTACATCCTCTCCCGGGTGCCGATCGAGTTTGAAAAGATCACCGATATTCGTGGAAAGGTCTTTCCGGTTACCTTCGCCGGCCGGAAGGTGCGGATCATCCCGACCTTCCACCCGGCGGCAGCCCTCTACAACCCCGCATACAGGGCAGATCTCGAAGAGGATTTCCGGACGATCCGGGACGAACTCACAGTCACGGAGCCACGGTAGGAGATACACGGTATGCCCAAAGAGAAGTCCTGTGGTGCCGTCGTCTTCCGCAAAGACCGGGAGATCGAGTACCTGCTCCTGCAGTACGAGGCCGGCCACTGGGATCTCGTCAAAGGGCACGGGAAGCGGGGGGAGAGAGAGACGGAGACCGTGCTCCGGGAACTCGAAGAAGAGACAGGAATCGTCGATGCGTGGTTCATCCCGGAGTTTCGCGAGGAGATCCACTATTTCTTCCGGCGCCGGGGAAGCACCGTCTACAAGGAGGTCGTCTACTACCTGATGGAGACACGAAAGCGGGAGGTGCTCCTCTCGGACGAGCATATCGGCTACCAATGGCTGCCGTTCGAGCGGGCGATCAGGACAATCACCTTTAAAAATTCACGGGACGTTGTGAAGAAAGCGCAGCGTCACCTGAAAGCGGAGGTTCCCCCCGGCGGGTAACCGTTGTCACGCCTGCGGAAGGTCCGCCGCAGAGGCGGAACCATCCACCTGCGGCCCCTCTTCAGGCCTGAGAGACTGCAGGAAATCCTTGAGCAGCGGGATATCCGTCCGGACGACCTCAACCCCCGCCTCGGCAAAAAGGTATGCCGGCCCTTTTCCCTCCATGCTCTCCCGGGTGACGACGACGTCGGGCTTCTCGGCAAGGAGCCGTCGTGCCGTCTGCATTCCTTTTCCCTTCTCGACCCCGGTATAGGGATTCGCTATGAACCGCATCTCCTCGATCTTCCCGGACGAACGGTCGATCTCGACGACGGCAAACGAAGGGGCCTCACCGAAGTGAGGGCTGATCGTGCCCCCGCCGTCCCCGAGTGCCACGGCATACCGCATATGCGTCGATGATGACGGTTCAAGGTGCAGGACGACCCGGTCGACACGGGGTATGGCATCCCGTATCTTTTCCTTGATCCGCTCGGTGATCCGGTGCGCCTGCTCGAGATCGCCGATCCTGAAGGCGACATCCGCCTCGACAAAGACGTATCTGCCCGAGTTGCGGCCGGTGATGCGCCGGAGATCGGTGACCGCCGGTTCGGCGAGGATGATCCTCGAAACTGCCTCGAGCGTCGTTTGGTCTACCGATGCATCGAGGAGCACCCGCATCCCGGAGATAAGGATGCCCCATCCCGCCCGCAGAATGAAGAGTGCGACGATGACGGCGGCAACCCGGTCGAGAGGGAGGCCGGACGCACTCCCCACCAGGGCAACAAAGACGATCGCTGATGAGAGGACGTCTGCCGTGAACTGATTCCCGTCGGCAACGAGGCTCGGAGAGTTGTACTGGCGGCCGACACGCATCTCGTACCGGCCGAAGAGGAACGGCACGGGAATCAGGAGCGCCACTGCGGCAAGTACCAGCGGATCGTATGTTACCGCCGCCCCTTCACGGAAGAGCGCCTCCCGGACGATCTCGTAAGCAGTCAGGAAGAGGAGCAGTGCGATGATCACCGAGACGACATTCTCAATTTTATAAAGGCCGTAGGGGAACTCGGGGCTCTTCCGCGTCGAGATGACGAGGCCAAGGATCAGGGCGATCGACGCAAAGACGTCGACGAGTGAGTGAACCGCATCGGCCTGCAGCGCCAGACTTCCCGTGACCAGCGAGAGCAGATACTTGATGGAAACCAGCGAGATATTGAGTGCCAGTGAATAGACGGCCATCCGCCGGACGGGTGAACCGAGTATACCGTCCGCTTCAGTATCCCTCTCCATACGATCACCAAGAGAGCTCTTCCGCAGCACCCGGGACTTTTCTCCCGCTATCATTTAGGTCTTTGTACCGTGACATACACAGCCGGATCCGACCGATCTCTGGATATGCAACCATGCACAAACCTTATCCTTCCGCTCCCCGTATGGCTCCCCGGAACCATGGTGCTCGAACAGGCTATCGCGATCATTGAGTCGGTGCTCGGCATCTTCGGTGCGCTCTTTATCATCTACGGAGGGTTCATTGCGATCTACCAGATCCTGAAACGAGAGGCCCGTATACAGTGGCTGAGCTACCACGACATCAGGGCGGTCTTCACCACACGGATCCTGATCGGCCTTGAGTTCTTCGTGGCCGCCGATGTCCTCAAGACCATCCTCGAACCGACGTTTCAGGATCTGGCCGTGCTCGGTGCCCTCGTCACCATCAGAACCGTCGTGAGTTATTTCCTCGGGAAAGAGATGCAGGAGATGCCGGAAGATAAAAAAATGTGAGCAGGCGTCATGCTCCGCCAGCGAGATGACGGAATACCTCTTCTCAGGATCTCCCACCGACACCCTGCCTGCGAGTGCATCGATCCGGGTCGGTCTTTCACCCCGGCTCATTTTCGGCATCCCCAAAAGAAACAAAGTTTCGGGAGATGCAATAGATCTCAGTACGGCGTACTGCCGGTATCCGGAGCAGCACGATGGAGGAGAGGGTAGGGACAGAGTCAGCGGAGAAGATCAGAGAAGCATCACGCGTCTTCAACGTCCTCTTCATATCGGTCTTCTCAGCCATGCTGGGTCTCGGGATCATCGTTCCGCTCCTGCCGTTCTACGCCGAGAGCCTGGGGGCGAGCGGCATCTGGATCGGGATCATCTTCTCCGGTTTCGCCATATCGAGAGCCGTCTTCATGCCGGTCATTGGAAACCTCTCCGACCGGCGAGGACGACGCTCGTTCATTCTCGTCGGTCTACTCATCTATACCCTCCTCTCCCTGGCCTACATCGCCGCAGACTCGGTCTACCTGCTGACGGCCGTCCGGGTGCTCCACGGATTCGCTTCAGCCATGGTAATCCCGATAGCCATGGCGTATATCGCCGACTTCGCACCCCACGGGGAGGAGGGGCGGTACATGGGCACGTTCATGATAGCCCTCTTTCTCGGGATGGGGCTTGGCCCGCTCATCGGTGGTGTCCTGCAGGATCTCGCCGGGATGAATGCCGTATTCCTTGCTATGTCCTTCTTCTCCGGGATCTCCCTTCTGATCTGCCTGCTCCTCCTCCCTGAGTCATGCGGGACGTTCCGGATCAGGACACCGCTCTTCAGGACGTTCCTCAACAGGGCGATGCGGCCGGTGCTCCTCTTCCGGGTCATGAACGCTTTTGCCAACGGGACGTTCATGGTCTTTCTCCCCCTCATCGCCGCAACACTCCTCGACCTCTCTGCAAGCGAGATCGGGATCCTGATCTCGGTCAGTATTCTCTCAACGGCTCTTCTCCAGCGCGCTTTCGGCACACTGGCAGACCGTTACGGACGGGTTTTGCTGATCGTCCTCGGAACGGCGATGGTCTCGGCAAGCCTCATCGCCATCCCGTACCTCTCCGGTTTTCCCGCTCTGCTGGTCGCCTCGGCCATCGTCGGCCTCGGCGGCGGGGTCGCCGTCCCGGCCGCAACAGCGGTCGTCACCGTCGCCGGCAGGGAGATAGGCCAGGGATCGGCGATGGGGGCTTTCAACACGGCAATGAGCGTGGGTATGGTCGCCGCCCCACTCATCTGCGGGGCGGTGATGGATATTGCCGGAGTAGCATGCGTCTTTCTCTTCTCGGGGATCGTCTCGTTTCTCTCCATCGGAGCATTCTGGTGGCTGGCCGCGGATCGGGAGAACTGAGACGGCCGTCATCCTGCCATAACGGATCTCCGCCGCCTGAACCGGGGTGTGAGCGCATCCAGAATCCCGCGCATTCGGAGCCGGAAACTATTATTAGTGGCATCGTTAATGCTCTGCTGGAAGCAACCGTCGACCCTGTGGAAACGCCGCAGAACCATGCTTAAGGGGGATTAGCCATGCCGGAAAGAATGCTGAGTGAAACTGAAGGATACGACCTGCTGGATAAACGCGGTATTCCGGTACCGCCGCACCGCCTTGTGACGAGCGCCGAAGATGCTGCAGAGGCCGCAGAGTCCATCGGCCGTCCGGTCGTCATGAAGGTCATCTCTCCGCAGATCGTTCACAAAAGCGATGTCGGAGGCGTGATCACCGGTATCGAGACGACGGAGAACGCAAAGGCGGCGTTCCGCGACATTATGGAGAAGAGCACCTCCCGGGCACCGGGAGCGGAGATAACCGGCGTCGTCGTCGAGAAACAGATGCCGCCGGGCCTCGAGGTGCTGATCGGCGGCAAGACCGATCCTTCATTCGGGAAGATCATCACCTTCGGTCTCGGCGGCAAACTCGTCGAGCTCCTGCACGACGTCTCGATCCGCGTACTGCCGATCTCCCGCGACGACGCACGGGAGATGATCCGGGAGATCGAAGGCTACCGCCTCATTCAGGGCTACCGGGGCGAAACGGCGAGAGACGAAGAGGCGCTCGTCGATATCATCGACAGCATGTCCCGTATCTTCACGGACAGTCCGGGAATGCACGAGTTCGATTTAAACCCGGTCATCCTCTATGAAAAGGGCGCCCGCGTCGTCGATGCCCGGATCATTATGAACGAGGCTGCACTGCCCACAAGCGGTCGGGCGATAGCCGAGGTGCCTGAAGAGATCTTCTTCCCCCAGTCCATCGCCGTCATCGGAGCGTCATCAAACCCCAAAAAGGTCGGGTACGCCGTATTCAGAAACCTCCTCGGATACCCCGGACAGCTGTATCCCATCAACCCGAACCGCACCGAACTCTTCGGGCGGGACGTCTACCCTTCACTCGATGCCGTCTCGGGCCCGGTAGACTGCGCCATCATCGCCGTACCCGCCCGGTATGTCCCCGCCACCATGGAAGAGTGCGGGAAGAAAGGCGTCAGGCTTGCGGTCATCGTCACAGCAGGTTTCCGCGAGGCCAGCGAGGATGGAAGGAAACTCGAGGAGGAGATCGTCCGTATCGCCGACACCTACGGCATCAGGATCGTCGGCCCGAACTGCCTCGGGATCATGCTCCCCCACCAGGGCATCAATGCGACCTTCGACCCGGTCTCTCCAAAACCCGGGCACATCGCCTTCATCTCCCAGAGCGGTGCGATCATCACCACTATCGTCGACTGGAGCCTGACCGAGGAACTCGGGTTTTCAGCCGTCTTCAGCGTCGGCAACCAGGCCGATCTCGGATTCGAGCAGTACCTCAAATTCGCGGAGAACCATCCCGTGACCCACGCAATAACCCTCTACATCGAAGAGATCAAAAACGGCCGCTCGTTCATGAAGATCATGAAAGAGGTCGCGGGGAAAAAGCCGGTCATCGTCATCAAATCGGGCTCGTCGCAGAAAGGGAAACAGGCGGCTTCCTCGCATACCGGCTCGCTTGCAGGCAGCCACGACGTCTACATGGCGGCGTTTCGGCAGGCGGGAGTGATCCCGGCAAGCGATCTCCGCGAAGCGTTCCAGCTCGCAGAGCTCCTCGCCTCGGAGGGATACCCGAAAGGGAAACGGGCGATCGCGATCACGAGTGCCGGAGGGTTCGGCGTCCTCGCCTCGGACTATGCCGAGAAGTACGGCCTTTCAATGGTCGACCTGCCGGACGAAGTCCGCGACAAACTCAACTCGTTCCTCCCCAAGTGCTGGAACCACGCAAACCCGATGGATCTCCTCGGGGATACCGGTGTCGACCGGTTTGCGGCGGTCTTCGATATCATGATCCGGCACCAGGACTTCTGGGATATCGCGTTCGTCATCGCCGTCCCGACGATGCTCACGAATCCGACGCACCTCGCGAACGAGATCGTCCGGTTTTCGCGCCATACCAATAAGATGGTCGTTGGGTGCGTTCTCGGCGGCGACAGCATGAGGAGCGGCCTTCGTATCCTCCGGAGCTGCAACATCCCGAACTTCTCGGAGCTCGAGGACGCGTTCAAGGCCGTCGGCAGCATCTTCGATGCCCGCGGCGAAAATCCCGACGGTGGCCACGTATACCCGCCCTCCGAGGGGCAGTGCACGTGGCGGGAGCCTGCCGCCCGCCAGCAGACCCGCTGACAGTACGGAAGAACTATATACCATCCCCCGGCACATCGGAGCAGTTCCGGATGAGGTGGAGTCTATGTTATTTGAAAAGGTGGTATCAGAACTCCTCGCCCACAACTCGTACATGATCGGCTCGGGGCGGGAGGCTGCGGTCATCGATCCGCGGCGCGACTGTCGGGTGTACACGAATATCGCAGAGAGCAGGGGCATGGAGATCACCCATATCTTCGAGACGCATAGAAACGAGGATTACGTTATCGGGTCGCGGGAACTCGCACGCCCGACCGGCGCGCTGATTCACCATAGCAGGAAGGCGGGTTTCGGCTACGGGAACGCTATTGCCGAAGGAGACACCTTCTCGATAGGCACCCTCATGCTCAGGGTGCTCGAGACGCCGGGGCATACGCCCGAGAGCCTCTCATTCGTTCTTGCGGACACCTCCGTCTCCGACGACCCGTTCATGGTCTTCACCGGGGATGCACTCTTTGCCGGTGACGTGGGGCGAACCGACCTTGCCGGAGAGGAGTTGCGGGAGGAGATGTCGGGGATGCTCTACGACAGCCTCCACGAGAAGATCCTCCCGCTCGGGGACGATGTGATCGTCTGCCCGGCTCACGGGGCAGGGTCGGTCTGCGGCGGCGATATCAGCGACCGGGAGTACACCACCATCGGGTATGAGAAAGAGCACACCCCGCTCCTCCAGAAGACGAAAGCGGAGTTTGTGGAGTACAAAAAACAGGAGCAACTCTACGTGCCGCCGTATTTTCGGAGGATGGAAGAACTGAACCTGCAGGGGCCGCCGCTTATCTACAACATCCCGCATCTTGCGGCGCTCAAACCGCAGGAGATAGGCGAGGGTCAGAAGCAGGCGACGCAGATCGTCGATATCCGCTCGCCGACGAGTTTTGCCGGCGGCCACATCGCGGGAAGCATCAATATCTGGCGGGAAGGGCTCCCTGCGTTCATGGGCTACCTGCTGAACTACGACGACCCGATCATCCTCATCGACGACTTCAATCTCGACCTCGATCAGGTCACCCGCCACTTCATCCGGCTCGGCTACGACAATCTGACCGGCTACCTTGCACCCGGGTTTGCCGCCTGGTTCCGGCAGGGAAAACCGATCGAGAGAAACGGCACCTGGTCGCCGTACGATCTCAACGACCACCTGGACGACCCATCGATCTACATCCTGGACGTGCGGGATGTCACCCACCGGGAGAGAGACGGCTCCATTCCCGGGTCGCACCACATCTACGTCGGGCACCTCGAGGATAAACTCGACGAAGTCCCGAAGGATAAACGGATCGTCGTGCACTGCGATGTCGGATACAAGGGAAGCATCGGGGCGAGCATTCTCCAGAAGAACGGATTCAAAGACGTCATCAACCTGCTCGGCGGGACGTACGGCTGGGAAGGAGCGGGCTACTCCCTCACCCGGGACTAAAGAGCTCTCTCCACCTTCTGAAACCTCACCGCTTCGCCGGCACCTTCTGCTCAAGCCGCACCGTGACCGGCACCGGATTGACCAGCATATCGGTGACCGGAGAACGCTCCTCTCCTCCCCGCCTGACAATCTCCGCAACCTTCCCGGGCGGCGCATCGGCATCCACCCAGACGGTCACGCGGATGGCCTGGAAGCCCGGCCGGACGTCCGCGTTCAGATCCCGCTTGAAGAACCCTTTCAGATCGATATCTCCCTCAACGTCGAGCTCAATCGAACGGAGCTCGACCCCGTCTTCGGCAGCGCTGTAGGCGATCCCGACCGTGATGCACGCGCCGAGCGCCGCAAGCACGAGTTCGGGCGGATTCGGCCCCCTATTCGTCCCCCCGACATCTTCGGTTTCGTCGGCGGCGATGACGAAATTCCGGAAAAGCCCGGTCGAATGCGCCCCTTCATTCCAGTCAGTAACCCCGGAGAGCGTCAGCAGCCCCTCACCCGGGTTCTTCCGGAGAGCGTTCACCGTCATCCGGACACGCTCCATAGCAACCCCGTTGTCTATCACACAGATCCCCCCACCGGACGGGCATACCCGTGAGAGGTCATAACCGTTGTCCTCATGCCGGGATGAGGGCGTGGTCACCTTCGCGGCAGAGGCGCTTCCCCCTCCACCCTGAGCAGCGAGAGCATCTCATCGGGATCGGTCGTCGGGATGTCGCAGGCGTAGTTCGTGCAGACGTACGCCGTCGCCCGGTCGTCGAGCGGAATGCTATCCTGCGTGAAGGGGGCTACCGAGGCGATGGCAGGCGACTCCTCACCGGCAGGCCGGAAGAGGACGACCGCATTCGGGATGAACTTCCCCCGGAGTGCCCGGATCAGCGCGTCGGTATCGCCGGCGCCGGGACGGCCGGCAATGATCACCTCGTAGTTCGAACCTATCGCAAATTCGAGCCCGATCAGGAGGAACGTATGGGCCGCCGGCATCGAACGGACGACACCGGAGAATGCCCGTCCGGTGCGGCAGGCGATCTCCTCAAACTCGAGATTGGCCGTCATCCTCCCGAGGATGAGAAGGTCGAGCATGGCGACGCTGTTTGCCGACGGCACCGCCCCGTCGTAGACCTCTTTCTGCCTGACCGGCACATCCTCCGCATCCTCCGGCATCGTATAGAAACCGTCCCGGTCACTGTCCCGGTAGTGCGCGACCAGATCGGCCGCGAGCTCGACTGCGGCGGTGAGATAGTCCACCCGGAACGTCGTCTCGTAGAGTTCCCGGAGCCCCCAGATCAGAAAGGCGTAGTCGGCGGCCGTTGCCGTTATCCCGGCATCCCCTTCCCGGTACCGGTGGAGGAGGCGGCCGTCGGGTCCACGCAGGTGGGTGAGCACAAACGTCGCAGCCTTCTCGGCGGCGTCACTATACTCGCCGGAGGAGAAAGCCCGTGCGGCCTTTGCGAGTGCGGCGATCATCAGCCCGTTCCAGTCGGTCAGGATCTTGTCGTCCTTCCCGGGACGGACACGCTGCTTCCGGGCTTCAAAGAGCCTCCGGCGTGCCGACTCGACGAACCGGGAGAGGTCATCCTCCGTCATCCCGAACTCGGCAGCCCAAGCCCGAAGCGGCCGTCGCATATGGAGAATGTTGGTTCCCGTCCTCTCCCCGGTTGCCTCTCCAAAGAAGTTCCCGGCCTGCCGCATATCGAATATCCGCACAAACCGCCCGGCATCCTCCTCCCCGAGCACCTCGCGGACTTCGTCCACGGTCCAGAGGTAAAACTTCCCTTCGACCCCCTCGCTGTCCGCATCCTCGGCAGCGTAAAACCCGCCCGCCGGATCGGCGATATCCCGGAGGACGTAGGTGATCGTCTCCTCCGCCGTCCGACGGAACGCTTCGTCACCGAACGCCAGGTACGCCTCGACATAGGCCATCACGAGCAGCGCCTGGTCGTAGAGCATCTTCTCAAAGTGCGGTACGAACCACTCCGCGTCGATCGAATAGCGGTGGAAGCCAAACCCGATATGGTCGTATATGCCGCCCTGCTGCATGGCGCGGAGAGTCTTTTCCACCATGGCAGCGGCAGGCTCCGCCCCGGTCCGATTTGCGTAGCGCAGGAGGAAGAGCAGATTCTGCGGCGACGGGAACTTCGGGGCGCTCCCGAAACCGCCGTGATCCGCATCGAAACTCCGGAGCAGGGTTGTGTAGGCTTCGTCGAGAACTCCCATGCCGAGTTCCTCCCCGCCCGAAGTACTCGCCACCTTTTCTATAGCCTCGATAACACTGCTTCCGGCCTCTTCGAGGTCGCTCTGCTGCGATATCCAGGCGCGATGGATGCGGGGGATCAGGTCGAGCATACCGGTCATGCCGTACCGACTCTCTTTCGGGATGTAGGTCGCAGCAAAGAACGGCTTTCTCTCCGGAGTCATCAGGATGGTGAGCGGCCAGCCGCCTCTGCCTGCCAGCAGATGTGCGGCGGTCATATAGATCTGATCGAGGTCGGGGCGCTCCTCCCGGTCGACCTTGATGCAGACGAAGACGTCGTTAAGGAGTTTTGCTACCTGGGAGTCTTCAAAGGACTCGTGCGCCATGACGTGGCACCAGTGGCATGTCGAGTAGCCGATAGAGAGGAATATCGGTTTATTCTCCTCCCGGGCTCTTCTAAAAGCCTCTTCACCCCACGGATACCAGTCGACGGGATTGTGTGCATGCTGCAGCAGATACGGGCTTTTCTCCCGGATGAGCCGGTTTTCCGCCGCCTCCGGCTCCTGTACTGCAACGCCTGTAGGATCTCCATAGCCTCCGTTCATACGCTTCACGCACTGACCTGAAGGTACAGCGTAATAAAGGTACCGGCAGAGCCGGCATCTCCGAAAGGGCGGTAGAAAAGAGGAACAAATTGTTCAGAAGATCTCATTCAGAGATTGGAATCTCCATAACTTCTTCCGTGGGCTGCTTATAGGGTACATCCACTGCGAGAAGACCGTTCCTGAAGGTCGCCTTCGCGCGGTCCGGATCGACGGGACAGCAGATGGCGTAGGTTCCGACATACCGGATATCCTCCCGCGACGCATCGACCGTGAAACTGTCCTCCTGCATCTTGAAGGAGATATTCTCCTTGTCCACGCCGGGCAATTCAACCTCAATGTGAAGTTGTTCGCCGTTCTCATCAGCATACGCACAGACACTCGGGGCTACTCTCACTGCTACCATAATCGCACCTCGGACTCGCACCAGAGATCACTCACAGGTACTTAAACATTCCCGAGCGTGCCCGGCAGATACCCGGAAAGATGCAACCCTGCGAAAAAACGAGAGCGTCTCCTTCGAACCGGATTCGGCAGGCCTCCGTTGTCTGCACAGGCCACCGCACCGGGAGGAGAAAGGTATTTCATTGCATGGTTCAGAACTACCCTGTATGAGCGAGCGGTTCATCTTCACGAAGCACCGGACGAAATGCTATGCCTGTGGAGAAGTAGCTGACCAGAATATCAAGGCAGTCTCGGCGCAGGCACAGGTGGTCTGTTCGCACTGCGGTGCCACGCGGATCTTCCTCCCGAGAGTCGAGGAGGTCGGGACGAAGGGCTCATACACCCCTATCGGCTGCTACGACATCTGGGAGATCGAGGCGGATGCTCCCTGCAAGCGGTGCGACGTGACCGGGCCGCACGATCTCATCATCGGGTGCAATCACTTTACGACACGGTGCAGGAACTGCGGCTACACGCACTTCTATAAATTTAACCTCGAATATACCGCCCGGTGCCCGATCGAAGAAGAAGGGGAGGGAGAAGACTAACGGTCTTCTCTCACCATCGTAATTGCTTTTTTCGGGCATTCGGCGGCACAGATACCGCAGCCCTTGCAGAAATCGAGATCGATAACGAGCTCCTGATCGATGACACCGTCCGGGCAGAACTGGGCGCAGAGTCCACACGCGTTGCACTGTTCGCGGTCTACTTCAGGGCGGAACGTCCGCCACGAACCCGTCTTTCCCGACGAAGCTTCAGTCGGCCTGCTGATCGCAAGTCTCTCTCTCATAGTGTCAGCTCCTCGTAGGCCTTCTCCGCGGCCTGCACGTTTCGTTCGTCCGCAAACGTCTCACCGATCACTGCCTTCACCGCGGGAAGCGAGACGATGCCCATCCGAGCAAGGGCGCCGAGCACCGGTGTATTGAGGATGGGGCTCCCTGCGATCACGAGGTCGAGCGAGAGCGCGATCCCCGTCAGATCGACGTGGTGAGTGGTAAGGCCGTTCCCGTCCATATCGTGCGAGCTGTTCAGCAGCACCACACCGCCCTCTTTGATCCCCTGCAGCACGTCCACAACGTCCATGATGCTCGTATCAAGGACGATGACGAGATCGGGTTTCTGGATCTGGGAGTAGACACGGATGGGCTGATCGTCAATCCTGACAAAGGAGACGACCGGCGCACCCCGGCGCTCCGCACCGTAGAACGGGCAGGCAGTTGCATGCCTGCCGTCGCGGAACGCCGCAAGGGCGAGCAGCCGTGCGGCCGTTACGCCTCCCTGACCGCCCCGGGAATGGATCCGGATCTCATACATTGCCGTTCACCCCAAACCAGAACTCCGCGCCAGGCTGTCGTGTTCTCACGAACCCGGCGATATCGCCATAGGTGACTTCCTGGCCGCCGAGCCCCGCAATCACGCTGTAGGGCTCTGCACCGGTCGTCGAACGGATCGAGTGCGCGACGACGCCGCCAAAGCCGAAGGAGTAGTCGCGATCGATGACGACGACGTCCCGGCCGCCGAAGTCGAGCTTCGGGAACGGGCGGAACCAGCGCAGGCGCATGGAGCCCGCGGCGATCCCTTCCTCCCTCAGGAGATCGACGGCGACTTCGGCCTCTTTGCCGAGCGTACCCACCGCAACGATGATGACTTCGGCGTCCTCGCAACGGTAGTCTTCAGTCACGCCGTACTGCCGCCCGAACCGTTCTGCAAACTCGCGTTCGACATCGGCTATGACGCCCACGGCGTCACGCATGGAGCGTTCCATATCCCAGCGGAACTTGTAGTACTCGGTCGGCCCGGTCAGCGGCCCGTAAACACAGGGGTTCTCGACATCGATCGCATGGGGAACCCGTACCGGCGGAATGAAATCACCGGGGTCGACCGCTTCGAGCGACTGCGTGATGTGACTCAGCGTGAACCCGTCGAGGTTGACCATCACCGGCAGGAGGACGTCCTCATGCTCGGCGATCCGGAAGGCCATCAGGGTCGCATCATACGCCTCCTGGACGGTGCTCACGAAGACCTGCAGCCACCCGGTATCCCGCTGGGAGAACGCGTCGGAGTGCTCCGCCCAGACGTTCCACCCGGGTCCGAGGGCACGGTTGACGTTCGCCATCACAATCGGGAGGCGGGCGCCCGCCGCCCAGTGAACCATCTCGTGCATATAGAGAAGCCCGTGGGAGCTCGTCGCGGTAAACGTCCGAACGCCTGCCGCGCTTGCCCCGATGCAGGCGGCCATGGCGGAGTGTTCGCTCTCCACCGGGACGTACTGGGTCGCGAGGTCTCCTGAGGTAACGTACTCCGCGATCTGTTCGACGATCTCTGTCTGGGGCGTGATCGGGTACGCGGCGATGACGCCGGGTTTCGCCGCTTTCACCGCTGCGGCCACCGCCTTGTTTCCTGTTGCTATCGTCAGCATATGCCTTCCGCCTCCCGGGAGAGCCGTGCATTCGTCATCTGAATCTGCCGGCGCATCTCTTCGAGAGCCTCCGGGGTGATACCCTTAAACCGTCCCTGTCCCCTGATGTAGTCCTCAAGCGGGAGGGGTTTCTTCATCGCAGCCTTTGAGGGGCCGTTTATTGTAAGCGCGCCGTTTTCACGCTCGTAGAGAACCCAGCTGCCGGTCTTGACCGCCAGTTTTCCCATCTCGACGGTCTTTTCGGAGGAGTACCGCCACCCGGGAGGACACGGAGCAAGAATATGGATGAACTTCGGCCCTTCGATCGAGAGCGCCTTCTTCACTTTCTTGTAGAGGTCGAGGGGATAGGCACTGCAGGCCGTCGCCATATACGGCGGGTTGTGCGCCTCGACGATTCGGTCGAGATCCTTCTTCGGTGTCGGTTTGCCGCCGGGGGTCGTGGTTGTACGGGCGCCGAGCGGCGTTGCGCCTGACCGCTGCATCCCGGTGTTGCCGTACGCCTCGTTGTCGTAGCAGATATAGAGAAAATCGGTGCCGCGCTCGAACGCTCCGGAGAGAGCCTGGATGCCGATATCAACAGTCCCGCCGTCACCGGCATAAACGATAACGTTCGTATCTCTCTCAAGGGCCCGGAATGCATTGCTCATCCCGGATGCGCAGGCGGCCGCCGCCGCAAAGGCGATATTGTAGACGGGTATGTCCATCGCCGTGTTCGGGTAAATTCCCTGAATGACACTGGTACAGCAGGCCGGGACGACCAGAACCGTATCAGGCCCTGCAGCTTTTGTAACATACCGCAGGCACAGGGAAGAACTGCACCCCGCACAGGCGGATGTACATTTCAACAGGTATTCTTCTTTCGGGATTGCGGTCATTCACATCCTCCTTCACTAATCTGTCATCAATTATAAAGAGGGTTTTGCAGTCACCCGGGTCGCGGAACAGAGAGGTTCCCTGTGAATACTGTAGCATATACCCTCACAATATCGTTAAATAGTTAAAACGTGTTTTTTCTGATAAGGAGAATCTATTATGTCAGAAAATGCCAATAGCGGCGACCGGGCGGGAGAGACTCCCTCTCCACCGCCCGCTACCGGGGCATCCGGGGAGATACTACAGGAGAACTCGGCGGCGGAGGCGGGCGAGATGCAGCAGGAGAGCGCCATCCCGAAGGGTATCCCTCCCGCCCCTCCGGCAGCACCGGAACCGGCGCCGGCCGCTACGGCCGAACGGAAGAGCACGCACAGGGGGCTTAAGATTGCTCTTGCCGTCATTGTTGTCGTCGCCGTTTTCGCGGTCGCCGCAGTCGCCACGCTGAACGTAGAAGAGACGACAGCGAGCACCGCCATGTCGTACCCGTATACCGTCACCTACGACGTCCTCTTCCCGAACTCCGAGGTCGTCAGGCTCGGCAACGTCGAGATCCTCGCGATCCCCCAGGCGGATAAGGTGACGCTCTCCGTCAATAAGCAGCCCGTCGAACTCGCGATCGGTGAGATGCAGGAGATCTCTGCAAAGCACGCCGTCATCCGGACGTTCGGTGTCCAGGTGGTAGCGTTCGACTTCAAGATCGACGGCACCTACCGCGGGATGGTAGGAGACCGCGCCGATTTCTATCTCGCATTCCAGACGTCACAGCAGGTGCCGGCCTTCCTGATCGACCAGCTCCTGCCGCGCAATGTCGAGGCAAGACCCGTCTAGGATACGGGTTCTCCTCCGCTCTCTTTTCAGATATCCTCCAGAACCCCTCTTTGCGGAGCGTCACGCCGACGCCCTCGGCCGGCGGGCGACAGGTATATCAGTAAGGAGCAGGTATTCCCTCACGATGGGACGTTGGTTGACGAGGCTCGGCCTGAGCCTGCTTGCGATCGGGCTCGTGACCGCCCTGCTCTGGCTGCTGTACCTGTACCCGGAGATCGTTCTTGCATACGAGCTTGGCCTTATCGGCCTGGTATGCGGCCTCGAGCTGCTCAACAGCTCGCCGCTCGCAGCACGTCCGTTCGTAGGCTATCTCAGAGTCACGCTGGTTGCGGGCCTCGTCATCTTCGGCCTCATTGCGATAAACAAGTTCCTGGTTCTGCTCGGCGGATAGCGCCCACACAACCTCCTTTTCTCTCCGAAAAACACTCCCGGCCTGTCAGAGAAGAAGACCGGACGGTAACGGCCCTGCCGGTAGTGCCGGAGACCCTCCCGCACCCTCCCAGGGGCAGGATTCAGTATGCAAGAGAGGCAAGGATTTAAATAGGTGAATAGGCCTCATCAGAGTATCCTCACCGAACGGAGATGCCCTGCACCAGAGACGAGTCGACGGGGAACGAGCACCCCGGCGACGAAGATGTACCGCCGGCGGAGGAACCCGCACCGGGATTCCCGGGAACAGGGCTGAAGGGAGACGATAACGTGGTTTTGGAAGATCTCACCAACAAAAAGGTCTGTGTCGCAGGCCTCGGCTACGTCGGCCTTCCGCTTGCCGACAGCTTTTCCGAGCACCTGCCGACAATCGGCTTTGATATCGACCAGAGGAAGATTGCTGCCATCGGAGCACGGGAGGAAAACCGGCTCATCGCCACATCCGACCCTACCCGGATACGCGAGGCGGACTATGTACTACTCTGCGTCCCGACACCCGTCACGCGGTCGAAGGAGCCGGATATGCGCTTTGTCACATCCGTTGCAGAGATCGTCGGGAGAAACCTAAAACCCGGAGCAGTCGTCGTCCTCGAGTCGACCGTCTATCCGGGCGTGACCGAGGAGATCGTCGCACCGATCCTCGAACGCGAATCGGGGCTCCGGTGCGGAACCGACTTTAAGGTCGGCTACTCCCCGGAGCGGATCAACCCGAGCGACGATGCCCACACCCTCGACAAGATCACCAAGATCGTCTCCGGGATGGATGCAGAGACGACGGAGACTCTCGCCGCCCTGTACGGACTTGTCACGACCGTCTACGTCGCACCCGATATCATGACCGCGGAGGCGGCAAAGGTGATCGAGAACGTGCAGCGCGATCTCAACATCGCCCTGATGAACGAACTTGCGATCATCTTCCACCGCATGGGCATCGATACGGCCGCGGTCCTGAAGGCGGCGGGGACGAAATGGAACTTCCACCAGTATACGCCGGGGCTTGTCGGCGGGCACTGTATTCCGGTCGATCCCTACTACCTCGTCTACCGGGCGAAGGAACTCGGGTATCACCCGCAGGTGATCCTCGCCGGACGGGCAATCAACGACTACGTTCCCCGGCACGTCGCCGACATGGTCATCAAGGGACTGAACGAGCAGGGAAAGGTCATCAAAGGGTCGACCGTCCTGATCATGGGGCTGACCTACAAGGAGAACGTACCCGATACCCGGGAAAGCCCGGTCAAAGAGATTGTCGCCCATCTGAAGGAGTTCGGGATCAACGTATACGGCTACGACCCCCTGCTCTCCACGAGCGAGATGGCGACCTTCGATCTTACGCCGCTCGAGAAGATAGACGTCACGGCCGATGCCGTCGTCGTCGCCGTCGCGCACGACCAGTTCCGGGATCTCTCGCTCGATCAGATAGGAGATATCATGAACTCGAGCAGGGTTCTGGTCGATGTCCGGGGAGCATTTGCCGACAGAAACCCTGCGGCAGACGGGTTCTACTATAAGCGGCTGTAATACTCGGAAAAAGCGATCTGCAAAAAATACGGGGATGCGGGGGTGTATCCCGCAGACCCCGTGCGGCAGACCGGTTATCGGTTTGCCGCTGTTCTCTGAGAGGTTAGTAATCAGGCGGGCGTTTTGCCGTCTGCCGTCATGCCGGCACGGCGGCAAGGTCGCTGGTGATGAAGAGTTTGTCGAGTTTCGTTCCGTCCTCTCTCCACATCACTTTCAGGGTGTGCTTGCCTGCAGAAAGACCGTACTGACCCACTGTGTTCCAGGTCCAGGTCTTGCTGACGGCAGGCTCCCACTTGAACGCCGCACCACCGTCGATAGAGACCCAGAACGAGTCCATTGTGCTGTCCGGGGCGAGCGTCCGTCCGTGGACGGCGTACTTGCCGGTCGTAGGCACATCGAAGGCATACGTTGCGGTTCCCGTGGTCGGCGCGGAGGCGCGTGCACCGGTGCCGGTCGGGACGACAATATACTTCCCGCCCGATGCGGCAACATCGTTGAGCGCCTGCATGGGTGCGACGAGCGTGCCGCTCTCCGCCTCAATCACAATATCTTTGTCGACCGGGACGACAATCGGTGTGCCGTCGCCGGTTCCCTCAGGAACAAAGGCGGGGTCACTGGAGACAACGACCCTGTCGATCTTTGTCCCGTCCTCACGCAGCATCACCTTCAGGGTGTGCGTGCCGGCGGAGAGGGGGTACGATCCCACTTTGTTCCAGGCCCACTCTGAACTGATGCCGGGCTCCCACTTGAACGCCGCACCGCCGTCGATGGAGACCCAGAACGAGTCGTCCGCGCTCGACGGGGCGAGCGTCCGTCCGTGGACGGCATAGGTGCCCGCGGCCGGTACCGTGAACGAAACGGTCACCGCTCCGTCAGCGGGGGGCGATGCCCGGTTGCCTGCACCCTGCGGTGCCCAGACGTACTTGCCGCCGGATGCGGATGCATCGGATGCGACAACCATCGGGCTTACCGGGACTGCGGACTCCATCTCAATCCAGACCTGGGGGTCGGCGGGAGTCGGAGTCGGCGTTGGTGTGGGGGTAGGGCTCGGCGTCGGCGTTGGCGTCGGGGTCACGATCGGACCCGCTGCTCCGCCGATGCCGGTCGGCACGAAACCGAGGTCGTTCGTTGCGAGGATCTTGTCGAGTTTCGTTCCGTCTTCGCGCCACATCACCTTCACGGTGTGGTCGCCGGGGGTGAAGGAGTACGTTCCGACCTTCGTCCACTGCCAGTCAGCGCTGCTGACCGGGGCGTACCTGAAGGCGGCGGCTCCGTCGACCGAGACCCAGAATGAATCGCTCGCACTGTCCGGAGCGATGCACCGGCCGTAGACGGCGTAGGTGCCTGCGTCAGCGACGCTGATCCGGTAGGTCGCAGTGCCCGCGGTCGCCGGAGGCTCTACCGAGTGGCCGCTTCCCTGCGGTACCCAGATGTAGTTCCCGCCGGATGCGGATGCATCGGCTGCGGCAACCATCGGTGCGGTCACACTCGCAGACTCGGCCTCGTACCAGAGGGACACCGGGTTTTCGACCGGAGTCGGGGTCGGGGTAGGTGTCGGTGAAACCACACCGGATCCGACGACGACACCGGTCGTGTCGACGGCCGATCCGCCGATGACCCGGATGGGGCTCGTGCTGGTCGTGGCGATCGTTCCGGTCACCTTGACGCGCTGGGCGTTCTCAAAGCAGAGGACGATCGACGACTTGCAGTTCTGAGCGTGGATGTCGATCGTGCTGTCGGTCAGCGGGCCGTTCCACATGCCGTAGGCAAACGGATCGTCGGCCGACATCGTCCCTGCGAATTTAGCCGCCGTGATGGTCGACGAGCCCGCATGGAGCGGGTAGCCTGCAGCGCCGTTTAAGTAAAAGTCCTCGACCTTCATGTTCCAGGCCTTCGAGAGGACGATACCCTGACGGACGGCGTCGTTCGAGATGCAGTTCTTCATGCTGATGTCGTGGCCGTGCCGGACGACAAAGCCGTACCAGGAAGCGTCGTCACGGCAGTCCACGAAGGTGTTGTCAAAGCACTGGCTGACACTGCCGCCGCTGACGAGGAACCCGTGTTTGTTGTTGTACGAGTAGCAGTTCTCGAGGTTGCATCCCTTCGGGACGGTGAACCCGGCGCCGAACATACACTTGTCCTTACCCTTCTGGGCGTTGTTGACGCTGACGCAGTCCTTGAAGTTCACGTTCTTGCTGCTCAGGTAGTAGAATCCTTCGAGGTGGAACCCGCTCTCCTGGTTACCCTCTGCGTAGCAACCGACGATCCAGGCACCGTCGAGGTTGTTCTTCTCGAGGATGTCGAATCCGGTCACCCACGGCCCCGTTGAGACGGAGCTGTACCTGCCGCAGTTGATAGCCTCACAGTTGATGTACCGGACGTTCTTGATCAGGTTCGGCGACCCTTCGCCACTGTTCAGGAACCCGTAGCGGCCACAGTCGATAGCCTTGCAGTTCACGAACTCCACGTCTTCGACAACCTTGTTGGCCGCCCAGACGTAGAACCCGCCGATCCGCGAGTTGTCGACCGTCATCGTCACGTTCCGGACACGGGCGTGGTTCGTCTCGATGAGCATGTCGGCCTTGCCGGTCACCTTGAAGTCGGCGAACGTCACATACTGTGAACGGATGCGAAGGCCGCCGTCACCCGGAAACTTCAGGACGGTGGCATCAGGCCCCTCGCCCTTCAGAGTCTTGTATGCACCGGGCTGCAGGTTGCCGGCAACGTTGTAGGTCCCCGCTTTCAGGAGAACCGTCCCGCCGCTGGCAGGGAGAGCATTGAGAGCAGCCTGGATCTCGACGTGGTCGCCGGACCCGTCGCAGACATACCTGGCCGATGCCTTTGCTGCTGCACTGCTGTCGCTTGCTGCAACGATGATAGTCGTCGTGCTTCCGCCGGACTCAGCCCAGTTCGAGCCGGTGGCGGTGCGCAGCTCCGCTACGGCAGCCGCAACTTCCGCATCGGAATAGCGGAGATCATGGAAATCTGTCGATGTCGCTGCTGATGCACTCATCGGCACAACGGCCGATGCAAAACAGAGCACCAGAAATACTGAGATTACTTGTCTTGCTGATAATCGATCTCCCATTACTCACCTCCATTTATGGAGTTGATGCATTATCTATGGAGAATGCTATAAGAAGTTTCTCAATTTTATCTGGATTTTATTATAAGTCGCATGTGCAAAAAAGTCAGAAATTTTGGTTCTTTTTGCTATATCTCAGCGAATCAGAAAAGCGGGTTTTGAGTTAACTTTTAATACTCAGAGCCGGCCGTGCTACAGTATAATGATACGCCCATGTACCGGAGCGATTCGGGAGTACGGAAGGCAGACCGGGATTCTCCACACGCCGTGCCGAAGCCTGCCCGATGAACATGCCGCCTTCCGGACCGTGGAAAGCACGCATACCAGACCCCGTCCGATAGCAGGAATCACGACCGTGCCGCACCGGCACCACCAGGGCATATAACCGCCGGTGATGACCGACCCGACCCTTCCGAAGGGAGACGGGTTTCAATCGGCGTTATGCCAAAACTATCCCGATAATGGCTGAAAAAAGAGAAGGAGTGTCATGGTCTCAATCGATCAGGGGGATCGCGATCGGTTTCCATTCCAGCGTATCGCCGGCGTTTGAGACCACGACACCGCTCGTGTCGACGTTCGAGCCGCCAATGACCTTCACGGCATCGGGGCTGCTCGACGCGATGCTGCCGGTCACGGTTACCCTTTCTGCGTTCTCGAGGCAGATGACGGTATCCGAAGCGCACCCTTCAGCGTTGATATCGATCGTGCTGTCGGTGACCGGGCCGTGCCACATGCCGCCGGCAAAGGGGTCATCGGCAGTCTTGGTTCCGGCGAACTTTGCGGCCGTAACCGTCGACGAACCTGCATGGAGCGGGTAGCCTCCGGCGTTCTTCATGGTGAAGTTATCCACCGTGAGGTCCCAGGCCTTCGAGAGGACGATTCCCTGACGTTCTGCATCGTTCGAGATGCAGTCGGTGATCGAACTGTCGTAGCCGTGGCGGAACATGAACCCGTACCAGGAGGCGTCGTCACGGCAGTTCTTCATGCTGATATCATAGCACTTGCTGATGCTGCCGCCGCTGACGAGGAACCCGTGTTTGTTGTTGTACGAGTAGCAGTTCTCGAGACTGCACCCCTTGGGGGTTGTGAACCCGGCGCCGAACATGCATGCATCCTTGCCCTTCGCGGCATTGTTGACACTGACGCAGTCCTTGAAGTTCACGTTCTTGATGCTTAAGTACGAGAAGCCCTCAAGGTGGAACCCGCTCTCCTGATTACCTTCCGCGTAGCAGCCGACGATCCAGGCACCGTCGATATCGTTCTTCTCGACGATATCGAATCCGGTCACCCAGGGGCCGGTATTGACATAACTGTCCCGCCCGCAGTTGATCGCCTCGCAGTTGATGAACCGGACGTTCTTGACGAGCTTCGGCGACCCTTCACCGCTGTTGATGAACCCATACCGGCCGCAGTCGATAGCCTTGCAGTTCACGAACTCCACGTCTTCGACGACCTTGTTCGACGCCCAGACATAGAAGGCACCGATCCGCGAGTTGTCCACCGTCATGGTCACATTGTGGACGCGTGCATGGCTCTGTGCGACGAGCAGGTCGGCGGTGCCGAGGATCGTGAAGTCTGCAAAGGTGACGTAGGACGAACGGACCCGCGGCCCGCCCACACCCGGAAACTTCAGGACGGTGACGCCGTCGCCGGAACCCTTCAGCGTGGTGTAGGCACCGGGCTGCAGGTTGCCGGCACAGTTGAACGTACCCTCCGTCAGGAGGACGGTTCCACCGGCGGGCACCGCCTTGAGAGCGGCCTGGATCTCGACGTGATCATTGACCCCGTCACAGGTGTAATCTGCCTGAGCCTTTGACGCTTCACCGGCATCGTATGCCGCCACAATGAGCGTCACCGTGCCTGCTTCCGCGGTAGCCCATTCCGAGCTCGCAGTGCGCAGACTGGTTGTGTATTCCGACACTTGTTCTTCGGTCAGGCGGAGATCTTCGAGTGGCGTGGCACTGGTTCCGGCAGCTGCACCGGCCGGCAGCATCGCCGACACCAGGCACAGCACCAGAACCGTGCTTATCACGTTTTTGATGGTTCGTCTGTTTCTCAGGATTTCACCTCCGAAGGTGACATCACTCCATATAATAATAATTTTATAAAAAACTACTGAAAATAAACAGAGGCATGAACGCCAATATCAAAAGGATTGAGGAAATATAACAGAAAAAGGCACAAAAAAGAGAGATCCAGGCAGAGTTTGAAACATAAGTAGGTATAAATAGAGGCTGCTGCATCAGTGCCGGACGACCGGATGTTGTGAGGGATAACCGGGAAAACGCACCGTCGCTCACGGAGCAGAAGCGAGTGCTAAAAAAGATTGATAGTGGTGCTGCCGTGCGATCTCCCCGCGAGAGGGGCAGACCGCAGCACTATTCCGCTTATGCGGCTGCTACCACAGCAGGTGCGCCTGCATCTCCTGCTACAGTGAACCCGGCAGTATCGACCGCCGTTCCGCCGGCGACCCTTACCGGGTCTGCACTGGCAGTGGTAGCGTCGCCGGTGAGGGTGACTCGCTCGGCATTCTCAAGGTACACGATAGTGTCGCAGAGAACGCCCTCGGCGTGGATGTCAAGGGCGCTGTCGGTGACCTGCCCGTTCCACATGTTGTAGGCAAACTGGTCGTCCGATGCCGTTGTTCCGGCAATCTTCACCGCTGCCGTCTCAGAAGACCCTGCGTGGACATTGTAGCCCGCAGTACCGATCAGCCCGAAATTCTCGGTTTTGATGTTCCAGGCCTTCGAGAGGACGAGCCCCTGCCGTGCCGCATCCTTCGACTCACAGTTCGTCAGGGTGCAGTCGTAGCCGTGGCGGATCGTGAACCCGTAGTCCGAAGCCTCGTCGGTACAGTTCACGAAGGTGTTCCCAAACCCCTTGCTGACACTGCCACCGCTGACGAGGTAACCGTGCTTGTTGTTGACCGATGTGCAGTTCTCGAGTGTGGTACCCTTCGGGACCGTAAATCCGGCGCCGAACATGCATGCATCCTTACCCTTCTGGGCGTTGTTGACGCTTACACAGTCCTGGAACCGGACGTTCTTGATGTTCAGGTACGAGAATCCCTCGAGGTGGAACCCGCTCTCCTGGTTGCCTTCCGCGTAGCATCCGATGATCTCGGCGCCGTCGATATCGTTCTTCTCGACGATATCGAATCCGGTCACCCAGGGGCCGGTTCTGACGGAGCTGTCCCGCCCGCAGTTGATCGCCTCGCAGTTGATGTACTTGATATCCTTCACGAGCCGGGGCGTCCCTTCGCCGCTGTTTAAGAACCCGTAACGGCCGCAGTCAACCGCCTTACAGTTCTCAAAGACGGTGTCCTCGACAACTTTGTTGGCTGCCCAGACGTAGAAGGCGCCGATCCGGGAGTTGTCCACCGTCATCGTCACGTTCCGGACACGGGCGTGGCTGTTCTCGATGATCATGTCGGCCTTGCCGGTCACCTTGAAGTCGGCGAACGTCACCGACGGTGCACGGATCCGAAGACCGCCGTTACCCGGATAGGAGAGAACGGTGGCATTCTCACCGGCGCCCTGCAGGGCTTTTCCTTCCCCGGGCTGGATGTTACCGGCACAGGCGTATGTTCCTTCCGTCAGGAGGACGGTTCCGCCAGCAGGCAGGGCATCGAGCGCCTGCTGAATCTCCACGTGATCACTTGTACCGTCGCAGATGTAGCTGGCCTGAGCTTTTGCTTCTTCGCTGCTGTCATATGCAGCCACGACAAGCGTGGTCGGTTCCGCTGCCGCCACACCCGGTGCAAAAACCGGAATGAGGCAGAAGACCAGGAACACTGCAACCAGTCGTTTCATACTTCGCGTGTCTCTCATGCTGCTCACTCCTCACATGGAGGTAGATCTGCATCTCTGAATCGATGTATAAGTAATTATCCTATAATATTATTTTTATAAAAATCGAGATCCCGGGAATAGGGCATATAATAATGGCCGATTTTTATTTCTAGGTGAAAATAATAATCAAAAGATCGGAAGGACATTTAATATACCAGAACTTCGATCAAAATCGGAGCGTTTAAATAATCGCGCTGATCGGCCCGAGTCACGCCCGGCGAGTTTCGAGAAGAGCAGGGAGAAGCAGGCGTTTCGAGACGGGTGAATCTGCGCAGGCCGCCTCTGAGGTACTACGTCCTTTTGAGAAGCGAATCTTCAATTACCGGTCAGAATCCATCCTGAACTGCCTTTCGGAAGAGAGGAGGGGTTAATAGACCTACTTCCTCCGGCGGAGGAGGAAGAGCACGGCAAGACCCGCCAGGGCAAGACCGATACCAAAGCCGGGCTGTTCTGTCGGCGTCGGAGAGACGACCTCTGCCTCAGCGAGGATATCGCAGTTGACATACGCGGTCTTCGCCCCGGTCACGAGAACGTTGCTGACCTTCACCTTCTCCCCGGCACGATTCTCTATTCCGGCGTTGAAGGTCTTCCCGTCTGCATCGGTCCGGATAGTACTGTCCTTGATCCGGATGGTGCCGGCATCAGAGACATCGTTATTCACAAAGATGCCGTAGACGATATCCTTCTGACCGCGAGAGATCACCGTGGTATCGTGCAGCGTGACCTCCCGGCTCTCAGATCCGGTCACCGTCAGGGCATGCGGCCGGGAGGTTATGATCTCGCCGCTCATGGTGACCCCGTATGAGTCCTGAATCAGCACGTCATGATGATCGTCGGCACCGCTTCCGACCGGTGCAGTTCCGGCTCCTTTCTCCGAGGGTCTGCTCTTAAACGCCTCGACACTGATGTTGTGGGATCGATCGATCGTCAGCGAGCGGAACGCCGATCCGATAGCCTCACACTCCTCAAGCGTGAACCCGGATCCGTGATCGACAGTGAACCCGTAGTCGGAACCGGTGTCGGTGCACCGGATAAAGGAGACGTCGTGCCCCCGGACACTCGCACCGTTGATAAGGAATCCGTGCTTGTTGTTCTCCGAAGTGCAGTTCTCAAAGGTGACACCTTTTGAGACGGTATACCCGGCACCGAACATGGACGCATCCTTGCCCTTCTGGGCGTTGTTGACGCTGACACAGTCCTGGAACCGGACGTTCTTGATGTTTAAGTACGAGAAGCCTTCGAGGTGGAACCCGCTCTCCTGGTTGCCCTCGGCGTAACAGCCGATGATCTCGGCCCCGTCGATATCGTTCTTCTCGACGATATCAAATCCGGTCACCCACGGCCCCGTCGAGACGGAGCTGTACCTGCCGCAGTTGATCGCCTCGCAGTTGATGTACTTGATATTCTTCACGAGACGGGGCTCGCCCTCGCCGCTGTTTAAGAACCCGTAGCGGCCGCAGTTGACTGCCCTGCAGTTCTCAAAGACGGTATCCTCGATGACGGTGTTCGCGGCCCAGACGTAGAAGGCGCCGATCCGCGAGTTGTCCACCGTCATCGTCACGTCGCGTACGCGGGCATGGCTCTCGGCGATGAGGATATCGGCAACCCCGATGACGGTGAACCCTTCGAGCGTAACCGACGGGCGGTATATCCGGATCCCGCCGGTCTTCGGAAAGGCAAGCGTAGTGGCATCGGGCCCGGCTCCTTCGAGCACGGTCTTCGCCCGCGGTTCGATGTTGCCGGCGAGGTTGTACGTCCCCGCCGCGAGACGGACGGTGCCGCCGCCGGCGGGCAGCGCTGTGAGAGCGGCCTGGATCTCCACGTGATCATTGACGCCGTCGCAGATGTAGCTCGCTTTCGCCTTCTCGGCTGCACTGCTGCCGCTCGCGGCCACAATAATGGCGGGGTCATCGGCACCGCCGCCCGGATCTGCCAGAAACGGAGCCAGAATCATGCCAAGGATCAGGAGTACTGTTGCAATCAAGAGGATCACGCTGCTGATTAACTTCACTGTCTCACTCCGCTCATGCGTCACACTGCATCCGGTAAGCTGTATGCGGATACCAACGAGGTAACCACCTGTAACCAGTATAAACCATATAAACCTTTCCTCCAGCGAACAGGCTCCCCATCCTCGGGCAAGGGGCATTCAAACCCCCCGGAAGACCAGAATAGCCGGGAATATCCGAAGATATCAGGGCAGACAGTATGCAAAAAGCGTATATAAGGGAGAACTCATCCCGTCGCAGCAGAGACCGCTACGGCATCGGATAATCAGGCTCTCCGGGAATCGTCTGCCGGTCAGCCCCTATAGCCTGAGCAACCACCGGGGAAGGCGACCGCGACCGGCTGCACAATGTATAAATACACGAACGGAGCTACAACGAGACAACCTGCACGGATGCGGACTCGAGCGACCGGAGACGGAAAGGGAAGAGCCGGCCAGGCAAAATCTTCTCCCATCCTTCCCGGTTATCCACACCGCACCGGTTTCGACCGTGGGCCGCGGCGATGGTGACCTCCGCCGGGCTCTCCTGCATACCTCCGGGTATCTTCGGAGGAAACCGGGATCCGCAGGACGATGTCACCATGCACCAGCGTATATACGAGAACTCCAGCACCGACAGACAGGAAAAGGGCGACTGACCATGAACCTTCCCATACCGAAAAGCATCGATGATGTACGGCAGCTTCTCACCGATCCGCTCTTCAAGAACTCGTTCTTTATCCTGTCCTCCAACGTCATGGGGATCATCTTCAGTTTCCTCTTCTGGCTCGTTGCCGCACGGCTGTATCCGAAAGAGGACGTCGGTGTCGCAACCGCTCTCCTGGCGGCAGCCTCGCTGCTGATCCTCCTCACGCGGTTCGGACTCGATCAGTCCATCATCCGGTTCTTCCCGCACGGGAACAAGGATAGAATCCTGAGTACGTCCATTGCGGTCTCGACGGCCTTCGCGCTGCTGCTCGGCGTGGTCTTTATCATGGGTATCGACACCTGGTCTCCCGATCTCCAGATCGTCAAGCTCTATCCGCTGATCTTCCTCGGCATCCTCGGCATCGAGTCGACCACCCACTACGTCGGCCTCTCGTTCCTCGCCATGCGCAAGTCGGAGTATACCTTCATCAGAAACCTCTTTGCGGGGATGCGGATAGTTTTCCTCTACCCGCTTGTATTCTTCAGCGCGCTCGGGATATTCTCATCCTACGGGCTTGCCATAATGCTTTCATTCCTGGTCTCGCTCATCTTCCTCGCCCGCGTCGGGATCAAACCGGCACGTATCGACAGGCCGTTCCTCCGGGAGTCGTTCCGTTACTCGTCAGGCACCTACGTCGCCGGACTCCTCGCCCTGCTGCCGGCTCAGATCCTGCCGCTCATGGTCCTGAACGTCCTCGGTGCAACGGAGACCGCAGACTACTACATCGCCTTCACCATGACCTCCGTCCTCTTCATCATCCCCCAGTCGGTGACGATGTCGCACTTCGTCGAGGGAAGCCACGGCGAGTCCTTAAAGACCATCACCAAAAAATCGCTTGCCGTCATACTCGCGACCCTGACACCCGCCGTCATCCTCCTCTACGTCTTCGGCGGCTTCTTCCTCTCACTCATCGGGAAGAGTTACGTCGAGGGGCTCGACCTCCTCCGGATTATGATCCTCTCGAGTTTCTTCGTCGCATTTCAGCAGACCTACCTCTCCATCAAGAAGATCCAGAAAGACATCAGAGAACTCATCGCCATCAGCGCTCTCTCGTTCGTCCTCCTCGTGGGCTTAAGTTATATCCTGATGCTCGAGTTCGGGATCGTCGGGATCGGGTATGCATGGGTGCTCGGGTACGGCGTGCTCGCCCTGATCATCGGGATACAGATACGCCGGAGCAACTGGCTGAAGTAATCCCCGCCCAGGCGCCCCGCCTCCCCTCACTTCTTTTTCCGGCAGCATATGCCGGGTAACGGTAAGCGTATCGGAGCACAGTGCCTGCACCGCCCGGATGCCGGTCTCACGGTGGGGTCGCCCGCGGCGATCCGCTTCCCCGCACGGCGGACGGCCGTCCCGGCGATACGATGAAAAAGAGGAAGAGAGACGTCAGGCAGCGTTCAGGTCTTTCGGCACCGGGTAGAGATACCAGGTCTCGAACTCCCCATTCGCATAGGTCTTATCAAGACCCGGGTCCCGGGAGAGGCGGACGAAATCCGGAGCCAGGTACTGGTGCACCTGCGGCCGGACGCTCTCGGGGAACGCGAGGTGCGCGTGCCGATTCGTCTCGGTCGTCATCATGTAGAGTGTCCGATCGGTATCGAGCGATATCGCCAGCGTCCTGTTCGTATCGTACCCGAAATGCGAGGGGATATATCGGTCGAGCTGCGGCCGGTTGAAGTACGTGGGCATTCCATAGCCGAAGTAGTACATCTCGTAGCGCCCGAGCGGGAGATCGGTGGTCAGGAGCGGCGTTTGGACATCGGCGCTGGTGAGAAACCAGGTGACGCCGTCGAGCTCCGCTGCAGTGAGCTGAGCGTTCGCCTTCACGATATTCGGGCTGAAATAGACGTTGAAGACGGCAAAGATACTTGCAAGGACGAGGAGAACCACCACCGCCCCGAAGAAGATCTTCTGCACGGCCGGCCGGTCGATAACCCGGTACTTGTGATAGAAGGTATAGCCGCAGAGGACCGGGATCACGACAACAGCGTACCGGGAGACCCTGAGCGGTTCGAACTCAATGAAGTAGCCGACGACCATCGCAACAGCAAACGCCGTTGCAGCGATGACCTGGACGGCGTAGTACGCTTCAAACCGTCGCGCCTTTCCCTTCAGGAAGAAACCGAACACCAGCGCCAGGGCGGCGTATGCGGCGAGGAAGTAGAGGACGAGCTGTCCGTACTGGGCGAGCGCTATCCGGGCGATCCCGGTGAGCGAAAGGTTCGCCTGTCCGGCAAGCCCGCCGTAGTACGAGGCCATCCCCGAACTCTCCCCAAAAAGCCCTTCCAGTACTGCTTTTAGTTTCCAGTCAAGCCCTTCGAACGGATTTAACCAGGTGAAGAGCCCGAGAACGATAGCAAGGATGAAGTAACGGACATCGGGCTCGGGCGTAAGAGAGCCTCTGTCGGCGAATCTCTGCGCCAGGATACCGGTAAGCCCGAAGACCGTAAAGATGATCAGAGCGATGAGTGCGGTGACCGGATGGAAAAAGACGAGGAGGAGCGTCAGCAGCAGTGCGAGGAATGTGAATGCAACCAGCGAGTTCGAGAGGTTCTTCTTGTGATAACACCCGAGCAGGAGCGGGATGAGGAAGATCGAGAGGATCGAAGGATGAATGGACTCGTGGAAGTATGAAAGAAGCAGCGGAACCGAGAACGCCAGAATGAAGAAGAGCGGTCCCTTGCACGGCGAGACCGTCCTGGCGAGGAAGAGCATGAACATGATGAAGGCAAGCGAGAAAAAGATTGCGAGGAAGAGCACCGCCTGTTCGAGCGATATGCCGATGTAGTCGAGAACCGAGACGAGGATATGGACGACCGGATAAAAGTCGTTCGCAGCGAGGTGGCCGGACTCTACGATCGTTCTGCTCCAGCCGATATGCGAGAGGACGTCGTTGTTGCCCCGCCCGTAGAGGACGTATCCCCGTATCGCGGGCAGGCCGAGAAAGATCACGTAGGTTACGAGCAGCGGAACCAGGCCGAAGAGCCAGTACCAGGTCATCTCATCCGCCCGGGTGCCGGACCAGAGGATGAGCAGAAGGCCGAGGAGAATACTCACGATGAGCGCCGCCCAGAAGTAGACGGGGTAAGCATCGTAGATGGAGAGTTCATACCCGGTTGCAGGGCCGGCTGCGAAAACAGAGCCGAGGAGAACGAAGATGCAGGCCATCTGACCGAGGGCAAGTATCTTTGCAAGTCGGTAGCCGGTCGGGACAGAGACCATCAGAGGTCTGCCTCCTGCCGCCAGAGCGCCGCCCGGTACTTCTTCACCGCCTCTTCGAAAGTGAAGGTTGCCTGTATGAGACGCTGCCCCCTTCCCGCCACCTCCGCAAGATCGTCCCGTCCGAGGCACCCGAGGACGGCGGCGGCGATCCCTTCGGGGCTGTTTTCCTCCATGAGGTATCCGGTCTCACCGTCACGGATGATATCCGGAATGGAACCCACCGCTGTCGCGAGAACCGGCGTTCCGCAGGCCATCGCCTCGAGAACGATATTCGGGAGGCCTTCCGAATACGACGGCACGACAAGCAGTTTCAACTCGCCGAGCACCTCCGGCAGCCGATCGCGGGGCACCCAGCCGGGGAGGCGGACGTGGTCGTGGAGGCGATGCTCCTCGATGAGTTCTCCGACCCGTTCGCGCTGAGGGCCGTCTCCCACGATCAGGAACGAAAGATCGCCCCGTTCCTCGAGCACCCGGGGTATCGCCTCGACGAGGTTGAGGATTCCCTTCACCTCGCTGAGGCGGCCGACGTACCCGATGAGGTTCTGCCGTTCGCTGACGGGCTTTGTGCAGCGAAAGGTGTCGAAGTCGAGATAGTGCTCGTGGGCAACCGCTATCTTCGGGGCGAAGGGTTCAAGCCCCCGCTCCGTGACGATCCGGTCGGAATAGACGATGATCGTATCCGCGAGGCGGAAGTTGATCGACGAGAGGAGCGAGAGCGATCCCGCGAGGTTCTCGCCGCCCGCGGCAGGATCACGGGTCGGGAACCCGGCGAGACCGATCGCGGTGCGTGCTCCGGTGACCTTCGCCGCGAGCATCGGAAGGATGAGCCCCTCTCCACCGATGAAGAAGACCCAGGTCTCCACGCCTCTTCCGGCTTTCAGCACGCCGTAGGAGATCCGGAGCTGAGCTTGGACGTATCGTGCTATCTTCCGCCCGAGATTTTCAGAATACTCGTGATCGACGCCGAATACGCGCACCCGCGGATCGTCCCGGAAGGCCAGGTAGCCTTCGTTTCCCGTGATGAGGTGGAGGTCGCCGCCGAGCAGGGCCATAATAGCCACGAGATGGGAGAGCGGCGTGGTGCCGCTCGTCGAGAGCGGGAACGTAATAATGCCAAGATCCGGCCGCTTCATGACCCCCACTCCTCAAGAACCGTAGTATACAGATTCTCCATCCGTTCCACGACACTCCCCCACCCAAACTCTGAAAAGACCATCTCGCGCCCGTTCTCGCCGAACCTCCGCCGGCCTGCATCATTCTCCAGCATATCGACGATTGCTGAAGAGAGTTCGTCCCGGTCGTACCGGACGACGACACCGCCTCGTCCATCGATCATCTCCGCGATGCCGCAGCGGTCGGTGAGAATAGAAGCCGTGCCACAGGCGTTCGCCTCGAGCACCGTATTCGGGAAAGTCTCGTAGATCGAGGGGAGGACGTAGACGTCGGCATCGATATACGCGCTGAGCTTATCCTTCGTCTCGTAGAGCGGGCCGGTGAAGAGGATCCGATCGGCTATGCCGAGGTCGGCTATCTGCTGCTTCAGTGCAGGGAGCAGCCCCCCGTCGGGGCCGACGATGACAAGCCGTGCAGAGTGCCCCATCCGGAGGATATCCGAAAAAGCATCGACTAAAAGGTCAGTGCCCTTGATCCGGTTGATCCGCCCGAGGAAGAGAATGATCTGCTCATCCTCCGGGATGCCGAACGCCTCCCGGAATCTCCCCGGCTGTGGCAGGTTCCGGAAGAGAGAGAGGTCGACCCCGTTCGGAATAGTGACGATCCGATCGCTCTCGACGCCCATCGCCTGGTACTGCTCCACCTCCCGCGGATTGAGAGCGATGACACGGGATGCGTCCCGGAGCATCCGGCTCCCCCAGATGCTGTCAAAGACCCCTTTCAACCGCTGCACCTGCATGATCTTTGGGAGCGATCCTCGCGCCTGCAGCACGTACGGAACGTCGTACTTGCGGGCGTAGCAGGAGACACCGGCGGTCAGGAGTGCCCGATACTCGTTCATATGGATGATATCAAAGGATTCAATCTCCCGCCGGGCAACGACCGGCGAGTAGTAGGGTGTCGGCGGGAGCAGGGACGGCGCATACCTTCGAAGGTTCTCGAAGTAGTAGACCCGGACACCCTCGACATCGACCGGAGCGTTCGTCGCGAGGTCATAGTCCTGGTATGCCCAGTTGGTGGTGTAGACGGTGACCGCATGGTTCCGCGCCGCAAGGTGCCGGGAGAGCTCGTATGTCGAGCGGGCGACACCGCCCGCCTCCCAGATCGGCTTGTAGAAGTTCGCCACCTGGAGAATCTTCATTGCCGCTGTGCCTCCACGTGAGCAAAGCTCTTCCCACTCACGCCGCCCGAATGCCCGAGACCGATCTCCGGGAGCAGCCCCGGAGCCGATGCCTCCGCGCCTGCCGAAACCTCCCCGGGAATCACAGCTTCGTGCTCCCGGAGCGCGAGGGCAAGAACCAGCATCCGGAAGAGATATTTGGAGTTTAAGTAGGGATACTTCACAACACCGGAACAGACGAGCATGCATTCGAGGCGCGCCGAGATACCGGGGCTCTTATCCGCTATATTGCGGAAGATGCGCAGCAAGTTGTACGATCTGTTCTGCGCCCGTATCCTGCTGCCTTCTTCTGTGAGGATCGAATCGACAAAATCCCGGGTCTTCTCCGGGTCGAGCAGCCTTCGGAGAGATGCCGGCGGGTCCTGTATGAGCGCGTCACGGATCAGAGCCTGAATATACGGGTCGCGGTAGATCCTATCGAAACGGGTGCCTTCCGTCATAAGGGGATTCGGAGCGTTCGGATCCCGGAAGAACTCCGGGAACCGATCGCGGTTCATCTCCATGAAGAGAGATTTATTCGTCCGGAGACTGCTCGGAGTGACGGCTATCGCGTCGAGGGTATGCTCAAAGAGGAACGGGGCGAACTGCGGCAGATACATGCGCCGGAAGTATGCCATCGTCTGCAGAAGGCGGGGGCTCCGGTGCCGCCAGAAGATGTACTCGCGCAGGTCATCCATCTCACGGGCAGATGACGGGCACTCCCGGGCATACCGGTTCTGCTGTCTCCGCAGGTAGTCCGCACCCTCCGCAAATGCTTCGGCGAGAAGAATCCGCTCCGGTTGGGGAAACTCTCTGAGTGTGTAGAGATGACTGTCAAGGAAGACCAGATCGAGGTTTCCCGCGGGCATTCGCCCACCCCAGGCCTCGTCTCCACGCAGGATATAGTCATACCGGCGGGAGAGCTCCTGGTAGAACCGGGTGCCGAGGAACGCATCCTGGCTGGCGACCGTGTCGCATTCTCCACCGGTGGCGGCAATCGCCCGGTGGATATCGTCGATGAGGCGGGTCGTATCGGTCAGGTCGGCGTCGTAGAAGAAGTGATCGGCACCGAGCTTTTTTGCGTAATATTCCCCGACCGAGGCGTCGCTTGCAGTCTGCGCATCCCCGAAATTGTAACTCACGGCACCGAAAGGAACCTTCAGCGCATCGAGAAAGCAGAGGAGCGACCGGGAATCCGCCCCGCCGCTCAGCGTCAGAAGCCCTTTTCCGGGAGGGAGCGTTGCAACATCCCGTTCTATCGCTTCGGCGAGTTTCTCTTTCAGGCGCTCTTCACTCTCGTCCGAGGGGTTATAGGTCGCCTGCCAGTAGAACCGGCAGGCGATACCGGCACCGTTGGCATAGACGTACTGCCCCGGCCCGAGGCGGAAGACTTCGTTCCAGAATGTTCCGTCGCCCCAGAGGTGGCCGCTCGCCAGATACTCATAGATAGCACCTTTCCGGATACCCGGCTGCCATCCGTACTTCGCAAGGGCACAGAACGAGAGCGTTTCCGGAGAGACGGCGACATAACTCCCTCCGTCGGTATAGTATACCGGGTGGGTGCTTATTTTGTCTGCGGCCACAACGAGCTCGTGATCCTTCCGGGAGTATACCACCGCCTGGAAGTGACCGTACCAGTCCCGGAAGAACGATCGTACGTCACCGTCGGCAAGGTTTTCAGCGCAGTCCTTGAGAATATCCTCCGTGACGGAACGCCCCTTATACAGCGGCCACCCGTACCATACGACCAGCCAGTCCCCGGATTCGAAGACCCCGTAGGAGTCCTTCCCGGTGTGAAGTATGATCACCGATACTCCGTCCCACCGTGTTATGAGGCGGCGTGAAAGCCCCGACGACTCATACATCCTGTCTGCAATCCCCTCGGCAATCTCCCGGGATAGTCCGGTAGGTTCTCTCTCAAGAACTGCGATGATTCCTGGCGTAGTGGTTTCCCCCTTGAGAATGTTTTTGGTTCTGCCGCACCGGCCGAGCCGTAGCGGATGCACAAATAGCGTCGCGGAAAGCCGGAGCACCGCACCGACCCCCGGTCTGCGCATACCCGTCAGCTGCCCCCGTCCGTGGCGATGGGCGACGCACGCTAACGGGTGTAATAGCAAAAGAGGTATATATACGTTGCCCAGGGCCGGAAGAGCATCCCGGACAATCCGGTTTTCCCCGAAACATGGTGGCAGAAGGTAAAAACCAGTGAACATCAGGGCAACGGTTCCGGGAGGGAGATACGTATATATACTCGCACCATTCCGAAGTATAAAAATGACGCGATAAATACGAGGAGGAGAGGTTTCACGAAAAAAGAGTAGATTCAAACAGGCGATCAGGTTCCGTTTCTGCCACGCAGCCTTCTCCGGAGCAGACCGCCGTAGCACTGCAGACAGAACGGCGTTGCAAGCCACACACCGCACTCGAGGAGCGGCAGAACGCCATGTTCCCGTATACGAAGTCGGTAACTCTCAAGGTTCATCTTCATGTAGTTCCCGGCGATCTGCTCAAACCACCAGCGGTTCGTGATCCGGTTTTCGGTCACCGCTCCCGAGAGATCCGCTACATAGCCGAGGATTCGTGCGGCATCGTCCGGTTCTGCGGGAGAGGGAATGAAGTTGTCGTCGACGGTAACCGGCGTCACGGAAAAGTCATCTATGCCGTCCTTCCCGAGGTCGACGGAGAGGATGCACGAATCGTGCGAGATGCCGTGCGGCCAGTTCGGGTCGAACTGGAACATCCCGAGCGAGTAGGCGATCAGCCCACCGTGGTAGCGCTCCATCGCCTGGATGGTGTGGGGGTGGTGTCCGAGGATGAGGGTTGCACCGGCATCGACAAGGCTCCTTGCCAGCCGTATCTGACGGGGTGACGGGTGATGGACGAGCTCCACACCCCAGTGCAGCGAAACCGCAACGTGGTCGCACAAACGCTTCAGCGCCCTGATCTCGGAGACCATCCGATCCTCGATCAGCCTGTTTACGGCTATTCCGGCGGGCATGGCACCCCGTCCGATAGTATAGCCGAGAAGACCAATCTGCACACCGTTCCGCTCGAAGACGGCATGCGAGGACGGGTATCGGGACGTCGACCCGCCCACGAACCCAATACCGCTCCCGACCAGAGCATCAAGCGTATTGGAGAACCCAAGGGCGCCCATATCGAGAGTGTGGTTGTTCGCCACACTGACAACATCGAAACCGGCATCCGTGAGGTACGATACCCGGTCGGGCGGGGCAGCGATGACGTGATGCTTCGGCGCCGGTTCCCCCTCCGTCGAGAGAGCGGTCTCGAGGTTGCCGAAGAGAATATCCTTATCCTTGAGGAGGTGGCGAACATGCTTGAAAGGATGGCTGCCGTTTACCGTCTGCAGCCAGATATCGCCGACCGCCATCAATTTGACCGTATCCATCCGATACCTCACAGATCACAGTTCTCAAGCGGAAGCTGCTGTATCAGGAAGCGGTACTTGCCCCGTTCGGTGCGGGGTATCGAGTCGACGAACCGGATGGTTATATGCACATCCTCGCCGAGTTTCTTCTGGGACTCCTGCCGGATAGACTCGGTATCACGGTCGGTGTACCCCGGTTTACGTACAATCCTGAGTATGACCTCACCCTCTTGTTCCTGGTAGAACTGGAATTGAATGACATTGTCAAAGACCGCAGAGTGCATGTTCACGGCGGTCATGGGGATCAGACGGTCGTTTCTCGTGACGATGAACTCCTGCAGCCTCCCCTCCACTTTCTTCAGCAGCGGGTATGCACGCCCGCAGGGGCAATGGTCGGTATCCCTGACCGCGAGGTCCATCGTCCGGTAGCGGATGAGCGGGCAGACGTAGTTCGTAAGGTTTGTCGCGACGACTTCGCCGAGCTCTCCGGGAGCGGTCACCGGGAGGTTATCTTTGCCGATCAGTTCGACGATCCCGTACTCGGGGAAGATGTGGTAACTCGAGCTCTCCTCGCACTCTCCCGCAAGGACGGTCTGCTCGCTGTTGCCGTACCAGCTGTAGATCCGGCACCCGAAGACGTCTTCAACGAGCTCGCGCTGCCAGGGGTAGAGGTTCTCCGACCCGCAGAGGATGGCCTTCAGCGTCGGAAACGGTTCTACCTCGTGCTTCTGCATATACGTCGCGAGGATGCTGATGATGGAAGGATAGGCCTGAATATATTTCGGCCGGAACGACCGGATCCGGTCGATGTAGGCAGGCAGCGTCTCTTCGGTTATGTGGTACGACGACATGATGAGCCAGCGGCCGAAGAGTGCCTTCTTCCAGAAGACCCCCTCGGGGTCGGGGTCGACGACGTGGCCGCGGAGGATGACGCACCGGTCACGGAACCGGTAGCCGACCCGGTCCCACTGCGCTTTCATAAACGCCCACTCTCTCGCCCGCGAGACCCCTTTTTCGTAGTAGAACCCGACCGGAATACCGGTCGACCCACCGGTCGTTACGTACTCAAAGGCATTCTCCGGGTAGTTGGTCGCCCGAAGCTCAGCGAGGTTGTTCTGGATGATCTCCTTCGTAAGAAACGGAAGCAGGCGGAGGTCAGCGAGATTCCGGATATCTTCCGGTTTGAGGCCTCGCTCGTCGAAGATACGCCGGTAGTAGGGGACGTGCTCGTACGCGTGGTCGAGCAGCCGCGCAAGTTCGGCACGCTGATAGGCCTCGAGCTCCTCCCGGCTCCACCACTGCGAACGCCGCAGAAAGGCATACGTTCTTCGGAAGGTGCTGTAGGTAGGGAGTAGGCTGAGAGCCTTAGCCGTAACCGACTCCCGATTGTACACGCAATCCCAGATCTGAAATATTTCAGCTCCCTCCTTCGCACCCTGGTTTCCGTCAGCGACAGTTCATCGCTCTGCCGATCTCCTCACCGGGGTTTTCCATCTCCATCTTCCCCGGAACAGTGATACACGGTCATGCTCGCCCTGCTCCATCAGAAGAAGTTCTCGGATGAAGGCATCGCTTCCCGGTCCTCTCCCCACATCGAGTAAAAGTGCTTCAAGAACTCAGGGAACAGATGTTTCTCTTTAAAAAACACCCAGACGTCGCCACTCGCGTTGCAGCACGTCCAGGAGTGAAAAGAAACATCATCCATGGCCAACAGACGGAGCGTAACCATGCCCCTACCTCATTCATACCAGTATTTAAAAATATCCCAGCCTCCGATGACACACAGGGTGACAAATTCCATTCTGACTCACTATTCTTCGTTCCGGATAAAAAGCAGCCAGAAGAACAGCGTGCCGGAAACCTGCCGGACTGACCTCGGAGATCGCGAGGCTAAACGGCATAGTATCGGCCGTATACCCGGGAGAACCGATCTTCGGGGCCAGGATCTCCCCCTCTTCCGGCAGGGAGATGTCTCGGCAAATCCGCCCGGTAACGAGCGCCGTTTCGGGGAGGAAGCTCCGGAAATTATATATAGAGAGATCGTCTGAATAGACCCGACGGGCGACCTTGAAAGGAGGTACGCACGATGCAGGTGGGCGCATGACAGTGCAGTTACTGAGCGACAAAGAGATCTGGGATACGTTCGTCGACGAGAGCCCTTCAGGGCTCCTCTTCCACAAGTGGGACTATCTCACCATCACCGGGAAGCATACGGGGTATACGTTCCTCCCGTACGGGGTGTATAAAGGAGACGAACTCATCTGCCTGTACCCGTTATTCCAGAAGAGGATTCACGGCGTAAACGCGGTCTTCTCGCCGCCCCCTCTGACCGTCATCCCGCACCTCGGGTGCGTCATGGGCAGGGAGTTTGGCGGACTGAAGCAGAGCAAGAAGGAAACCTTCCTCAAACTTGTCGCCGACGAGATGCGGCAGGAGATTGCAGGTCTCTCCCCAAACTACATCTCGATAACCCTCGTCCCGGACTTTCTCGATATCAGACAGTTCATCTGGGACGGGTTTTCCACGAGTATCCACTACTCCTATGCCGTCAACCTGGAGAAATCCCTCGACGAACTCTGGGGAGACCTCCACTACAAACTCCGGAACAAACTGAAGAAAGCTGCGAAAGCGGATATGCAACTCGTGAAGAGCAATGATCTCTCGGCGTTCTATACGCTGCTCTCCGAGCGCTACAGCGACCCCGCACTCGACATCCCCGTCATCGATCGTGCCTACCTCACCGATCTCATGCAGGCGTACCCGGAGAATATCGGGCTGTACTACCTCTACGATGCAGCGGGCGACGTGGCCGGGTTCGTCACCACCCAGGAGTACAAGAAGTTCCTCCTCTGGATAGGGACGCCGAGGCTTGAGACGCCGCTCGCCGGCAACGAGTACCTCCAGTGGCTCCTGATCGAGAAGGCAAAAGCCGAAGGCTACCGGCAGCTCGAGAATATGGGAGCGAACAATAAGGATCTCGTCTTCTTTAAATCAAAGTTCAATCCCGATCTCCTGATCTATTTTGAGATATCGAAGAAGGACAGGCTCGGTGCGGTCACCGAGTGGGCGTACCTCAATCTCGTCAAGAAGATGATGATGCGGACAGGGCGAGTATAGAGGGCATCCCTGCCCGTCCCGTCCCCGGGACCCCTCACGCCCCTGCCGCGGACAAAATGCGTCCATTCTTTAAATCAGCCGGTAGTCCACGGGAAGAAACGATACACGACGGTACTGCAAGGCCATTCTCCCATCAGCATATAATCCATCGCGTGGAGGGTCTAAGAACCGGTGAGATGCAACTCCGGCCGTTGCACCAAAAGAATCTATATATACCTGAAGAGAAGGGTTAGACTCGTCGAGCATACCGGCAGTCGAAAGGGGGAAGCGATGACGAAATGACGGTTGAGACGATAAAAGACAAAGAGACATGGGATAGATTCATCGACGAGAGCGCCGGGGGGCTGCTCTTTCACAAGTGGGACTTTTTGAAGATCACCGAGGAGCATACCGGATATCGGTTCTTCCCGTACGGCATCTATAAGGGCGAAGAGCTGATCAGCGTCTTTCCCCTCTTCTGCAGGAACGTACACGGCTTAAAGACGGCCTTTTCACCCCCGCCGATGCAGTCGATCATCCCATATCTCGGGTTTGTCATGGGACAGGAGTACGACACTCTCAAGCAGAGCAAGAAAGAGTCTTTCTTAAAGATGGTTTCGGACGATATCCACGCCACGCTCCAGGAGTTCTCGCCGAGTTACCTCTCGATGATGCTGGTGCCGGATCAACTCGATATCAGAAACTTCATCTGGAACCAGTACAGTGCAAAAGTCCATTACACCTACACCGTCGATTTGACGCAGCCTTCCGAGGAGATCTGGAACGGTTTCCACTACAAACTCCGGCATAAATTAAAGAAGGCCGGACAATCGGGGATGGAGCTGCATCGCGAGCACGACATCTCGACGGTCTACCAGGCGGTCTCTGACCGGTTCAGCCAGCCGTCGATGAACATCCCCATGATCAGCAGACGATACTTCGAGGATCTCTTTCGTGCTTACCCCGACCACCTCGCTGCCTACAACCTCTACGACAGAGCGGGAGAACTCGTGGGCACTGTCACCACGCAGGAGTACAAACGGTTTCTCCTCTGGATGGGTACGCCCCGGATGGATACCGCAAGCGCCGGCAACGAGTACCTCCAGTGGCTCCTGATGCTGAAAGCAAAAGAACGCGGATTTCACACGCTTGAGAACATCGGCGCGAACACGAAGAACCTCAACCTCTTCAAATCCAAATTCGGTTTCGAGATCACCGTATACCTCGAACTCTACATGAGAAATATGCTCGGAACGATGGCGGAGTGGGTATACTCGAACATCATCAACCCAAGCAGGCTGAAACGGAGAGTCGTCTCCTACATAGAGTGAAACGGCACCGCACCCGGCCTTGCAGAACCCCTGCCGCCTTCTATTCTCAACACGCAGGCTTCACGGGAGATGCCGATACGTCTCCCGGGCCCGGGCTCCTATCCTTGCGTCCTTATCCGGCCTCTACCCCGGCATGCAGGTCACCCAGTTCGATCGGGAGCTTCTGGATGAGGTAACGATACTTCCCGCCTGCGGTCCGGGGGATGCTGTCGACAAAACAGATCCCGACCCTGATACCGTCGCCGAGCTGCCACTGCAGTTCCTGCCTGAGCCGTTCCGTATCACGGTCGGTGTAACCGGGTTTCTTCACGATCTTGAGAACAAGTTCGCCAACCCTCTCCTGGTACATCTGGAACTGCCTGATATTCTCAAAGGCATCGGACTCGTAGTTGATCGGCGTGACCGAGATCAGGTGGCCGCTCCCGGTGACGATGAACTCCTGCAGCCGTCCCTCTACCTTCTCAAGCAGAGGGTACACCCGTCCGCAGGTGCAGGATCTGCTGGCCGAGACGGCAACATCCTTTGTCCGGTAGCGGATAAGCGGGCAGATGTAATTGGTGAGGCTCGTCGCCACCACCTCCCCCATCGCCCCAGGCTCGGTGAGAGGTTGATCGTCTTTGCCGATCAGTTCAACGATCCCGTACTCGGGGAAGATGTGGTAGCAGGAACTCTCTTCACACTCTCCTGCAAGGACGGTCTGCTCGCTGTTGCCGTACCAGCTGTAGACCCGGCACCCGAGGACGTCTTCAATCAGCTCGCGCTGCCAGGGGTAGAGGTTCTCCGACCCGCAGAGGACGGCCTTCACCGTCGGGAACGGTGCAATACCGTTCTCCCGCATATACCGTACGAGCGTGATGATCATCGAAGGATACGTGTGGATATACTTCGGCCGGAACGACCGGATCCGGTCGATGTAGGCGGGCAGCGTCTCCTCGGTCATCTGGTGGGAAGACATAAGGAGCCAGCGGCCGAAGAGCGCCTTCTTCCAGAAGATGCGGCTCTCGGCCGAGTCGACGACGTGGCCGCGGAGGACGACGCACCGGTCACGGAACCGGTAGCCGACCCGATCCCACTGCGCTTTCATAAACGCCCACTCTCTCGCCCGCGAGACCCCTTTTTCGTAGTAGAACCCCATCGGAATGCCGGTCGACCCGGACGTCCTGACGTACTCGAAGGCGTTCTCCGGGTAGTTGGTCGCCCGGAGATCCGCGAGGTTGTTCTGGATGATCTCTTTCGTGAGAAAGGGGAGCAGGCGGAGGTCAGCGAGATCCCGGATATCTTCCGGTTTGAGGCCTCGCTCGTCGAAGATACGCCGGTAGTAGGGGACGTGCTCGTACGCGTGGTCGAGCAGCCGCGCAAGTTCGGCACGCTGATAGGCCTCGAGCTCCTCCCGGCTCCACCACTGCGAACGCCGCAGAAAGGCATAGGTCTCCCTGAAGGCAAGGTACGACGGAAGAAGACTGAGCGCTTTCAGCGTCAGAGGATTCGCCGCTCCGAACCTTTCAAGCAAACCATTCATGCAACAACCATCCTCCCCGGCTCACGGAGTGCATGCAAAATGCACGCAGATTCCCAGAGAGAGCCGCCTCCCGGAGTGGGGTACGGGAGCCCGCAGACCTGCCGCATCAGCAGTCCACCGCCGGCGGGCTTGCGGGAGCTCCCGAAACGGTGCCGGCATCCGATCTTTCCCATGCACTCCTCTCCCGATCATACATCGCGAACCTCCGGGAAACATATCTCCGGACGGCCATTCCTCTCCGGGGTCGTGGATCCGATCCATCTCCACGCTTTCCAAACTGCGGTCCGAAATACTGCAAGCCACCAATTCCCGATGAGAGAAGATACCCTCACCGAAGAGGAGCATACAGGCGCTCTCGCTCTCTACCTACAAAATACATAATATAAAAACATTGCCTTGAGCGGGCTACCCGCTCCGGGCTCTGATACCTTGAGGCGGGAACCGGATACCGACCATGGGGGGCAGGTAGAGACGATATCCGTCCGTTCGCCCCGGACGTTCCGCCTGGAACAGAGTCGTTTTGTGCTCAGTTTAAGAAGAACTCATCGCTTACCGGGAACAGTACGGTTTTCAGAGGTCGCTGAAGAGCGATCGGCCAGGCAAATATTTAAATAGTGTGAAGTTGTCCATGGGTATGTCTTCGCATCGAGAAGAAGCGACACCTGCGACCGAAGGTGCGCCCGAAACGGGCGTGCGTACGCCGCAGGCAAAGGGGGGAATATTGATTCTACAAAGCAGCGTTACTGATAGCCTTAGCGATGCCCGAATGTCTCCGGAGATACCGCTCGAGGGGATTGTTCAGAAAGAGATCCAGATGCTCGCCGGAGAACTACGACGAAGGAACGGCAATAGTGAGGAGGAACTCGATTTTTCCATACCGATAGGATGGGAGGAGCGGACGGGGCACCTCAACGACGAACCGATAAAGCGCCTGATCATTTTTTTGCGGTCGACAGGATGCGAATGGGTCGATAAGACCGGCGGCTGCACGATGTGCGGGTTCTACTGTGCAACCTCACATGGCCGCGAGGTCTCTGCAGACGACTACATACGCCAGTTCGAACACATTGCGGATACGGTAGACCTCGGGGAGTACCCGGTCATCTCGGTCTACAACGACGGCAATATGTTTAACGAACACGAGATGCCGCTTGAAGCCATCAAGGGGATATGCAGGCAGATCGACGAGTACTCCGGGATCAAAAAGGTCGTCGTGGAGTCACGGATCGACTACTCTCCCGAGGATCGGGTTCTCGCGATGAAGAAACTCCTGAACGGGCGGCAGCTCGAGCTGGCGTTCGGTTTTGAATCGGCGAACCCGCAGGTGATGAATCTCTGCATCAACAAAGGGTTCACGTCGCATAACTTCGACATCTTCTTTGAGCGGATGCAGCGGCTCGGTGTCCTCACAAAACCTCTCCTGCTCGTAAAGCCGCCGTTTTTAACCGAGTCCGAATCCGTGGCCGACATTCTGCAGACGCTCGACTACCTCGCGTCGAGGGGCGTCGACTATGTCGATCTCGAGGTGACGACCGTCGAGAAGAACACGGTCGTGCACGCACTCTGGGAGCACGGCCTCTACCGCCCGCCATGGCTCTGGAGCCTCGTCGATCTGCTGCAGCGGGCTGAAAACCGCTTCGGCGACCGGATGCGGGTTTATGTAAGTCCCTGGACGTACTCGGTCGAATCGCTCGACTGGGCACATAACTGTGGGGAATGCGATCAGGAGCTCGTCAGAGCCGTCGAAGAGTACAACTACCGGTTCGATACCGGCGTCTTTACCGATATCGACTGTTCATGCATCGATACCGGATGGGGGAAGGCCACGAGCGAGCAGGATAGCCGTTCCATACCCGAACGTATCCGCGATCAGCTGGCGCTCCTTCGATCTACGCCGGATATGCGCCGGTAACCCATTTCTTTTCCCGTAAATTCGAGCAGTTCGTTCCAGACCCGGAAAAAATAGTGAGAGCCGTCTTCAGAGTCCGACGGAACCCGTATCGATTGAGAGCGGCCTTCCTGAGTCAATAGACTCCCACGCCCGGATGGTCGCGAGCGTGGTTGCGACGCTGCCGGCGAAGTCGGGTTCTTCGCCCCTCGCGAAAGCCAGCAGCTCTTCGAGGAATCCCTTGTCCTGGGAGAGCCAGCGGCGCTCCTTCTCCGTCTTCCCGCCCTTCATCAGCCGGAGTTCCCGGAAGTCCGTTATCCTGCCAACGGCGCCGCTCGAGAAGACCTCGACCGTCTCTTTCGAGTAGGCGCGGTCGCCGAGCGTCGTATACGTGACCGTCCCGAGCGAACCGTCGTCGAAGTTTAACACCGCCTGGAAGTTGTCGTATTTGCTGACGGTGCCGACCGGCTCGATGCCGCGTGCATAGACCTGGACAGGCTTCGCTCCGGTCATATACTGCATGTAATCGATGAAATGGCAGCACTCGGAGATGAGCATCCCGGCACCCTGCTCCTCGTCGTGAACCCAGTGATCGGCGGGGATCTCTCCCGCATTGACCCGGTAATGGATGACCATCGGAGAACTCCGGTTCGCGAAGAAGGCCTTCATCCTCCGGGAGAGCGGCGAGTAGCGGCGGTTGAACCCGACCGTCACCGATCCGTCGTACTGCTTCACCGCATCGACCACCAGCCGGAGTTCGTCAAGCGTCGTTGCCAGGGGCTTTTCGACGAATACGTTCTTTCCGGCGGCCAGGGCCTCGGCCGTCATAGCGGCGTGCATGTCGTTTCGGGTGGCGATCAGCACCGCCTGGATCTCGGGATCCTCGAGGATCTTTTTGTAGTCCGTCGTGCAGTAGTCAAACCCGTACTTCTTCGCGACCCAATGGGCAGATAGACCCGTCGCCGTCGCGAGCCCCCGGAGAGAGATCGGCAGCACCGGGAGATGGGGGTAGAGTGAGCTCAGCGCATGGACACCCGCACCGATACACCCAAGGTTTTGCCCGGGCACCGCCTTTTTTTCACCCTTCGCCGGGCTCTTCTCCATCACCGCAACATTCCCGGCGGGGCTCTTCCCGTTCCCGTTCGAGCTGTACTTCAGCAGAACGCCGAGGTACTTCTCCTTCCCGCCCGCGATCATCGCGTATGCGCCCGGCGCCTCGACGAGCGCAAACTCGTGCGTGATCAGCCGGTCGAGCGAGATCTTCTTCTCCCGGACGAGCTCGAGGAAGGCCTCCATATTCCGACGCTCCGTCCACCTGACGTAGATCGGGTAGTCTATCCCGCGCTCCTCGTAGTTCCGGTCGTAGCGTCCGAGGCCGTACGAGCGGGAGACGACGACCTCGGCCTCCTTTTCGTAGAAGACGTCCCGCGGGATGTCGAGGCCGACGTTGCCGACGATGACGACCCGGCCTCTGTCGCGGACGAGGTGCCCGGCAGCCTCGATCGGCGCGTTCGACTTCGTCGCCGCCGTGATGATGACGGCGTCGGCACCGAAGGGTGAAAAAACCTGCAGTTTCTCGAGGAGCCCGTCGTAGTTCGAGGTCTGGTCGGCACCGAGCTCCCGCGCCAACGCGAGTTTTTCAGGATCGATATCGATGCCGAAGACCCGTGCTCCGGCGGCTTTCAGTATCTGGACGGTGAGGATGCCGATAAGCCCGAGGCCGATGACGGCAACGGTCTCCCCGAGGCTCACCTCGGCGTTCCGCACCCCCTGCATCGCTATCGCGCCCACCGTCGTGAACGAGGCCTCGTGGAGACTCACGCCCTCCGGGACGGGGACGCAGAGGTTCTTCGGAACGGAGACGTACTCGGCGTGGACGGCATACCCCGCACCCCCGCAGGCGACCCGGTCGCCGACCGCGAAGTCGTCGACTCCCGTCTCGGTAACGATTCCGGCGCAGCTGTATCCGAGCGGTTCGGGCTTTGAGAGGCGGCTCATCGCCTGCTGGTAGGCAGAGAGAACGCCGTCCGTCGTCACCTTCTGGATTACCTTCTTCATGTCGTCGGGCCGATCTTTCGCCTTGCCGACGAGAGACTTCTTCGCAAGGTTGATGAGAGCGGTCTCGGTGCCGGCGCTGATGAGGGAGTAGCGGTTCTCGACGACGAGCCCTCGCCTTGCCAGGGGGACGGGAACGTCCTCAACCTGGATGTCTCCTGACTGTAGATCAAGCAATACCTGTTTCATAATGATTCTCCCATACGAGTGACTGGGTGAGACAGTCCAGCACTTCCGATGTCATAAATAAATCCGGGAAATTCTTCGGCGGCTCTACGGTGGACGTCTGGATCCGGAGCATCCTGCAGAGGATATCGAACGTCCGCGAGTCGACGGCATCGGCATACCTTCTCCGGGCGATCTGGCGGTACATCCCGTAGCCGAGCCTGAACGCCCGGTGCTGCAACGGGAACGTTCCGAGTGCGGCAGTCCGCACCGCGGTGTGCACCGACGGTACGAAGTCGACCCAGGAACCCGGTTCCCAGCGGAGCACGAGCCCGTCGAGGCTCCGGGCAAGCCCCTGCAGCGAGCGATCCGCATACTGCCGGTACGCTTCATCCCGCCGGGCGAGGTAGTCAAGCGAGGCATACGCAAACCCGTAGGCGCCGCTTAAGTAGTAGGCAAACATGAGCCCGCTCCCCGACCAGTCGAACCGACCGTCCCGCCGCTGCTGCCCGATAAGCCACTCCGCCGCCTTCCGGAGACTCGCCTCCACGCGATCGTCCGAAAGGACGGTGTTGATCTTGGCGAGGTAGTACATCGTGACGGCCTGGTAGTGGACGCACGGCACGTCGAAGGCGTACGGGTACGTCCCCTTATCGACGGCATACGGGTATACCCCGCTCGCCCACTGGTTTTTTACGATGTTCTCGGCGGCACGGGCGGCGGCGGCGAGAGCGACACCGTCACCGAAGAGATCGCCGTACCTCGCGAGGAACGCACCGCAGGACGCATCGACGTTCAGGTGGTCGGCCGTGTACTGCGAGGATTTGAGGAAGTACCCGGGGCGCAGCTCCTTTGCGAGGACATAGTCCCGGGCTTTCCGAAGCGGCGTGCCGTGAGGATAATAGTCGTGGGCATCGACGAGCGCCTCCCCGATGAAGGAGGTGATCAGAGCCGACGGCTGATTGTAGTTGACGTGGATCTCGTTCCACGAACCGTCGCCGTTCTGCGCCGCCGCAACGAAGCGGAGGATGGAGCCGACGAGCTTCGTCTCGCCCGTCCGGAGAAGCGCTTTTACGACCTCCGCGTGCACCCGGTTTCGGACGATGCCGAAGACCGGATCGCGGATGTATGCCAGATCGCCGTCGAGAACCACGTTTCGCCTGACTTCATCGAGGATATTCCGGGTAATCTCTGCTACGCGCCCTTCCATGCCATCCTCTCGATCTGCTGTTTGAGCTTCCGGGCTACCGTCTTGCGATCGTAGTTCTTCGCCACGTAGGCTCTCCCCTGCCGCCCCATCTCCTCCATCTTCTCGGGATTGTCGATGAGCGATGCGAGCGCCCGGGCGATCGCTTCAGGGGTGTTGTCGGCGATGATCCCGGCGCCCGATTCACTGGCGAGATGCGCAATCTCGCCGTTGCCGCAGCCCACGAACGGAATGCCGCAGGCCATGTACTCGTACGCCTTGGTCGGAGCCGCATACTCGAGGTTCGCCATCTTCTTGAGCGGAGCGACCCCTATGAGCGACTCCGAGAGGAGCCGCGGGATATCCTCGCGGGGCAGGACACCCGGGAAGAGAACCCAGTCGGCCAGGTCTTCCGCCCGCACGAGCTGCTCGAGCTGTCCCCGGATGTCGCCGTCGCCGACGATGAGGAACTTGAGGTTGTACTTGCCGTTCATCGCCTTTACGGCGAGAGCGACCTTATCGAGGTCCTGGGCGTGCCCGATGTTTCCGGCATAGACGATCTGCCGTTTCTTCTCGCCGATCACCGGCCGGAAGAGGTCGGTGTTGACACCGTTCGGCATGAGTTCCATCGGCGCGGCAACCCGGTACCGCGAGGCGATCCGCCGCCCGAGTTCGGTGGTCGTGACGCCGACGAGATCCGCATTGGCAAGGCAGAGCTGTTCAAACCGCCTGCTCATCCGCTCATAGAGACTCCCTTCCCTGACAAAGCCGAGGCTGACCGAGGCGTCGATCCAGAGATCCCGGATATCGAGGATCCATCGCTTCCGGAAGAGGCGCTTTGCCACAACCCCCGGTATTCCGGTGAAGAGCGGCGGAGTCGATGTGATAATAACGTCGTAGCGCCCCGCGGTAACGAGAAACCGCAGGAGCACGTGCAGGGGGAAGACGAGATAGTAGAGCATTCTACTGACGAATCCCGGATCACGCGTCTTCGGCTGCCAGCCAAAGAGGCGTATCACCTCGACGCCGTCCACCTCGGTCTTTTCCGACGGTCTCCAGACTCTCGGAAATGTTCCGGTCGGAAACGTCGGATGAGGCGCGACGACCGTCACCGGAACACCCATTTTAGCAAGGTGCATGGCCGTATCGTAGATACGCGACGCGTTCCCGGAACGTTCGGGAGGGAAGTGCTGCGAGACGATGAGCACACGTTTCATCTTAACGCCCCACCTCGCGGCATCATGAGATATCCCCCCGCTCCCCGTGCGGGACCGGCGGCAGGGTCGGGGCGATCCCGGACGGGCTGAGCGAGAGCAACGCCGACTCCTGGCCGGAACCGACCTTCGCGACACCGAGGGTTACGAGCGGCGAACTTGCGCCGTCGCCGAGTACCCGGACGTTAAACCCTTCGTCCGCCCATTTATCGTGAGGCAGGATATTCCTCGTATCCACGACGTTCTTCGTCCGCATCGAAGCGCCGGCGGGATCGAGCGTCCTGAAATAATCGTGGTCTGCGAGCACGACGATGCAGTCGCTGTCCCGGACGGCCTCGTCGAGATCGAGGAGCGGGTAGTGGAACTGCTTTGCGTGCGGGTCGAAACACCGGACGGTATACCCCTCGTTCTCGGCAAGTTTGATGAACTTGATCGCAGGGCTCTCCCGGGTATCGTCGACGTTCCCTTTGTAGGCGACGCCGAAGACAGTGACGTTCGCGTCACGGATGCCGTGCACGAGCCCGCGGACGACGTGCAGGACGTAGTTCGGCATGGAGTCGTTGACTTCCCGCGCCATCGAGATCATCTTGCACCGTGTCGAGTTCTCGGTGAGGAACCACGGGTCGATCGCGATGCAGTGCCCGCCGACACCGGGGCCCGGGTTTAAGACGGAGACCCGGGGATGCTTGTTTGCAAGGTTGATCGCCTCCCAGACATTGACGCCGCACTCCTCCGAGAGCTGGGCAAACTCGTTTGCGAGAGCGATACCGACATCGCGGCAGGTATTCTCCATCAGCTTGACGAACTCGGCGGTCTTCGTATCGGTCTGGTAGATGGTGCCCCGGACGAACGCACGGTAGAGTTCTATCGTCCGTTCGGTCGACTCTCGGTCGTATCCGCCGACGACCCTGCAGTTGTTCACCATCTCCGCAAGCGTGCTCCCCGGGATGGCGCGTTCGGGACAGTGTGCGTACAGGAAATCCCCGGCGGAAAACCCGCTCTTCTCGAGCCTCGGGATGATCACCCGCTCGCTCGTTCCGGGCGGCACCGTCGACTCGAGGATGACGTGATTGCCCTTCCGGAGATACGGCGCGATCATCCCCGCCGCCTTCTTGACGAAGGTGAGATCCGAGACTTTCGTCCCGGAGTCGAGCGGTGTCGGAACGGCGATTAAAAAGACGTCCGCCTCCTCAGGCTCGGTCTTCGCGACGAACCGGTCACGCGCCCTCGCAAAGAGCTCGCATATTCCCGGCTCTTCAAACGGCAGTTTTCCCTGATTCAGGGTATCCACAACGCTCTGCTTTACATCGACGCCGACGACGTCCGAACCCGAAGCCGCAAAGAGCAGTGCTGTCGGTAGACCAATGTATCCCAATCCTAGAACGCAGATTTTCATGTTTTCCCCCCAAAATCGCCTCAGTTCGACCGTGCCGCGGCACAGACGAGCACGATCATCTTCCCGGCGATTCCGTCTCCGTACGGATTCTTCCAGTGATTGCTCCGGCATGCTGCCGACCTGACACCTTCGAGGATCTTCGCCGATTCGGTGCCGACCAGTATGTTGGATCCGACGTCCAGCGTCTCCGGCCTCTCCGTATCGTAGCGCATCGTGGCGCAGGGCACACCGAGGACGCACGCCTCCTCCTGCACACCGCCAGAGTCGGTGAGCACGAGCCTCGCCTGTGCCTCGAGCTGCAGGAACTCAAGGAACCCAAAGGGTTTCGTCAGCTGGATGCCGTCCATCCCGATCCCGAGCTCGTCGATCCGTTTCGCTGTCCGGGGATGCACCGGGAAGATCACCGGCATCGAGAACTCTTTCCGAATTGACTCGAGACCATGGATGATATCCTTGAGCCGGGCTCTGTTATCGACGTTCTCCTGCCGGTGAGCGGTGACGAGGAAGTACTCTTTCGGCTTGAGCTCAAGATCCCGCAGGACATTGACCTTCTTCCGCGAGATATCGAGGTTCTGGTATATGGCGTCCACGACGGTGTTGCCGGTCACGCAGACCTTCTTCTCGTCGATACCCTCCCGGAGCAGATTCTCACGGGCTTTTTCAGTGGGGGCAAAGAGATAGTCCGACATATGATCCGTGAGGATACGGTTGATCTCCTCCGGCATCCACCGGTTGAAACTGCGCAGGCCCGCTTCGATATGACCCACCCGCATGTGCAGTTTTGAAGCGGCAAGCGCTCCAGCGACAACGGTGTTGGTATCGCCCTGCACGAGGACGACATCGGGAGCCTCTTTAAGGAGGATGCTCTCGGCACCGGTCATGATCTTCGCCGTCTGTTCGGCGTGGCTTCCCGAACCGACGTCCAGATTGTAGTGCGGTTCCGGGAGATCGAGGTCTTCGAAGAAGACTCTGTCCATCTCGTGCGAGTAGTGCTGGCCGGTATGCAGGACGAAGTAGTCGAGGTTCCTCCGCTCGCACTCCCGGATGACCGGCGACATCTTGATGATTTCAGGGCGTGTACCGAGAATTATTCCTATCATGGCGTCATCTCCGCTATTTCCACACGTGGCAGCGATCCGTTCATGATGCCCTCACCCGTGAGACGATATCGAGCATCACTCCCATCAGGAGCGTTATCACACCGGCAACGAACAGAGCCGAGAGGGTAAACCCGTACTCGAGTGAGAACGCTCCGGATTCATTGAATACCGCGAGGAACTGCATCCAGAGGAGCATGCCGAGGGCGATCGATGCAAAGCCCGGCACTCCGAAGTACAGGAGCGGTTTTTTCTCAACCGAGAGCCAGAAGAGCGACGTGAGCACCTCGAAGCCATGGGTGAACGGGTTCTTCGTCGATGTATCGAAGTCGCCGTACTTGCAGTTGATGGGGCGCTCCCCGACGCGCAAGTTCTCCGCCTGGGCTACCTGGAGCATCTCGGACTCGGTCGAAAAATCGTCTTTTCGCAGTGAATCGAACATGGATTCGATCGACCGCCGGTTCAGAGCCCGAAAGCCGCACTGTGAGTCAGTGATGGTATGGCCAGCGCTGGTGACGACGTCAAGGACGGTTCTGCCGAAGCGCCGGTAGACCGGCATCTGATCGAGTGTCCGGTACCCGATGACGAGGTCGGCGTCACCGTCGGCTATCGGTTCGAGGAGGCTCGGGATCTCTTCCGGGTTGTGCTGACCGTCCCCGTCCATGAAGACCAGAGCATCGAACTCGTTCTCAGCGGCGTACCGGAGCGAGGTCTTTATCGCCCGGCCTTTGCCCTGCTGCGATCCGTGCGAGATCACCGTTGCTCCTGCTTCCCGGGCGATATTCGCCGTTTCATCGCTGCTCCCGTCATCGACGACGAGAACCTCATCGACGTAGCGACGGGCCATAAGAACAAGCGAGCCTATCGCTACCGCCTCATTGAGGCAGGGTATTGCAACAAGCGACTTCTTCCGGGCTTTCTTGAGCGGTTGAGCAGGAGTTTCGATATTCTCGTTTACTGTTCTTCGGTATCCGGGCAGAGTCGGCTGTTTCAGCGGATTAATCGATTCCTGTATCTGACAATGGAGCGTAGGGGTCTCGATGGAGCTCTTCAGCTCGTACTCCCTGCGGATCAGACGGTCTAGTTCTCTACGGTTACCTGTATCTGCAAACTGTGGTCGTGGAACGGTAATCTCCCGGGCGCTATGCCCACCTGCACCTGCAGGCTCCGTTCCGAGACCTGGATCAATGTCGTACATCCACTTTCCCCCCTTGACGTACTGGAACGGGACTGTTCAGACATATATTAATATGTTATTATTAACAGCATTTCGTTAACACTATTTAAATTAGAACGAGATGTAATTACCATCGTGTGTGTTACCCCTTCGAAAGAATATATAAAGGTTCCGGAGAGCCCGCTTATTGAGGAATCGGTACGGATTCGGCCTGGAGCCGATCCCCTGCACCTGTTTTCACGGACGGTCATCTGCAGACGCACCGGATATGCACAAGTATTATATGTGCTCAACGAAAACGGCACCAGCCGGGTGTGATTTTCCCTGCCGCACCTCCTTTGGAGAATTCATCCCGTACGGCACTATTCTTTTTAAACCAAAAGATCATGGCAGCCCCGTTTCCCGATCACCCACATAAAAAGAACTGCAACCCGCTGCAGGTGTCGGGGAGCCCTCCGATACCCGGAGGGCAGGGCGAAAGGATTGATATGCAGGAGATGGCAATACGCGTACCAGAGGCTCCCGTCCCCCTTCCCACCCATTCACGTATCCGGAAAGCCCGGGGATGCAAAGGCGCCGTCACCCGGACCCGGGTTCCGGGAGAACGCCCGATATCCGCTCCATCAGGGCGTGGTGGCGTCGGAGCGTGGTGAGATACTTCCGGCTCTTCGCATCCGTCCGGAGCGGAGTAAAGACCTGTTCATAGTCGACATCCCAGAGAATCAGCCCCTCGGCCGGCGATGCCGGGAGCCGGTCGGAACCGGGCTTTTCGAGGAATGCGCCGAGATCGTCGACGGTGGCAACGCCCCGACCGGCCATATCGATTGCCGTGGCCATGCACCGGACCATATTCCAGAGGAAACTCTCTGCCGTGACCTCAAAGACGCAGAACTGCCCTTCCGGAAATATCCTGGCGTCAAGCACCGTCCGCTCCGGATTTTTGTCACCGATCCGGGCAAACGACGAGAAGTCGTGGCGGCCGACGAACCGCTCCGCCATCTCCTGCATGGCACCGGTGTCGGCCGGGGGATCGGGGAAGTAGTAGCGGTACGTCCGTGAGAGAGCGTCATACCGGGGGTTGAACGACTCCGGGACGACCGCGTAGCCCGTGCACCAGATATCGGGGGGGAGCAGCGCACCGAGCGCCTGCAGGGCGCGATCGGGGAGGGGCGTCGTGAAGGCGGCGACCCACCTCCGGGCGTGCACCCCCCGGTCGGTCCGCCCGGCTGTCTGAAAGGCGGCGCTTCGCCAGTCGTCGAAGAGCCCGAGCCGCATGCACGCCTCGATGATCTCTCCCTCGACCGTCCGGAGATCGGGCTGCATCTGCGAGCCGAAGAAACCACCGCCGAGGTACGCGATCCGGAGCGCGAGCCTCATTGGTGTACCCGTCGTTTGATCCTCCGAAGGGCCCCTTTAAGGGACTGGCGGGTATAGGTGTGCAGCGGCGTCATCCTGCCGCCTGCTATGGTATTCCCCTCCCGGATCGCCTTGAGGATCGAGGCGACGTCCGGTTCCGCCGAGACCAGCGCGTGGCCGAATCCGACGTAACGGGCGTTATGCGCATCGCTGCCACCCACACAGGGTTTGTCGTACTGCCGGGCGATCTTCGCCGCCTTCCGGTTCGCCTGACCCGTAATATACCGGCTGTTAAAGGTCTCGACCGCGTCCACCGACGCTATCCCGACCTTCAGCTTCCGTCCGACACCGTGGCGCCACATGTGATACGGGTGCGGGAGGATCAGCAGCGCTCCGCGTGCACGCGCATAGGCGACGGTCTCGAGGAAGTCGCGACCGGACGGGATCGGGTCGGTTATCCCGAGGGCGATGAGATGCCCGTGTTTCGTCGATATCTCCATCCCCGGAATGACGACAAGCGGTGTCTCGCATGTCAGGGCATAGCGTGCCCCTTCCACGGTGTCGTGATCCGTGATGGCGATCGCGTCGAGACCCACCGCCTCGGCGCGGCGGAGGATATCCTCGACACTGCTCTCGCCGTCCTTTGAGAAGTTTGTGTGGATATGCAGGTCGCACCGCAACATGAGATCACAACTATTTTTCACGTTCTGAATGATAATGGAAACGTATGCGCATCTTACTGCCTACCGGTTCGACGACGGAGGCCACCGTCCGGAAGACCGCGGAGCGCTTTTCCGGAAGATACGATATTACCGTGGCGATAACCGGGGAGATAGCCTCGTTCCTTACTCCCCGGCAGCTCCGCTCGCTGCTTGCCGGTGCAGGGTACGACATGGCGATCGTCTCGGGGATGTGCACCGCATCATTCGCGGAGGTGGAAGATGCAACCGGCGTCCCCGTCTACCGCGGTCCGCGCCACGCCGCAGATCTGGCCCTGGTGCTTTCGGTGCTGGATTCGGTCAGGCTCTCGGGGACGATTCCCGCAGACGACTTTCTGGCTGCGGAACGGCGGGCTGAGGCCTGCAGGAAGGTTGGGGAGCGTGAAGCGGCGGCAGACTGCGACTTTTTGATCCGCGGGCTTAAAGTCGGCGGCGGATCGCGGATCAAGGTGCTTGCCGAGATTATGGATGCGCACAAACAGGACGACCTCCGGGCGGAGGTGGAGCAGTTCTTCGCCTCCGGGGCGGATATCGTCGACCTCGGGTTCGGTTTCGATGCCACGCCGGATGACGTCCGGCGGGTCTTCCGGGAGGTCGCCGATATCGACAGGCCGCTTGCGGTCGACAGCCAGGAGCCACACCTCATCGAAGCGGCGCTCGAACGCGCGGATCTGGTGCTGAGCCTGCACGAAGGGAATATTCCGATGGTCGGCGCGGCGGTCGCGGCATCCGGCGCCGCGGCGGTGGTTGTCCCCCGCGATAAAAGCCTTGATGAGAACCTCGCAACCGCAGAGGCCGCGGGCATCTCCTGCCTCATCGCCGATCCGCTCCTGCAGCCCGTCGGGTCGGGTCTCGTCGCGTCGCTTGCCGGTTTCGAAACGGTGGACTGTCCCCTCTTCTTCGGCGCGGGAAACGTCGTAGAACTCCTCGACGCCGACTCCCCGGGCGCGAACGCGCTCCTCTGCGCCATGGCGCACGAACTCGGCTCCGCCGTCATCTTCACAAGCGAGCACTCCGACAAGACAAAAGGGTCGGTGGCGGAGATGCGGCGGGCGACCGAGATGGCGGTACTCCTCTCGGGCCGCCCCTACCCGAAAGACCTCGGCCTCGACCTCCTTATCCTGAAAGAAAAGCGGCGACGGCGGGAGCCGCCCCTTGAGTACGATACGGAGATTACCGCTCCCCCGATGCCGGAGGAGATCGAGTACGACCCGCTCGGGTGCATCCGGATCGGCATCGAGGGCGACTGCATTGTCGCCGTCCACGACGGCACGGCGATCAGGGGCAGGCGGTGGGAAGACGTCTTTGCCGCGCTCCTCGCCGAAGGCCGCCTCTCCCGGATGGATCACGCCGCATACCTCGGGAAAGAGCTCTACAAAGCCGAACTCGCGATCCGGTTCGGCAGGAGTTTCGAACAGGACGGCACCTTCTGACGAGGGCGCCCGCACATTCTATTTATAGGAGCCACTCCCCTACCCGGGAAGCGTGGGTGACAATGCAGAAAGGATTGATCATTGCCGCGATTATCGCGCTCTTTCTCCTTGGTGCGGCGGCCTTTATCGGAATTCAGCTCCTTGGGGCGCCGTCCGGCACCGCTACGACGGATACCCGGACGTCGGGCACCGTCACGCCTGCCGGAGAGGTCGCCGTCGGGCTTGAAACGGTCGCTACCGGGCTTACCGCTCCGATTGCCCTCGCAGCGCCCGCCAACGGATCGGGACGACTCTTCATCGCCGACCAGACGGGGACGATCCGCATTATCGAGAACGGCACCCTCCAGGACGAACCATTCCTCGATATCCGGGGAAGGATGGTGAACCTGAACCCGGGTTACGACGAACGCGGCCTCCTTGGGATGGCGCTGCACCCGAACTTTACGGAGAACGGGAAGTTCTTCGTCTACTACAGCGCACCGCTCGCAGAAGGGGCGCCGGACGGGTGGGATCACACGAGCCACCTTGCGGAGTTCTCGGCCGCCGAAGGTGACCCGGATACGGCCGATCCCGGTTCGGAACGGATCCTGCTCCGGGTCGACCAGCCCCAGGCGAACCATAACGGCGGGCAGATAACGTTCGGTCCGGACGGCTACCTCTACGTCCCACTCGGAGACGGCGGCGGGGCAGGCGACACCGGACCCGGCCACCCGCCGCCCGGCAACGGCCAGAACACCTCGACCGTGCTTGGGAGCATCCTCCGGATCGACGTCAACGGGGGCGACCCGTATGCCGTCCCGGCGAGCAACCCCTTCGCGGACGGCACCTCCGGCAGACCCGAGATATTTGCCTACGGGTTCCGGAACCCGTTCCGCATCGCCTTTGACGCCGGCGGCGAGCAGAGCCTCTTCGTCGGTGACGTCGGCCAGAATCGCTGGGAGGAGGTGAATATCGCCCGCGCCGGTGAGAACTACGGCTGGAATATCAAGGAAGGAACTCACTGCTTCGACCCGCAGAACCCGGGTGCGCCGGCAGCCGGATGCCCGGAGACCGGGAGCCGAGGAGAGATGCTTACCGGGCCGATCATCGAATACCCGAACGCGGGACAACCGGACGGGATCGGCCAGGCGGTGATCGGCGGGTACGTGTACTGGGGGAGCAGCATTCCCGCTCTTCAAGGGCAATACGTCTTCGGCGACTGGAGCACCGGCGACGGGACGCTCTTTGCTGCCGTGCCCGCAGAAGGCGGTAACGCCACGACCCCGTGGAGTATGAGCGAACTGGCCGTCGCTGGTACCGGAGCGGGAGGAGTCGGGGCGTATATCCTCTCGTTCGGCCAGGATGCGGAGAACGAACTCTACGTCCTGACCTCGGAGAATGCAGGCCCGACCGGCACCACCGGGACTGTCTACCGGCTCGTCCCGACAGGCGGGTGAAAGAGAGACCTTCGCCATCCCGGGGAGCAGCCTCTCCGCAGGGGTCGCTCACAAAATATACCAACAGTTTTATAATAAATCAGAGATTGTTGGCGCCACGGCAACGCTCACCAGCGGATACAGCGTACGGTCGGGTTCGTCCCCGCCAGCACCGGTTGCCGGCCTATCCCACCAGAGAGGAGATGAATTACCCATGAAACTGAAAAGATTGCCAGCAGGGCTTCTCTGCGTTCTGCTCGCGTGCCTCTGCATCTGCACCGTCTCCGGCCAGATGCAGGCTCCCGTGGCCGTCGAACTTCGGAACAGCACGTATCAGCCGCCGACGGTGACCGTCGAACCCGGCACGACGGTGCTCTGGACGAACTACGACACCTTGAGCCACTCCGTCACCAGCATGACCGGAATCTTCGACTCGGGAGAGCTTGAGACGGGGGAGTCGTTTAACTACACCTTCACCGAACCGGGCACGTACACCTACGGCTGCAGGATCAACCAGTCCCTCGAGAGCACCCGCATGCCGGGCCGCGTCGTCGTCTCGGCCGGTGTTGCCGGCAATATGACCGGAACCGAGGCCGATACCGTTGTCCAGACGATCGAAGCGGATCAGAACCTGACCGTCCTTTCGCAGGCGCTGAACGCAACGAACCTGACCGCGAACCTCACCGCCGGAGGGCCGTTCACGGTCTTTGCTCCGACCGACACCGCCTTCGCCGCGCTCGGTAACGAGACAGTGGAGGCGCTCCTGAACGATACCGCGAATGCGACGCCGATCCTGCAGTACCACGTCGTTCCGGGGCTCTACACAGGCCAGCAGCTCATGAACATGACTGCAGGTGGAAACACAACGCTCCCGACGCTCCTTGGCGAGAACGTCACGATCACCCGCGAAGGCGGGGAGCTCCTGATCGGCAACGCCACGATCAACGCTACGGACATCAACGCCGATAACGGGATCGTCCATACCATCGATGCGGTGCTGATGCCGCCGGCGAACGTGACACCGGCACAGGAGCCCGCAGTGAACGCAACACCGGCCGCGGCCGTCACCGAAGAAACCATCGCGGTGACGGTGACGGAGGAGCCCACCGAGCCGCAGGGCCGGTACTGACGGGTCTAAAAGACCCGTTTCTCTTTTACGGCGGGCAGCGGATCGCCCGGTGCCGTTGCCGGACACGAGAACTTATCTTCCTCCTTTTCCAAGTACTCTTCAGAATGAAAGTGCACGGGATCAGCGCCGGGCTCCTCGCCATGCTCCTGCAGCTCGGAAGAGAGCACCACCCCGCCGAGTTCGTCGCGATCTTGCGGGAACGGGACGGCATTATCGACGACCTCGACCTGGTGCCGGGGACGATCACGGGATCGTCGAGCGCCTCCTTCTTCATCGATATGCTCCCGCTCGACACCCACCAGGTCGGGAGCGCTCACAGCCACCCGAACGGAGTCATCTGGCCTTCGGACGCCGATCTCAATCTCTTCCCAAAGGTCGGCAGATACCATATCATCACCGGATTCCCCTATACGGAGGACGACTGGCGATGCTTCTCGGCAGGCGGCGACCCGGTGGATCTGAAGGTGATCGGATGAAACGGGTCGTCGCCACCGGCACCTTCGATATCCTCCACCCGGGACACCTCTACTACCTCGAGGAGTCGCGCAAACTCGGCGACGAACTGCACGTGATCGTCGCACGCGACGGCAACGTCAGGCACAAACCAAAACCGATCGTCCCGGAGGAGCAGCGCCTGCAGATGATCGCCGCGTTAAAACCCGTCGATCACGCCCGGCTCGGTGATCCGCACGATATGTTCCTCCCGATCGAGGAGATCGATCCCGCGATCATCACCCTCGGTTTCAACCAGCACTTCAGCGAAGAGAAACTCGCCGAGGCGCTCCGCGCACGGGGGCTCAATGCGGAGGTGGTACGGATCCCGGGCTACCGCAACGCCCTTGCAAGCTCCTCGCAGATCGTCGACCGTATTCTGAAGACCCGGCCGATTCCCGACCGGTAGGCTCTCTCCCAGAGACGCGGAGTCCATGCAGCAGATGGCAGGGTGGATCGAGGATGACGAGATCAGGGATCATCCCCGCTCGCTCGCCCTGCGGCTCGGGATTCCCTTCGGCCTCTGCGGGATCTACATCCTGATCACCTGGCTCGCCCTCCCCCTCGAGGAGTTCCTGTACCTCTTCGGACTGATGGTCGCCTACGTCGTTCCTCCTGCGGGCAGGGAAGTGGTCATCCCCGTCGGCATCGTCCTCGGCATCCCCTGGTGGCTGATCGCCTTCACGCTCGCATTCCTGGACTTCGCCGGCGGACTCTTCATGGCGTGGAACTTCCCGCTCGCCCTGAAGATCCCCATCGTCGGACCCTGGATAGAGCGGTTCTCGGCGGCAGGCGAAGAGTACCTCAAACGCCGGCCGTGGCTCGAGCGGCTCTACTTCATCGGCCTCATCCTCTTCGTCACCCTCCCCTTCGAAGGCTCGGGGAGCATCACCGGGACGATCATCGGCCGGATGCTCGGCATGGGGAAGACCGAGGTGCTTGCCTGCATCACCATCGGCGGCGTCATCGGAAGTTTCGGCCTCGCACTCGGCGCCGAGTACCTCACCGGGCTCATCCTGCTTGACATCACCCTTGCAGCCTCCGTCGCCGTCTTCATCCTGATCGGCGTAGCCATCGCCGTCATGTACCGGAGTTACGTCCGCCGCAGGAAGGCGGAGCGATGAACCGCCGCAAAGAGCAACCGATATAGCACGAACGATACATACACGAGGTGATACCGATGGAGAAAGACCCGACAGAACTCGAGACGCTGCTCGGCTACACGTTCGCCGACAGAACGCTTCTTGAACGTGCACTGACACGCCCGGCCTACGCCCGCGAGCAGGGGCTCAGCGAGGACCGCCACCAGGAGGCGCTCGCCACGCTCGGCGATGCGGTGATCAGCGTTATCGTCATCCAGTCGATCATCGAGAAGGGACTTCACAAAAAAGGAGAGATCACCACCGAGAAGATGAAGATCGTCAGCATGCTGCCGCTGAACGAAGTCGGCCGGACGATGCACCTCGAGGAGTATATCCGGTTCGGGAAGGGAGAGGCAAAACAGGAGATCTGGCGGTACAGCGACGCGCTCACCGAGACGCTCGAGGCTGTCGTCGGGGCGGTCTTCCAGGACTCGGGGATGACCGCGGCGGCCGAACGGGTCCTCCGCTCGGTGCAGTGTATCCGCCCCTGCTAGGCCGCCTGCAGGCCGTCCCAGACCCGGTTCCGCTCGAGGAGGACCCAGTAGCGCTTCAGTTCCTCTTCGGCACGCCGGTACCCGGGGTAGTGGCGCCGGACGAGGTCCCAGTACGCCCGGGAGTGGTTGTGCTCCCGGAGGTGCGCGAGCTCGTGGACGACGATATACTCCCGGAGCGTCTCCGGGAGGGCGATCACTCTGAGATTGTAGTTTAAGTTCCCGCTCGACGAACAGCTCCCCCACTTCGTCCGCTGCATCCGCACCGTCACCCGACCTATCGCCCCTTCGGCGAGGGCGGTATGCCGGGCGGCATCCGCAGTGACCGCGCTCTTCAGCATCTCCGTAAGGTTTCTCTTCAGGCTCCGGGGAGATGAGCAGGCGATCGTTTCCTGCTCTTCGTCGATACGGAACCGCGACCCTTCGATGAGGCGGTAGTATTTTCCGTTCAGGAGCAGGCGGTCCTCGTTCCCCCGCCCCGTCTCGGCCTGTCGATCGAGATCGCGCCGCCGCTCTCCGATCCACCCGGCATACCGCATAAGAAACGGTTCAACGTCGAAAGATCGCGGGGCGACGATGCGGATCGTCCCGTCCGGCCTAACCTGCAGGCGGGCGGCCTTCACCGGTTTTCGAACGACGGTCACCTCCACCGGCACCCCGGCCGGGTCAATCCACTTCACCCTCGCACTCCTCCGTACCATACAGGAGGACGGACGGGGAGAAAACCGTCACGATCCGAGACCGGACACGAGGGCAAAAGATGCAGGTATTTAACCTCCGGGGAACGTACACTGATTATTCCCGGCCGCTCGCGGCAGAACGGGAAGAGAGGGCGCATGAAGGAAAAAGGACTGAAGGTCGACGAACTTGCACAGCTCACCGGATTGTCGATCGACGAGATCAGACGGCTCACGCGGGAGTACGACGATCTCTTCTCCTACCGGACGATCGGGAAGGTGAAAATCTTCACCGAGCGGGCCGTGAAGACGGTGCAGGAACTCCGGGAGTTCGCCGGAAAAGGGCTTCTTCCCGACGAGATCAGGGAGGAGATCCATGCCGGGAAGCGGCCGGAGACCGGCGGGACGGCAGAGCCCGAAGAGCTGCGGGAGGCCGTCGGCATCCAGCTCCCCCCTGAGATAGTCATCGATCTCCGGACGATGCAGGATGCTCTCGCGCACCAGCAGCGGCAGATTACACGCCTTACGGATCACCTGGAACGGGAGCGGGCGGCAAGAGAGACCGATAGTGCGGGACTGCTCACGGTGATCGACCGGATGGGCGACCGGCTCGACCGGCAGGAACAGAAACTCGCAGTCATCGCCGAGTGGGTGGAGTACTTCGAGGCCAGGGTCGATGCGACCGACGCGCTTGTCAGCAGGACGCTCCTCGACCGGATACGGGGAGCACTCCGGTAAGATCCCCATCCGCCACCGGCGGATCGAACACTCAAAACTCTTCCTGCTTGCAGTGCCCGCAGACCCGGGAATCCTGCCAGCCACACCCGGAACAGCGCCTGGTCTTCACGATCCGGTATTCGTTCAGCCTCTCCTGCTCAAGCTTTTCGGAGACGGTGAGCAGAAGACCGCATTCAGGACACTTTCCGGTAACTCTCCCCATAAATCTGTCAAAGAACGTAGCTAACCCCTCTGAATGGACTTCTAGCGGAGAATATAATCTCCGACTATAAGAGGCTATCGAAGACGGTAGCAGAGGCGATTTGGGGGGTGGAAAACCCACCTTTCACTCTTTGCTCCCGCTGTGCCAGTTCTCCATATGCCGGGCGTGAGTCGGGAGGTATGCCCCCGGGAGGTAGAAGCGATCGTAGAACGTGGTATCGATATGCTGCGCCTGGAGGTAGGTGAGGACGAAGATGCTCGGGACAGTACCCGGGAACTTCCCGAACCGGTCGTAGATGTACTGCGCCTGGAGTGCCACGCAGTCCAGAAACTCCTCGTCGAACTTTCGGGCAGACCCCCGGACGTGTGCGGTCATTTTGTACGGTCCCCCCGTCTCCGGATGGAACGGGCCGCCCGGTCCGAACTTCCGTTGCACGAGGGCGTCGAGAGCAGACCGCATGTCCCGGTAATGAGGCGGGGTGTACCCTTCAAAGATGCCGGGTAGACCCGTCGGGTTCGGAAGCGACCAGCGTTCGTCGGTGTCGTACCGGAACCCAAGCCCCGGCACCGCCGGGTTGCCGCTGGCGCCGAGGATGCTATATGGATCGATCCCGTCGTACATCCAGCCGCCAAGGCCGGTCGCCTGCAGCATGAGCATCCCGGCGTAGCAGGCGGTCGAGAGTTCCGCGGTCAGTTCGGCAAGGGAAGTTTGCTCGAGGAACGTCAGCGGGAGCGGGTTATCCACGTCGCAGAGGTGCCTGTACTGCTCCATGCCGCCTATTTGCTCCCCGTTTCGGTCATCGTAGATGCACTGGCCGTTCTGGAGGTAGTAGCAGAGGGCGGCGAGCGTGTGCTGGGCAAGGTCGCCGACAGGGATGATCAGGGTGCTCCCCGGGTGGTTGGCGACCCACGTGTTATGCCCTTCCACGTACGGCACCTCCGCCGGGAGTTTGAGCCGTCCGTCGGCTATCTTCGTAATCCGGGAACGGTGTGCTGCAAGGAGTTCTTCGGGCTCGATCCGGCCGTCGCCGGAGGTTCCGGCGAGTGCAGGCGCGTCGCGGGTTTCAAGGAAGTACACGCCGTCGTCGTCGGTGTAGAAGATCTCGCTCGTATGAAAACCCGCCGCCGACGGGAAGGTCCTGCCACCCGCCGAACAGGCATAGTTTGCGAGGTGCGGGGCGTACCGGGCGTTCCGCATGATGAGGTTCTGCCACCCGCTGTTGCCTGCCGCCGCCGTCAGCACCAGCATCTGTTCGAGCGGAGAGAGCGGCATCGCCTCGTGCCCCGACGAGTAGCGGAAGTACCCGTCGGGGATCGCCCCGCCCCGTGGAAAACGCCGTGCCCGCCGGCCGAAGAGCGCCTGCACCAGCGGGAACGAGAGTGCATCGTCAAAGCCGGGGGGATAATTCTGATCGTCCATCTCTGTCACCTACCCATGCGGGTCACCCGGGGTTCATGCGCTCAAGGGCAATTGAGGTTTCGCCCCCCGGTGTCGGACCGACACCATCCCGGGAGCCCCAATAGACATTCCATGAGTTATATATTAACAAATAGATTCAAACGGCAAGGCATAAGTACGAAGGATGCCCTCTGCACGTCCGGTGGTTCCACCGTATGCAGTCGCAAAAAATTGCCATCGTGGCTGCCATTCTGATCCAGGGGCTGGCCGTCGCCGGTCTCCTGGTCGGTGTGGCTGCAGGAGCGCACGGAGTATCCGCAGGTGCGGACGCCCCGTGGTCGACAATCAGGCATCCGGGAGAGTCACCCGAGGTCTCGGCATCGTTCTACCCGATACTCGGCGACGATGTGGGTCAGTCCGCGACCGGGATGGGGATACATTCCTCCCGGCTTTTCCGCGAGTACCTCTGAAAGACATCACCCAACTCCTCTTTTCCGGAACCTCCTGGCCGGACAAAACACTAAATACCAGCACCCCAGCTACAGCAGTTCGTGCGTGATGCTCAATGGTAGATCGAAAAAACCCGGATTACGACCTGAAAAAACGCAGCGCCCACGTTCCGGGGAGAACCTGGCTCAGCCTCCTTTCAGGGCTGATCGTCGTCTGCAGTATCTCGTCGCTGATAATCGCAGCCTCCTGCAACCCTATTCTGCAGGAACCTGATCCGGAGGCCATCTTCGCCGAGAGCGGCATTGAGTTCGATCCCGACATCGCCGGGATGCTCGAGGCCGTCAAAGAATCGGAGCTCGAAACAACGGTCGCCGACCTCCAGTCCTTCGAAACCCGGGTGGTCGGGACGGACGGCAACCAGGAAGCGGCGGCGTACCTCTACGACCGGCTGAGTGACATCCCGGGGCTCGACGTCTCCTACCAGGGGGGCGATCTCCGGAACGTCGTCGCGACTCTCCCCGGAACCGATCCGGCATCCGATAGCGTGGTCGTCGTCGGCGCCCACTACGACAGCACCTCTTCCGACCCGGGAGATGCCCCGGGCGCGACCGATAACGGGGCGGGGGTCGCCATCGTCCTCGAACTGGCGCGGATCATGAGCCAGTACCGGTTCGACGAAACCGTCGTGTTCGCGTTCTGGAACGCCGAGGAGACCGACCGGGGCGGGAGCAGGGCGTATGCCGACCGTGCAGCGGAGGAGAACGTTTCGATCCCGCTCTACCTGAACTTCGACTCCGCGGGCTACGACCCGGAAGGGCGGTTTATACTCGACATCATGCACGACGAACGCGGTGCGCCTGTTGCAGACCGTATGATCCTGCATAACGCCCTGTACGGGATCAACCTGACCCTGACGGAGAATGTCTATACCTGCACCTCGGATCACCTCCCCTTCCGCGACCGGGGATACGTCGCCGTGATGACGCACCAGGACGGGCACGGGCCTGCCCACACTCCGGAGGATACCGCCGATCAGGTCTCGCTGCCGTACGCGAAGAGGAACGCACAGCTCGGCCTGTCGGTGCTGGCGGAAGTCGCCGGAGTGCAGGATAACGTGACCGCAGCATCGGGTGAGCGTCGATGAACGGAGCGCTCCGCACAGTCCTTCTGATCGCTCTCGCTTCGGTGCTGGCCGCCTCCGCGGCGGGCAGTGCACCGGAGCAGACGCCTGCCGACCTGCCGGAGTACAATCCGGCCATCGCCGGACTCCTTGCAGAGGTCAACGAGTCCGAACTCTTCATCACGGTCGCCGACCTCCAGTCCTTCGAGACCCGGGTGGTCGGGACGGACGGCAACCGGGAAGCGGCGGCGTACCTCTACGACCGGCTGAGCGACACCGCGGGGCTCGACGTCTCCTACCAGGGGGGCGACCTTGCGAACGTCGTCGCGACCCTCCCCGGGACCGATCCGGCATCCGATAGCGTGGTCGTCATCGGCGCCCACTACGACAGCATCTCGTCCGACCCGGAGCATGCCCCGGGCGCGACCGATAACGGGGTTGGGGTCGCGGTCGTCCTCGAACTGGCACGAATCATGAGCCAGTACCGGTTCGACGAGACCGTCGAGTTCGCCTTCTGGAACGCCGAAGAGGTCGGCCTCAACGGGAGCAGGAGCTACACCCGCCATGCGGCTGAAGGGAACGTTTCGATCCCGCTCTACCTGAACTATGACGCTGCGGGCTACGACCCGGAGAACCGCTCACAGCTGAACATCCTGTACAACGCAGAGGCAGAAGACCTGGTGGATCTGGTAGTCCACGACCTTGCCCTCTACAATATCAGCCTCACGCCGATCCGCGACCCGAGCACCTACAGGTCGGATCACATCTCGTTCTGGGAACAGGGCTATCCGGCTCTCATGACCCATGCACCGTGGCCGCACGGGCCGGTGCATACCCCGGCGGATACCGTTGATGCGGTCTCCTTCCCCTACGCAGCAAAGAACGCGAGACTCGGCCTTGCGGTGCTGGCGGAGGTCGCCGGCCTGAACGGAGCCCCCGGGAAAGCCTTCTCGTGGGAGGGCGTCTTCCCGATTTTCGGGAGAACGCCACCGGCCATCTTCGGGCACCGCCAGGTATAACGGCATGGACATGCCACCCGGTGGCCGCATGACCGAAGCTACCATCCTCGTCACGGGGTCGACAGACGGGATCGGCAGGGCGACCGCAGACGCTCTCGCCGGGCGGGGCTACCGGGTTCTCGTTCACGGCCGAAACGCGGCGAAAGGGCGCCGCGTCCTCGAGGAGATCCGGGACCGGGCGGGCTCGGAGCGGCTCGACCTCTTCATCGCCGATCTTGCCGACCAGGAACAGGTCAGGGGGCTTGCCGCCGCCGTCGCCGACCGGTACGACCGGCTCGACGTGCTGATCAACAACGCCGGGGTCTTTCAGCCCGAACGGGAGACGGCACCCGGCGGGATAGAGATGACCTTCGCCGTCAACTTCCTCGCAGAGTTCCTGCTCGCTCACGAACTGCTGCCGCTTCTCGAAGCAGGTGCTCCGGCACGGATCGTCAACGTCGCGTCCATCGCTCACCGGAGCGTGCATAGCGTCCGCTGGGAGAACCTCCCGGAAGTGCACGACTACGATCCCTAAACCGCCTATGCCGTCTCGAAACTCGGTGTCGTCGCGTTCACCCTGCAGCTCGCCCCGATCCTCGCAGGGACGGGCGTCACGGTAAACTGCCTCCATCCGGGGGTGATCGATACCAAACTCCTGCGGGCGTACACCGGCGATGGCGGCGGTGGTGCCCCGCCCGGACAGGGGGCGGCAGTCGAGGTCTACGTCGCCACATCTCCCGACACCGCCGGCGCCAACGGAGCATACTTCGAGAAGAAGGAGCGGACGCGGCCGTCACCGCTCGCGCTCGACCCCGTGGTGCAGGAGCGGTTCCGGGATATCGCAACGGAGCTAACCGGGATCGAGGGGTGGCAGCCCGGGCAGGGATAGTATTTATACGTGGAGTAGCCCAGAAAGCCCCCTCTGACGGGGGCAGCCGGAGGGTCGGAGGAGACCGAACCCCGTACCCATCTCCGGAATACTCGTCGGAGCGATCTCCGAAGAGAGCGCGGCACCGTGACCGGACAGAGTATGGAGGCAATTCATATGGCGAACGTACAGGAACAGATGAAGGAAGGAGAGATGGGACCCGTTTCGTTCTCCTGCTACCGGGTCAACCCGGGGGAGAGGGGGATTCCCGAAGAGGATATGAACACCTACAGCGTCGTGGTGCTGCTGCCCGACGGCAAATTCGTACACCAGATCGTCTGGGCGAGGCACCCGGAGGATGTCGCGGATTCGATCCGGGTGCCGGAGGGGACGCGGGTGATCATGACGCGGATGGCAGACCTCTTCGTCTGGGACAGCGGTCAGGTCGGGGTTGAACGGGAGCAGGAGGCGGCAGCGGCACCCTGATCGGATCGGGGAGCGCCCGGAAAGACCGATCCGTCCACCTTTTTTTCTCCCGGCGCCCACCCAAAAGGCAGGACGGGTTCCCGGATGATAGAGATACGTATTGAAAGGCTTAACGAGCGGAATTTTGACGAGTTCACCGCTCTCGTAGAAGCGCTTGCGGAGTACGAGCACCTTGCGCCGCCCGACGATGCCGCCCGGGAACGGCTTTTGGCCGACGCCCTTGGCGAGCATCCGCGGTACGAGGCTTTTATCGCACGGACGGACGGCAGAGCGGTCGGCTACGCCACCATTCTCTTCACCTACTCAACCTTCCTCGCCCGCCCGACCCTGTATCTCGAAGATATCTTCGTCCTCGAAGCGTACCGCGGAAAGGGCATCGGAAAAGCGCTCTTCGACCTCTGCCGCAGTCTCGCGGAGGAGCGCGGGTGCGGTCGGATCGAATGGATGGTGCTGACCTGGAACGATCCGGCGATCCGATTTTATGAAAAGTGCGGCGGGGAGAGGCTCGACTGGTACACCTACCGGCTCACAGTCTGAAGCGGCCTTACTGCATCACGATCTTTCGCATCAACGCCATGATCCCGGGCGGTGCATCCTTGAAACCGCCCATACCCATCATGGGCTGGAGCATCTCGGCGTTCAGCCGTTCGCCGATCTCGTCGAAGATCCGCTTATACGCGACGCAGTGGGGATCGACGCCCGCAACCTCCCCTCCCGTGGGAGCGATGGCGTTGTAGGGGCAGCCGCCCCGGCAGTATTTGATATGGGCGCAGTCCCTGCATGCCTGGTCGACATACTCCTTGAACCGGTGCATCTGCTTCCAGGCATCGGACGCGGCGAGGTCGTCGACGCCGGGTCGGTCGCGGACGTTGCCCATCACGTACTCCGGCATGCCGACGAAGCGGTAGCAGGGGTAGATGCTCCCGTCCGGCCCGACCGCAAACGTGCTCCCCATGCAGTCCGCAAACGTGCAGACCGTGCCTCTCCGGGTGAAGACGCACCGGCAGAGGTCGTTGATGTTCATGATCTCCACATCGTCGATATGCTCGAGAGCCTTATCGAGGAGGTAGACGAGCAGTTCGCCGTACTTCTCCGGAGGAAGAGCCCATTTTTCAGGGTTGGTATCGCGAAGCGACGGGAGCGCGGGGTGCAGTTTCAGGGTAAACCCGTTCTCACGGAAGAACTCGAAGATGTCGCCCTTGAACGCCACGGAGTAGGAGGTGAAGGTGCAGATGAACCGCACCGAGAGGCCGTGCGCCTTCGCAATCTCGTAGCCCCGCATGGTCTTCTCATAGTACCCGCTCCCCCGCTGCAGGTCGTTTAGGTCCTGCGGGCCGTCGATGCTGGAGCCGATGGGGATATGATATGCAGCCAGGATCTCCGCAATCTCCGGGGTCATCCGCCAGAGGTTGGTCTGCATGGCAAAATCGGGCGTCAGGTGCCCAAGCTCCCCCGCGAGGAGCGGCAGCGCCTGCCGGTAGAATTCCGGACCGGCGAGAAGAGGCTCGCCGCCGTGGAAAGTGAAGGTCACCCGGTCGTCCCGGAAGTCTTTGAGCCATGCGACGACGTCTTTGACGGTATCGATGCTCATGATGGGAGAACCTTCTTCGGAGCTCCAGCAGTAGCTGCACTTCGACGGACAGCCCAGCGTCGGAACGAGCATTACGTGAAAGGCGTTCTTCATAAACTACTGAATTTTCCCTTCCCGAACCATTAATAGTTTTCTTATATGCCCCGGAAAGGGTGCCGGAAAAAGAGGGGGTTACCGGACGGTCGGGAGCGATGCATCCGTCCCGGTTATCTCGCTTAGGTAGACGCCCGATCCGACCCACCAGGTCTCGTCTACGGGGAGGACGTAGCCGATCTTCAGTTCTTCGCGGTTCTCTTGTGCGGGGTTCGGCCAGACGAAGACGATAAAGCCGCCGCCGTCCCTGGCGGTCTCGGTGAGCGAGCGGATATTCTCCATCCCGAAGGGTCCGCGCCGCTCGATCAGCGAGGAACCGATCTTCTCCTGCAGGTAGGGGTGCGCGAGGAGCGTGCCGTTGTAGTCGTAGGCGTAGATGTAGTGCCCTTCCGCATCGACGAAAGCACCTGAACGGTTCGATATCTCGGCAAATGCGGTTTCAGATCCTTTCTCGCGCCCATATTCCGCACCACGCTCGACCAGATCGATCATCGCCGATACTGCCTCCGGATACCGGCCGGGGTTGTTCGATGCCATATCCGTGAAGTACATCCCCGAGCCGATCCACCAGGTCTCGCCGACCGGGGCGACATAGCCGATCTTTGGTACGTAGGTATCCGGTGCCTTCTCGTCTATCGTTCCGCCCTCCGGTGCCGGATACAGGTAGGCGACGAAACCGCCGCCGTTCGAGGCGGTATACGCACCGATCCGGATGACCGGCAGGCCGCGGACGTCGATCCAGTTCATCCGGTCCGTCCCGACCAGGCCTTCCTCATACGGGTGTGCAAGGAGCGTGCCATTGAAGTCATAGGCGTAGAGATAGATGTCCCCGTGCGTGAACTGCCCATCCTCTTTCGAGAACTCGGCGAGAGCCGCCTCTTCTCCGGTCGAAGCCGCGTATGCCGAAGCGTTCCGGACAAAACCGGCCAGACCATCCATCGTCATATTCTCCTGCGGTACCGCCGCCTGAACCTGCTCTGTGCCGGTACAGCCGGCCATCAGAACAGCCGAGACCACGAGGAGGCAGAGTGCGCCGTAAGAGTACCATCGCTGCATATCGTTCAGATTGGCCGGCGGATGTCAAAAATACACCGAAACGCTCGTCAGGGGAAGGAAGGAGCCGTGAGCGGGACGCCGTCCTTCATCCGGCACGCGCAAAGTCGACGAACCCGTGTACAGGGTCGGTCGCGAGCAGACGGACGCGGACTTTCTGACCTACCCGAAGGCCGGACTCGCCCTGCATGACCCGGCCTTCCGCCGGCGGGGAGAGGAGGCGGACATAGGTTCCCTTCTCCGAGGCGCCGGTGACGAACGCATCGAAGAACTCGCCGATGCTGGTCCGGAGCAGGACTGCGGCCGCAGCTTTCCGGACAAACCGCTCGACCTTCTGCGACGCCATCTCCCGATCTGTCAGCCAGGCGGCGAGCTCGTCGAGCTCCACAGGTGTGTACGGGCAGTCCTCCCCGGCGAGCGCCGACTTTACCAGCCGCTGGATAACGAGGTCGACGTACCGCCGGTTCGGGGCGGTTCCGTGCGTGTAGTCGGTGACGGCAAGCGCGAAGTGGCCGACCGGCTCGCCACCGGGCCTGAAGGCCACGTATTCGCCGGGTCCCATCAGTTTCACCACCGTCAGGGAGAGGTCGGGGAAGTGATCCGGATCGGCGACCTTCTGCCGGAGGAGGAAACGGGTGAGCGCCTGTGCGTCCGGCCTCGCCGGCAGCACCTCGCTGCGTTCCGCCGCCTCGGCGACGATTCCCTCCCAGTTCTTCGGCGTTCTGACGATCCGCTGGATCATGAGGAGATCGGCATCGCCGAGGAACGCGACGATGCTCCGGTTCGCCGCGACCATGAACTCCTCTATCAGGCAGCGCGCCAGGTTCTGCCGCTGGACGACGAGGCCCGCCACCCGGCCGTCCACCATGACCGGCTCGGGTTCGATCGTCTCGAGGGCGAGCGCTCCCTGCTCCGTCCGGCGTTTCTTCATGGCCTGCGCGGCCTCGTTCTGCAGGAGGATCTGCTCTTTGAGCCCGGAAACGGCCGTGACCGTCTCCGGAACCTGCCCTGTCCCCTCGAGCCAGTCGCCGACCTCCTCGTAGACGAGTTTTGCCCTGTTCGTGACGAAGGCGCGCGAGACGCCGCCCGGCCGGATGCTGCCGTCGGGGAGAACCGCGTACTCAACGACGATAGCGAGGTGCTCCTTCCCCGGCAGCAGGGAGGTGATGTCCTTGGAGAGGCGATCCGGCAGCATCGGGAAGGTCGTAACGCCGGTGTAGACCGAGGTTCCGTTCCGGCGGGCGTACCGGTCGGCCCTGGAACCTTGCGGGACGAAGGCGTCGACATCAGCGACGGCGACCTTTACCCGTATCTCGCCATTCGCCCCGCGCTCACATACCTCCAGCTGGTCGAGATCCATCGAGTCGTGGTTGTCGATCGACGACCAGAGGAGCGACCGGAGATCGCGGATCGCCTCCCCACTGTCCGTGAAGACGCCTGTGTGCAGCGTGTTCACTTCCCGGATGACCGACGGGGGGATTTTGGGGACAAAGCCGTACTTCTCCATCGCGGCCCAGGCGATAGCTCCGAGGTCGATAGTCTGCCGGTTGTTCATCGTTGGGGGAGAGGTTCGCTTCAGGCTATAAATATCTCTGGAAATGAGTTCTCACCGGGGCTCGCCCGGATCACATGAACACGGCGGGCGTGCAGTAATCATTATGTACGATCTCGTCCTTCCGTGGCCGGGGTGGTCAGATGCAACAGGTAACCCGGACATCGCACAGAACGCAGTACAGCGCAGGCAACCTCCTGGCGGATGCCGGTGTCGACCAGGAGCGGTGGAGCAGAATACCTGACGAGGCGACGATCGAGCGGACGGTGCGGGCAATCGAGTCGCGCAACGTCGGGGTGATCCTGGTAGAGACGGGGGAGGAGGCACTCCGGGCGCTCGTCGACCTGATACCGGGGGGGGCCGAGATCATGAACGGCTATTCGACGACCCTGCTGGAGATCGGGTATCCCCGGGCACTCGAAGAGAACCGAAAGGGCTGGCGGGACTATCATACGGTTATCACCGCCGAGGACGATGCAGAGAAGCGGCACGCCCTCCGCCGGAAAAGCGTCGCCGCCGGGTACTATCTCTCCGGCGTGCAGGCAATCGCCGAATCGGGGGAACTTGTCGGGTGCGACAGGACGGGAAGCCGGGTCGGGGCATGGCCGCACGCGGCAGCCCGTCTCATCCTTGTCACCGGCGTCAACAAGATCGTGCCGACGCTTGACGAGGCGCTCAGGCGGTGCCGGGAGTACGCCCTGCCGCTCGAGAATCAGCGGGCTCTGCGTGCCTACGGCGTTCCGAGCGAGATCGGGAAGACCGTGATCCTCGCAGACGAGACCGCGGATGACCGGGTCACCCTGATCCTGATCCGCGAGCGGCTTGGCTACTGACGAAGTAAATAGATGCAGAAGAGAGAGCGATGTTTTTTTAACGTGCGTCCGGTCTGGACGAAGAAGAAAGCCGGTCGCTGCCGAGTGTCATGGTGTGAGAAGAAGCAGTTCGTTTCAGTGTAAAGGAAGGTAATAGCAGCGTATCCAGGTTCCCGAGGACTCGCGTACCTCAGTACAACGGGTTACGTGAGTGGGCTTCACTGCTGGGTTCGGAATGGGTCCAGGTGTTTCCCCACTGCTATGGCCGCTATTACCAAAGCCAAGGCCCGGACTTGAACCGGGGTGTAGTTGATCTGCAGTCAACCGCGTAGCCGCTCCGCCACCTTGGCAAGCCGTGTGTATAGGTTGGTGCGTTCATCGGGTATAAACCCTATGTTCGCTGAACCGTTTGGTGTGCACTCTGGATTTCGTCTGAGTTCGGCGG